>JBGTMF010000267.1:0-44166 GCA_041743795.1 Thermodesulfobacteriota bacterium | reverse complement strand
GCGGAAGCGCTCGACCGGGTCGCCGATGGCGCGGACGATGCCGGCCTCGAGGTCGGCGCGGCCGCCGACGTAGTCGATCACCTCGTCGGTGATCGGGTCGATGAACATCCCGTTAATGGTGAAATCGCGGCGCAGGGCGTCCTCTCGCGGCGTCGCCGGGCGCACCGCGATAGGATGTCGGCCATCCAGGTACTCCGCGTCGGTGCGAAAGCGCGCCACCTCGACCGGCTGGCCGTCGATGACGACGAGGACGACGCCAAAGCTGGCGCCGACCGGCACGGTGCGGCGAAACAGCGTCTGCACCACCTCCGGTTCGGCGTCGGTGGCGACGTCGTAGTCGCTCGGCTGCTTGCCGAGGAGGCGGTCGCGCACGCAGCCGCCGGCATAGAGTGCGGCGTAGCCACTGCCGCGCAGTCGCTCGACGACGCGGCTCGCCGCAGTGGCCGGATCGGGCATGGTGGTCGGCACGGATGGAGCCATCACCGCCGAGCGTCGCTCAGCCGCCGCCGCACATCAAGCGCGCCCGACAACGGCGTCGTTCCTTCGCTTGGCAGGTGGACCCGTTGCCGGCGGCTGTGGGCTGGCGCGGTTCCTTTGACACCGTCTTGCGGGTCTGCTTGGGTCGCGCCGTGGATGGACGTCCTTCTATGGCGGCAAGAGTTGCCCTTTGGGGCGGCGGTTTCGCGATCGTCGCTGCCGTCACCGGACCGCTGTTCTCGTATTTCGAGATCGTCCCTCCGATGATTGGTTTCGCCGTGCTTGCCCTCGGGTTGCTGGCCGCGATCATCGCGCTGATCAGCGGCCTGATCGCGCTGTTGAGGGGCGGACCATCGAGCCGCGGAACCGCGTTTGGCGGCTTGGTTCCGTCGTTCCTCGTCTTGGGCGGGATCGTCGTCCCGATGAGTTGTGGCGGCAGCGTGCCGCGCATCAACGACATCACGACCGACACGGTCAATCCGCCCGCCTTCACCCAGGCCGCCCGGCTGGAGGAGAATCGCGGTCGCGATCTGTCATACCCTGGCGATAGTTTCGCTGCGCAGCAGCGCGCCGGCTACGGAGAGATTGAACCGCTGAAGCTGGCAATGGACCCAGGCACGGCGTTCGGGCGCGTCTTCGCAGCGGCAAACCAGGTCGAGACCTGGGAGATCACCCTCGCCGACCCGGGGCGTCGCGTCATCGAAGGCGTCGACACCACCAGGTTGTTCCGCTTCAAGGACGATTTCGTCATCGAGGTACGGCCCGACGACGGTGGCGGTTCGCTGGTACACATGCGATCCAAGTCGCGCGTCGGCAAGGGCGACATCGGCGCCAACGCCGCCCGCATCCGCGATTTCTTCGACCGCGTCTCCGCGCAGTAGCGCGGCGCCGCGGGCGAAGCATTTGCTGTCAGGCGAAAGGGTTGGCCGGACCGGCGCCGCGGCCGATGGAGAGGCCCCCGGCGATGGCGCGCGAGACGAAGGCTTTCGCCTTCTCGACGGCGGTGAGCAGCGATTCGCCGCGGCCGAGATGCACCGCGATTGCCGTCGCCAGGATACATCCCGTGCCGTGGGTGTTGCTCGCCGCGATTCGCGGCGAGGACAACTCGTGCAGCTCGCCGCCGATGCAGAGGACGTCGACGGCGTTCGCTCCATCGAGGTGGCCGCCCTTGACCAGCGCGGCCTGCGCGCCGGCCTCGATCAATCGGCGCGCGGCGCGTCGTTGATCTTCGACACTGGCGACGGTCATAGCCAACAGATGCGCGGCTTCAGCGGCGTTCGGCGTCACCACCGTCGCCAGGGGAAACAACCTCCGCATGAGAACCTCTGCGGCGGATCCCTCGATCAGGCCGGCGCCGCTTTCGGCCGCCAGCACCGGGTCGACGACCAGCGGAGATAGTCCTCTCGCTGCGACCACCTGCGCGACCATTTCGACGATCGCGGCGTTGGCCAGCATTCCCGTCTTCACCGCGTCCACGCCGATGTCGTCGACCACCGCGTCGATCTGCTGGCGCACGAAGGACGGTTCGAGGGCGTGGATGGCGAGAACACCCACCGTGTTCTGCGCCGTCACCGCCGTGATCGCCGACATGCCGTGAGCACCGAGTACGCCGATCGTCTTGAGATCCGCTTGGATCCCGGCGCCGCCGCCCGAGTCCGAACCGGCAATCGTCAACACCCTGGTCACCATCGCCAGCCACGCTACTCCCCCTCACGCACCACGGAAAGCCGCCGGTCGCGACGCCGGAGTTTCGCGTCGCCGCTGCCGCACCCGGCGACACCGACTCGGGCATCGGCAAGGCAAGGGGGTGCCCCCCATTTGCCCACCTCGCGTTGTCACCCTATGCTCCGCACCTCATGTCGCGGGATCCCATATACGACACTGTCATCGTCGGTGCCGGTGTCTCCGGTTCCTTCATAGCCAACTCGCTCAGCCAGGCGGGCTTGAAATGCGTGTTGCTCGAAGCCGGCCGTTCGTTTACGAGCGACGCCTACCCTGACAACGATCTCGACGCCAACGCGTTACTCTATTGGGGCGGCGGAATCGAAATGAACAAGGACGCCAGCATCGGCCTGTTGCGGCCGAAGGCGGTGGGCGGCGGTTCGATCGTCAATCAGGCCCTTCTCGATCGTTTCGACGACGATGCCTTCGACAGCTGGCGTGCCGCCTCCGGCGTGCCGTACTTTACGCGCAGCGAGCTGGACCCCTGGTACGACGCGGCGGCCGCCAACCTTTCCATTCAAACCGTTCCCGAAGAGTACGCAAACGGCAATGCGCTCATCTTTCGCGAGGGGTTCGCCAAGAACGGCTACCAATGCGCGCCGCTCGAGCGCGCTCAGGGCGATTGCCGTTTTGCGGACGGCAACTGCTGCATCGAATGCCTGCGCGGCTGCCCGATCGACAGCAAGCAGAGCACCGCGGTCGCCGTCCTACCGAAGGCTCGCGCCGCCGGGCTCGAGATCGTTTCGCGGTTCGAGGCGCTGCGCGTCGAGGCGGCGGCGGATGTCGTCGCCGTACACGGTCGCGCCGCCGATGGATCCGACCGGTCGTTCCGCGGCCGCCGCTTGGTGCTCGCCGCCGGTGCCATCGGCAACTCACGACTACTGCTGCTCTCGGACTTCGCCAAGCGCCTGCCGGCGTTGGGTCACAACTTCTACACCCACCCCCAGTATATGAGCTTGGCGGTTTACGACGAGCCGGTGAACGCCCACCGAGGCCCGCTGCAGTCGTACAAGTCCGCCGATCCGACGTTCCGCGCCGGCGGATTCAAGTTGGAGAACGTCTTCACCGGCCCGGTCGGCGTCGCCATGCTGTTGCCGGCGTTCGGTGTCGAACACATGCGGCGCATGCGCGACATCACCCACATGGGCTGTATCGAGGTCGCCGTTCGCGATACCCATCCGGGCCGCATCTCGGTCAATTCGAACGGCAAGCCGGTCATCGACAAGACGCTCGACGCCGAGGACCGGCGCCGCCGCGACAGCGGCCTCGAGGCGATCCGCAATATCTTTCGCGCCACAGGGGCGCGGGAGATCATCGAAGGGAACATCGCTATCGGCCTGCATCTGATGGGCGGATGCAACATGGGCGTCGACCCGGGCCGTTCGGTGGTATCGCCCGAATTCCAATTGCACGGATTCAAGAACATCCATGTCGCCGACTCGAGCATCTTCCCCAACGCGCCCGGCATAAACCCTTCATTCACCATCATGGCGCTGTCGTGTCGCGCCGCCGAACAGATCCTGGCGGAGGCGGGCTGATGGCGATTCTCTCGGCTGGGCAACAGCGGGGTCTGAAGAAGGTCGGCGACGCTCTCATTCCCGGCGACGAGGCGCTGCCGTCGTTCACGGCCTCCGGTTGCGCCGTCCACGCCGACCGCATGCTCGAGCACATGTACGAGGACGATCGCGCCGGTGTGAAGATGGTGCTGACACTGTGCGCATTCATGCCGCGTCCGCTGATCCGCTCACTGTTCGCACTAACCGACCGCTTCGCCACCGCCCCCGCGCCGATCGGTGGAGTCATGCGCCTGGCCAATCTTGGCATCAAGGGAGTGGTGATGAGCTTGTATTACGCCGATGTCGGGCACGGTCGCGTTTACGAAAAGATCCGCTGGGACCCCGTCGTCCATCGCGCGACTGCGCCGGATCACGGCGAGTAGGTCATTGGTTGCGCCATGCCCCTCGACGACTACGAAAAGCTCGCCGCCATAGTCCGCGACGAACCGTTGCCGGTGATGTTGGTCGACCTGGATGCGTTCGACGCCAATGTGCGCCGCCTGTCGGCGGTCGCCGCGCAGCACGGCAAGAACCTGCGCGTCGCCTCCAAATCCGTGCGTGTGCCGGAGTTGCTCAAGCGCATCGTCGCCGTCGGCGGTGAGCACTTCCGCGGAATGATGTGCTTCTCGGTGCCGGAGGCTCAGTTGCTTGCAGGGGAAGGGTTCGACGATTTGCTGGTCGCTTATCCGACCGTGCAGAAGTCAGATCTGGAGATCGCCCGCGCCGTTGTCGGTGCCGGCACGACCCTGACCCTGATGATCGACTCGCCCGTGCACGTCACCATGCTCGCCGACTTCTGGCGCGATCACGGCGACGGCAAGCAGTTGCGCATATGCATTGACCAGGACATGTCGTGGCGGCCGGGCGGCATGCACATTGGCGTGCAGCGCTCGCCGATTCGGACCCTGGCAGACTTCGAAGCCCTGCTCGACGCCATTATGCGGCGGCCCGAGCTGCGCCTGGCCGGTGTGATGGGATACGAGGCGCAGATCGCCGGCCTCGGCGACGAGAGCCCATTTGCGCCATTGCTGAATTCCGCCAAGAAGCTGATCAAGGCGCGGTCGGTGAAGGATGTCGCCGCCAAGCGCCGCGCCGTCTTCGAGTTGCTGCTGCGCCGCGGGGTGAAGATCGACTTCTTCAACGGCGGCGGCACCGGATCGATTCGCACCACCAGCAGTGAAGACTGGGTCACCGAGGTGACGGCGGGATCGGGATTTCTGCAATCACACCTGTTCGACTATTACGCCAGCAACGAGAATCAGCCGGCGATGTGTTTCGCTCTGCAAGTGACGCGCGTACCACAGGAAGACCGGATCACTTGCCAGAGCGGCGGATTCATCGCCAGCGGTCCGAGTGACGCCGACAAGGCGCCGGTTCCGTTTCTGCCCGCCGGGCTCAAGCCGGAGAAGACGGAGGGGTTCGGCGAGGTGCAGACACCGCTCCTCGTTCCGCCGGCGCTGCGCGGTGTCCTCGGGCCTGGCGATCCGATCTTCTTCCGCCCGGCCAAGGCCGGCGAGATCGCCGAGCGCTTCAACGAGTATTTGCTGATAGAGAACGGCGAAGTGACCGGCCGAGCCCGCACCTACCGCGGCCTCGGTCACTGCTTCTACTGACCGCGCATGCTGTCGTTGGTGACAGGCGCCGCCGGATTCGTCGGCCAGGCCATCGTGCGTCGACTGCTCGCCGAGGGCGGCCGGGTACGCGGGCTGGTGCGGCCCGGTGATCCGGCAGCGGCGGAATTGCATGCACTTACCGGTGCCGAACGCCTCGAGATCGTACCGGCGGACATCACCGATCGCGATGCCGTCGACGCGGCCTGCGACGACATCCGCCGCGTCTATCACAGCGCCGCGCTGGTTCACGCATGGACCTCGATCGACGACTACCGAAACGTCAACGTGAACGGCACCCGCAACATCGCCGAGGCAGCCTTTCTGCGCGGAATCGAGCGCTTCGTTCACATCAGCACCAGTGACGTGTTCGGACTGCCCCGCGCCGGCGAGGTGCTAGACGAAGCATCGCCGCTGCGCGTGTGGGGTGAGCCCTATCAGGATACCAAGATCGAGGCCGAGCGCTGGCTGTGGCGCTTCCACCGCGAGCGCGGCCTGCCGGTCTCGGTCGTATATCCCGGGTGGGTTTACGGTCCTGGTGACAAGGCGTTCTTTCCGGCGCTGGCGCGCTCGATTGGCGACGGATCGATGAGCTTTTGGTTGCGGGAACTGTGGCTGCCGTGGGTCTACATCGACAACCTGGCCGACGCCTGCCTGCTGGTCGGCGAGCATCCCGGCGCTCTCGGCGAGGGCTACCTGGCCTACGACGGCGACGATGGCCCAACGTTGCAGGAGGTCTGCGCGCGCATTGCCGACGCGATCGGCGGCCGGCGGCCGACCCGCCACATACCCTTCTTCGCCGCCCTGCTGGCGGCGAAGTTCGCGCAACGCAGCGTCGGCGGCGAGCCGTGGTTGCGCACGGCCGACGTCAAGGCATTCGGCTACGACTGGAACTTCTCCAACGCCAAGTTGATGGGGCTCGGCTGGCAGCCGCGGGTGTCGACCGAGGACGGAATGAGGCGAGCCATTGAGGCGCTGCGGTAGCCCGCCATGGTCAGAATGGAACGACAGGCTCGGCGCGCGGGTTGGACCGCGGCGGGGGAAATGTGGTCCAATCCGCGCCGATGAGAACGACAGAGATCCTTCTCGACGGGCTGGCGTTTCCGGAGGGACCGCGCTGGCGCGATGGCAAACTCTGGTTCTCCGACATGCACTCGCAGCGAGTCATGACCGTCGATCTCGACGGCCGCGCCGAGACGGTAGTGACCGTCGCCAATGATCCGTCCGGATTGGGATGGCTGCCCGACGGCCGCCTGCTGGTGGTGTCGATGCGCGATCGCAAACTGTTGCGACTCGATGCGGGCGGGCTCGTCGAGGTGGCCGACTTGAGTGGCATCGCCACCTACCACTGCAATGACATGGTCGTCGATTCCCGCGGCCGGGCCTACGTCGGCAACTTCGGCGCCGATTTCGAGAGTGGCGAGGCGATGGTTGCGGCGGCGATCGCCCTGGTCGAACCGGACGGGACCGTCCGTGTCGCCGCGGACGACTTGATGTTCCCCAACGGTATGGTGATCACGCCGGACGGCAAGACGCTCATCGTCGGCGAGTCGTTCGCCGCGCGCATGACCGCTTTCGACATCGAGGACGATGGCTCGCTGAGCAACCGCCGTCTCTGGGCGCAATTGGAGAACGCCGTCCCCGACGGTTGTTGCCTCGACGACGAGGGTGCCCTCTGGGTTGCGTCGCCGGTCAGCGCCGAAGTGCTGCGAGTGCGCCAGGGCGGAGACGTCGTCGAGCGCATTGCCGTGCGTACACAGGCGATCGCCTGCATGCTCGGCGGCGAGGATCGGAGAACGCTTTTCATTCTAACCGCCGGGACGTTGAGCCCGGCCGAAGCCAAACAGCGACGCGACGGCCGCATCGAGACCGTTCGCGTCGAAACGCCTGGCGCCGGGCTACCGTGAAGGCATCGGCGAAGGAAAGGGGGAGGCGATGTTCTGGAAGGTGACGACGCGACTGGTGACAGGGTTCGTCCTCGGCGCTCTTTGTGTCAGTTGCAGCAGTGACGACGATGCGGCCGCCCTCGGACCGGAAGCGTTGCGCGCGGCTGCCTGTGCGCGGGTGATCACTCCCGAAATCGGGGTAAATCACAGCGACCCGATTTACCTTGCGGGCTTCAGCAACGACCGACGGGCGACCGGCGTGCACGACGAGTTGTGGGCGCGCGGTGTGGTAGTTGAAGCGGACGGCAGCAAGATCGCCCTCGTCGTCCTCGATCTGGTCGGCTACTTCAACAACGAGGTCGAGACCATCCGCGCCCTGGTTGACGATGCGTCGTTCGACGCCATCGTCGTTTCCAGTACGCACAATCACGAGGGGCCGGACACGATGGGTTTGTGGGGGCCGGACCAGCTCACTACCGGGGTCGATCTCGCCTATCTCGATTTCGTCAACCAGCAAGCGGCGGATTGTATAGCCGAGGCCGCCGCCAACCTGCGGCCAGCGGAGATCCGCTTTGCCACCGGCGACACCATCGGCGCGTCATTGCCTCCCGAGCCCGATCTGGTGGCGGACGGTGAAATCCTCCAGCACCTATGTGTCGGCGGTGCCTTCGACGACGCCGGGCAGTGTGTCGGCGGAATCGAAGTGATGGGAGACGACGGACCGGTGCGCAATCCGTTGACCCCGTCGTTCCAGATTCGCGATCGCGACAGTGGCGAGATGCTGGCGACGTTGGTCAACTACGCCAGTCATCCGGAGGCGCTCGGCTCCGACAACACGCTGGTGACGTCGGACTTCCCGCATTACATGCGGGTCGCCCTGGAGGAGCGCTTTGGCGGTACTGCGATTTACATGAGTGGCGACCTCGGCGTGCTACAGGGCCCGCTCGACGTGTTTCTCGCCGACGACGACGGAGAGATGATACCGCGGCGGACCTATGAGTTCGCCGAACGCATGGGAAACATCTTGGCGCAGCGGGCCGGCGACGCGCTCGACGCCGTCGGCGACTGGGCCGCCGAACCCGAAGTCGCGGTAGTGCAGAGCGGGACGCTGACGATTCCGGTCACCAATCCGTACTTCGATATACTCGGCGTACTAGGCATTTTTGGCCGGCGAACATTCGCGCGGCCGGCACCGGGAGAGGGCGAGATCACTTCTGAGATGCAGGCGTTTCGCATCGGCCCGGCGACTTTCGCAGTGACACCCAACGAACTCGACCCGCAGATCGCCGACCTCTACCGGGCGCGGATGACGGGAGCCGAGCACAAATTCATCGTCGGCCTGGGCAACGACGAGGTCGGCTACCAGATGCCGGCGGCGAAGTTCAATCCGGGCTGCTTCCTCTGTTTCCAGGTGAACATCGGCGCGCCGGACGACGGTATGTGCCCGGGAGAAATGTGGAACGATTGCGGCACCGTGTTTCAGAACAACATCGGCCCGGAGGTCGACCCGCTGTTCCAGGGGGTGATGAACGACCTGCTGCTGGAGTTGGCTGGTTGAGGTGAGCTGCAGAGCGTGTGGCGCGGGGCAGCGATCAGCGGACCGATTGTGAGACGCGGACGGATCGTCTGGTGGACCTGTGTCGTCGCGCTACCGCTTTTCGTCGGCGCAGCGCTCGGGCACGTCGTTTACCAGCGTCGAACGCTGCGCCAGTGGGCGCAACAGGCGGACCTGATCGTCGTCGCCGAGATTCTTTCTCCACTGCGGGTGTGGAGCGCGGCGGACGGCTCCGACCACCAGGAGTACTTCTCGCTGCGCGTGGTAGAGAGCGTCGCTGGGGATCCTCCCAGTGCCGCCTTCGACGTCTTTCCACACGCCGAAGGGGCGCCGCGCTACGCGGTCGGCGACACAGTGATGTTGTTTCTCGACCGCACCGCTGAGCGGGCCGAGTTCGCCCACCTCGCTCGGCGGTTCCCTTATTTCACGACCCAGGGCGCCGGCCATGAATGGAAGATCACCGCGGCGGACGACACCATTCCGTCGATCGCTCGCGCCTGGCGGGCCGAGGCCGGTGTGGGGAACTATGCGGCGCACCGGGACCTCCTGATACGCCAGCTCGAGACACGCCACCAGCAGTTGCGCGCGGAGGGAATCGCCGACCTGGTGCTGTTGAGTTCCAGCAGCGCATTTCGCTCCGACAGCGAAGGAATCGCTCGCCTCACTGCGATGCTGGCTTCTCATCGGCTCCTCATCGTCGAGCGAATCGGATTGATCCGCGCCCTCGACGGTCTCGCAGGCTTCTCCGGCGCCGAGGCGCTACTCGACCTGGCCGCCGAGGTGAACGATCCGGCCGACCGAATCGCCGTCACCCGTGCCCTCGGCTCCGCAACCGGCGAGGCGGTCACAGAATGGTTGCGCGCCCAGTTGAAGGCCGCCGACCCAGCCGTCCAAATCGCCACACTGATCTCGCTGGGGGCGCCGCGGCATGCGTCCGCGGTACCGGATATTGCGGTCCTGGCCACGTCGGCGGAAAGCGAGCCTCGCGTCGCGCATTCTGCGATCCGTGCCCTGGGGGCCATCGGCGACCAGCGGGCTGCTTCCGTGCTACGGGGGTTGGCTGTACTCGATGGCGGCAGCCTCCCCGGCCTGGCCCGCGCCGAACTCACTGCTCTCGACCGGCGGCGGCGGCAGAACGCCCGCTGACGCCCCTACCGGTACCGCCATCTCCGTTGCATCAACGAGCGGTGGCAATGTGCGGAAGTTCCAGGCTATCCTCCCCAGGTACCGCGAACCAATGCCATCAAGATCGACCACCCGGAAGTCGCTTCTCTGCACGTCTCAATGGGCAAGCGACAGACGATCCGGACGTCGAAGGAGGATTTGTAGGGATGCGTGCTTCGACTTCAGTCTTGACCGTCATCGCGGTGCTCGCGATAGGCGCGCTATTTCTGTCCTGGCGCAGTTCCTCGAGCGATAGCCAGGATGCGCAGCGCCTGGCGGCGCCGGCTCCCGCCGACCGTTCGGGGCGGGCGCAGAACCGCATGGACAATTTGCGCGAGGCCTACGATCGCCGTCAGGGCGAGCCCGATTCCGACCAATCGCTGAAAGCGATGGCCGAAGGCCGTCGCCCGGAGCAACTGAAGCGGCGCGAGGTACCGACGCGCGGCGCGCTGGTAGCCGGAGAGGGTGGCATCGACGATCTTCCATACGATGAAGATGATGTTGTCGACGTCCGCGAGTTGCGCGAGCTCATCCTCAACGACCCGGATCCGGACGAGCGGGTCGGCGCCATCCTCATGCTCTCCGGTAATGAGCACCCCGAAGCGATCACGACTTTGATCCGGGCGATGGACGACACCGACGCTGAAGTCCGACTCGCGGCTGTAGAAGCCCTCGGCGATTATACCGATACGATTCCCCCCAATACGCTGGAGCGCGCGATGGACGATCCCGATCCGGAAGTGCGCTACGAAGCCATCAGTATCGTCGGTGACATGGAGACGGCGGACGCCTACGCTCTGGTCCGGCGGGCCCTCGACGACCCGGATGAGGACGTCCGCATCTTGGCGCAGGACATCATGGAAGAGGCGGGCGACGCGCAGTGAGCGAGCGTCTCCCCACGGTCGATAGGGAAAATCTCAAACAGCAAGCCTGTTCGGAGATCGATCGCCAGAGTTCGGCGCTGATCGAACTGAGCCGGCGCATCCACGCCAACCCCGAGCTCCGCTTCGAGGAGGAACGGGCCGCGGGGTGGTTGGCCGACTACCTCGAAGGTGTCGGATTCGCGGTGGACCGCGCGGCCTATGGGCTGGCGACGGCGTTCGCCGCGGAAAAAGGGAGCGGCCGGCCGCGTGTAGCCGTGCTCTGCGAATACGACGCTCTGCCCGAGATCGGCCACGCGTGTGGCCACAACGTCATCGCCGCCGCCGGTGCTGGCGCCGCCGCCGGGCTGGCACGAGTTATCGACGGATTACAGGGTAGTGTTCGCGTCCTCGGCACACCTGCCGAAGAGGGCGGTGGTGGCAAGGTTCTCATGGCGCGTGGCGGAGCGTTCGAAGAGGTCGACATCGCCATGATGATTCATCCATCGGGTGCCGACCTGCTGGAAATCGACGCCCTCGCCATTACCTCCCTCGAGGTGGAATACAGCGGCCGCGCGGCGCACGCCGCTGCCGCGCCGCACCACGGCATCAACGCGCTCGACGCGTTGGTGGGCGCCTACAGCGCAATCGCCCAACTGCGCCAGCACATCGCGCCGGGCGAGCGCATTCACGGGATCATCACGGATGGCGGTCAGGCGCCGAATATCGTACCGGAGCGCGCCGCCGGCGTGTTCTACGTCCGCGCGCCCAGCCGCGTCGACCTCGAGCGCCTGGAGAAACGCGTCCTCGATTGCTTTCGCGCCGGCGCGCTCGCCACCGGAGCCAAGCTCACCGTCACCAAGGTCGGCGAGGATTACGAAGAAATGCGCACCAACTCGCCCCTGGCCGCCCTCTACGCGGCAAACCTGGAGAAGTTGGGACGCAAGGTAGGGTTCGCCGGCAAGGTCACCGGCAGTACCGACATGGGTAACGTCAGCCATCTGGTGCCCTCGATCCACCCGATGTTGCAGATCGCCCCGGCCGATGTCCCCCTGCATACCCAGGAGTTTTGCCAGTGGGCGGGTTCGGAGCGCGGCGATCGCGGCGTCGTCGACGGCGCCAAGGTTCTCGCCATGACAGCCATCGATTTCCTCGCCGATGCAGACCTGCGCGACGCCGTGCGTACGGCGTTCACGACCGATCCCGCGGCAACGCCGTAGCGACTCTTCAGTCGCCGTCCTCTGCCGCCCGGCCTACTTTTCCGCCGGGCTGTTGAGCCACACCAGCACGTAGCCGTCGGCCCCGCTCTGGTCCGGCCGGCGCTCGTAGCGGTCGACCAGATCGGTCGCCTCATCGTCGAGCCACTGCGGGATGACGTGGCGCAATACACCGCGCCCATCGGGGCTACCGCGCCCCTTGCCGTAGACGATGCGGACCGTGCGAACCCCGGCGGCACGCGCCTCGCGCAGAAACTCCTCGGTCTCCGAGACCGCGGCGCGTACGCCGAGCCCGTGCAGATCCAGGGTCGGATACAAGCCCAGCGCCGAGCGGATCGTCTCTCGCATTCGGTCGAAGGTCGTCATCTCTGCGTCGTGGACCGATAGCAGTCACGCGGTCCGTTGAGAAGTAGCGTGACTGCGGGATAGTAAATATTTAGCAGTCAGTCCAACCCGCCAACTAACAATCTTGCCTCATCTTTAACGCTCTCTCGGGTAGGGGGGCGGAAGCGGCGGGTCGCTCCCCCGGTCTCATGCTCACCGCCGGAGGAGGGTTGGTTCCATGACGCATTCCCATCGACGGAAGGTACGGCTGCGCCGAGCGCGATGGCGGATTGCACTCGTTTTGGCGTGCGTCTTTGCGACGGCCGTGTTCGTCATCGGCGGCGGTGCACGGGCGGAACGGACCGCCGCGGTGACGCCGGAGACGCTGGAGAGTTTACTGCGGCAACGCGAAGTGCGTCAGCCAGGGATCATCGCGACTCCCGTCTCGGCGGAGGAACTGCGCGGTCGATTCGAAGAGTTGCGATCGCGGCGGGTCGATATCGAGGGCGCTCTGCCGCCGGCGCTGCGCACACCGCGCTCACGACGACCGGAGTTGCGCCAGTTGGGGAGGCAGCTGCCAGTCGACATCGGCGAGCAGAGTCGTTCAGTCGATTCACGCTCCGGCAATCCGGATCTCGTGAAAATCGAGTCGGCGAGATGATTCGCCTGATTTGGCGACCGAGGTGCGGGTTTGCGGCTTTGGCGATCTCGCTCGTGTTGGCCTTCCCCGCGACCCGGGTGGCGGCCGACACCGGTACCAGCATGGGGGATCGCAGTGGGGAAGGTGCGACGCCCTTCACCGGACTGGCGCAGGCCCCCGAGGCCAATCTTTTCACCGGGGCGTTGACCACGCAGATTCCCATCAAAGTGCCGCCGGGGCGGAAGGAAATGACGCCGCAGCTGGCCTTGCAGTACTCCAGTGCAGGCGGCCCGAGTCCGTTCGGCCACGGCTGGGACCTACCGATTGGCCGTATTGATCGCAGCACCAAGTGGGGGGCTCCGCGCTGCACGGGAGAACATACCGATGATTTTGTTCTGATCATGCCGAACAGTGGTGCGGTGGAACTCGCCCGCAGCTCTCCCGGATCGGGTGTCTACCGGCCGGTTGTCGAAGCTGCGTGGCTCGAGGCGGTCTTTGATGCGAACGGCAACCGTTGGACCGTCCACGACCGCAGCGGTCATCGCTACAGCTTTGGCGGCAACTCCTCGGCTCGGGTGAGTACCGCACCGAACGCGCCGGCGATGCATCAGAATGCCGACGGCAGTTGCGACTTCACGGCTTCGTGGATGCTGACGCAGATCGAGGACAGCAATGGCAACTCGATCGACTTCGAGTGGTTGCTGTCGGAGAACGTGCCGCTGCCGAGTAGGGTGCTGTACGGCGGAAACTCGAACGGTATCGATCATTTCTACCGCATCCAATTCCACTACCTCCTGCGCCCGCCGAGCGACTTCTTCCTCTCGCATCGATTGGGCGTCGAGCAGCGGACGGTGATGCGCCTGACCAACGCGACGATCTTCAGTGACGTTCCGTCCGCAAATTCAGGCGTTCGCGGCTACGACTTTTTCTACTTCGACGACGGCATCACGCACTCATTGCTCAACGCCGTGGCGGCGGCCGGCGAGCCGACGCAGACCTTCGTTTACACGCCGGCCGCACACGGGCATGCGTCACCGGCGCAGGCTATCGCCGTCGCCGTGCCGCCCGACCACCAGTACATGCGCTCCTGGACGTCGAGTTTCGAGGTGCACTACTCGATCATCGACATGAACGGAGACGGCAAGCTGGACCTGGTGAAGGGCGGCTTCTTTCCGTGGAATGTATACTTCGGCCAGAATGACGGCAGCGACAACTTCAGCTTCTCCGCCACTCCCGTGCAGTGGTCCGGGAACAACAACTACAGCGAAGGCCGGATCCGCAACGTCTGGATCACGACCGGCCCGTGCGATGGCAACGGTTGGGCCTGTACCGTCGTCGACACCTTCGACATCACGGGTGACGGCCGCACCGACTATGTAGTCGCTACCGATGCGGGTCAGCCTTGGCGTGTCCACGCCGGCGAACTCAAAGCCGACGGCACGTGGGGGTTCTCCGAGAATCCCATTTTATGGCCTGCCCCATCGCGCATCATGAGGAGTTCGAGAAACGGTCACACATACCGCGATACCATCGATGTGAACGGCGACGGACTGCCCGACTTCGTCGACGTCGTCGATGGCCAGTGGAATGTTTGGCTCAACCACGGGCTCGGGTTCGAATCCGAGCCGCTGCCGTACTTCCCCGCGCCGGTCGGCTCGATCGCCCACCATAGTGGCAGCAGCCACGTCGGTACATTCCACATGCTGGCGGACTTCGACGGCGACGGACTGGTCGACTTTCTCCAACACCTGAACGCCGGCTCGGATCCCCGGTGTAACAGTTTCCCGACGAGTGGCGGCCAGACGATCAAGCGCCATGACTGCCTGCTGGTTTACCGCAATACCGGGCAGGGCTTCGCTCTCGAACCGGACATCATGGCCCTGCCGCTATGGGCGTCGGGCCTGACGGTGCAGATCGGCGGCGAAGTAATTGCCGACCTCGTCGACATCAACGGCGATGGCCTCCCCGACTGGGTCGAGCGCAGCAGCGATGGACTCAGTTGGCGTGTGCTACTCAACTTCGGCGGAACCCTCACCCCGGTCGGCTACTCCGCGGCGGCACCTCACGACGCCATCGCGACGTACGTTTGGCCGGGAGGTCAGGGCCCGCTGCGCAAGACGGTGGGACGCCGCACCGCGATTGATCTCGTCGACCTCAACGGCGACGGCTTTCTCGATCGCGTCGTCGCTGGGGACGTACTCTGGGACGTTCAACTCAACCTCCTGACGCAGAAGCCGAAGTTGTTGTGGATGATGGAGAACGGGCTCGGCGGCACCAATACCATCGTCTACGAACCGAGTACGCGTTTCGACCATACCGGTGGAGACGATCAGCCCGACATGCCGTTCATTTCCTGGGTCGTAGCCGCCACCCGCTTGAACGACGGACTCTGTAGTCCACCCGTGGGCGCCAATGTATTCGATCGCTCCGAGAATCCGTGCATCGATCAGGGGCATGAGATTCTTTCGTTCTTCGATTACCAGGACGGGCGCCTGGACGTCGAGTACGAGTACGACGGCAGTGGTATGCCCGCTGCCGTTCTCGACCGGGGGTTCCACGGGTTTCGTCGCGTCACCCGAACAGACGTCGACGGTAACGAAACGGCCAGTGTCTTCGGTCAGGGGCGACTCGTGCGCGGCCGGCAACTTGAGCTGTACTACTTTGCGGGTGACTCGGACACGGGCACCCTCGTTCGCTACGAGGTGAATCAGTGGGCGAGTCGGCCCGCTTCCGGGGCGCGCGACCAGGTCTGGTTGGATCGCAACGCGCGGTTCACTCTCGACCTCGGTGGCAGTGTGCATTACGCGGTCTCGACCAACCACGACGTCGATGAGGTCGGCAATGTTCTCCACACCTCAGTGTTTGGTTCGGCGATGGCCCGGGTCGATACCTTCACCGAATACGCGGTCCCCTTCGGGTCCAACAATAGCTTCCCGCGCAACCGGCCACGCGAGGTCGTCACCCAATCGGCGAGTGGCATCTTGGACCGGCGCACCTTCCAATACGACGGTGCACCGCCGGGAACGCTATCAAAGGGCAACCTCACCGCCGCTCGGGCCTGGCTCGACACCGAATCGCGCTGGGTGACCACGTCGTACGAATACGATACCTACGGCAACCTCCTTCTCACCCGCAACGCCAAGGGGGTTGAGACGACCCTGTCGTACGACGACGGTTCTGGCGCTCATCTCTACCCGTTCATCGAAACCAACGGAATCGGTCATCAGACCGCGACGGTCATGGACTATCGCCACGGCAAGCCGGCGGTCGCGTTCGGCGCCAACGGCCTGGCCTCGGCGACGGTCTTTACCTACGACGCGGCGGGCCGGGTGATCTGTGAAAGGCGCCCGGGCGATGCAGTGGCTGGCTGCACCATCGCCACTGCGTATGCATTCGCCGAAGCGCCGGGTCAGCACTCGAGGGTGACCGTCGCTCGCAAACAGAGTGGCTACGCGACGCCACGCACGACGACGACGCATTTCGACGCTCTCGGCCGCGCCCGTTTCGTCGATGTGGCCGCCGTCGTCGACGGCTCCGTGGCGGTGGTGCGCCGTGAACACTCGGAGTTCGATGCCGGTGGTCGCTTGCGGGAGAAGCGCTATCCCTACCGCGCCAACCAGGCGCCGTCGAACGGATCGACCACGTTCGACTACCGACTCAACGGATCGAATTGGATCGACCCGCTCGGACGATTGTCGCAGACGAACCACTCCGACGGCTCGATCGTCCGCAACGAGTACTTAGGCGATCGCGTCGTCGCGATCGACGAGGAGGGGAACCGGACGGAGCGGGTTTACGATGCGCTCGACCGAGTCGTGCGCGAGGATTCGTTCAACGGCGGAGTCGTCTACGCATCGACGCGATCGGTTTACGACGGCATGGGACGTCTGATCGCTCTCTACCAGAACAACGATGCGCTGCCGATGAAGTCGTTCAGCTACGATTCGCTGGGGCGAAGGATCTCGGTCACCGATCGCGACAGTGGGACTTGGAAATACGGCTACGACGACGCCGGCAATCTGATTTATCGCGACGACCCGAAGGTGAACCAGCACACCCAGTACTGCTACGACGCTGCTGATCGGCCGCTTCGCGCGTGCGGTCTCCCCACCGACTTTCAGGTGATGCACCCGTGTACGCAACACTGCAACGCCGACGAGACGGTCTATACCTACGACGAACCGGGCGTGCCCTTTTCGACGGGGCGTCTCACCAGCTTGGCGGATGAGGCCGGTGGCTTTCGCGTGATCGCGTACGATGCCAGAGGCCGGCAGACCGTCACCGAGCGGGAGATAGCAGTCGGCGGTGAGGTCACGGTTGGGCGGTTCGAGTACGAGTACAACGATACGGACGAGGTCGTCCGTATCCGCTACCCCGACGGCGAGGTGGTGACGACGAACTATGATCAGGCGGGGCAGCCGATCGGATTGCACAACGATAGCGGCGGCGTTTATGTAAGCGCCGTCTGGTACGACGTGTTTGGTCGTGCCAACTCCATCTGGCACGGCAACGGAACCCGAGACGATCGCTCCTACTACGGGCTTGCGTCGCGACACCGCCTATCGACCGTCGCCACCCTGGCGGGAAACGATTTCGCGCTGGCGCAGATCTACCAATACACACCGCGCGGAAAGATCGCGGCAATCCTGGACTTCGACACCAGTTCCCGATCGAACACGGCCTTTTACGAGTACGACACACTCGGGCGACTCACCAGCTTCGACAGCTTCATCGACAATCTCGACCGCACCTACCAGTACGATGCGCGGGGCAACATCACCCGCAAGGGGACGCGCCAGTTCACCTACGGAAACCCATCGGTCCCGTCGGTGAGACCGCACCAGATGACGGCGGTCGACGGCGTCGCCATGCTGCACGATGCGAACGGCAACCGCAGGACGAACTCCGTCGGCGTGCAGGCCTACGGCTATGACAGCGAGGATCGCCTCGAGACGGTGGCACTCGCCGGCAGGACGGTCGAGTTTCTCTACGATCACGAGGGAGAACGCCGCGCCCGCATCGTAACCACCGCATCGGCGACGAAGATCACGCGCTACTACAGCGATCTCCTCTACACGACGCACGACGGCTCGGCGGTCAAATCATACTTCCTCGGCGGCGTTCGCGTCGCAACGCAGACGAGCGACGACACCAGTTGGCAACTGGCCTCGATTGGGGATGGGTCGATCCGCCTGGCGAGTGTATGGCAAGGCAGGCCGATCCTCTTGGTCGAGGTCGATCCATGGGTGCAGAACGTCGCCCTGGTCGGCACCCTGTTGCTGTTGATGGCGATCGTCCTGGCGCCGCGCGGACGGGCTAGGCGCGTCGTCGGACTGCGCGTGCGCCGTGCCGATGCGTCGGCTCTCGCTATGGTCTTCGCGATCACGATGCTGCCGTGGCCGGTCGTCGTGCAGCCCGCCTCGGCGCAGTGCGGCGGATCGCCGCCGCCGGGACCGATCGCGCACGTTCACACCGATCACCTCGGCTCGACGCAAGCCATCACCAACGGCAGCGGTGCTGTCGTCGAGCAGATTCGCTATATGCCGTATGGCGAGTTGCGCGGGCGGTGGAATGGCGCGGGAAACCCGATCGCTGGTCCGACCGGCGATCAGGTCGGTCTCGACTACACGGGACACGAGCGCGACGCGAATTCGGGGCTGATCTACGCCAAGGCACGCTTCTATGATCCCTTGCTCGGCACCTTCCTCACTCCCGATCCGGTGGGCGAATTCACCAGTCCATACGCGTATGCGGGATGGGATCCAGTCAACGGCAACGATCCGACCGGCGAATACGTCTTCCTCGCCTCTCTGATCGCGGCGTTTGTCGTCGGTTTCGTCGTTGCGGCGGTTGACGCGGCGCTGAGTGGTGCCGGGTTAGGCGAGTCGTTGAAAGCGGGCTTGATCGGCGGCGCGATCTCCTTGGCGGGGACCGCGATTCTCGGCCCGGTCAACAGCGCTGTGGGCGGGCTCGATGGGTGGGCTCGCTCCGCTGCCGGCTTGGCCAAGTTGGCGGGAGCCGGATACGGCATCTACAATACGGTCGAGTCATTTCGCAATGGCGAGTATCTCGCCGGCGCGCGCGGAGTCGCACAGATTGCATCGGCCGCGTTTGGTGGACTGTCCGAGTCGAATGCCGGCGTCGGCGCCAAGGAGTCGACTATGCCGGGGAGTTTCTCCCCGGTTCTCCATTTTTCGCCTACCGATTCGTCGCCGGGCGTTCGCATGGGGCCTGTCAGCAACCCATTTCCACCACAGCCGCTCAGCGGCACGGTGGCGACGGTGCGGGTGGCTTCGGTCACTCTCTTCGGTATCCGCGTCGAGGTGGGCACAGCCTGGGCCATCGACAGCGCCGGCAATACACAGGTCTTCGATGTCTTCGGCGTTGGTCTCGAAAGTGAGATCATCGAGATCGCCGGATCTCAGGGCCTCAGCGTGACTGACGCCGCGCAGGTATCTGACCTGGCCGGCCATTCGACGACGATCGGTGGCTCGGGAGGGCCAAGTCCGCTCGGCTTTGCGGCTGAGTATTCGGTCGGTCGGAACTACTCGGGCGCTGCGGTCTACGCTGGGGCGCAGTTCGGCATCGCCCCAGTTGGAGCCTATGGATTGCGGGAGCACTGGACGCCTCGCGGCCCGTGAACTCGTTCTGCCCTGAGAGGGTGTGTGCCCGTGCGAGCTGCGTGCCCACCACGCGGTCCCCGCTCCGCGGGCGCGCACTCTCTCTCCCACGGCGGCGCCGCGGCGCCGCCGTGGGTCAGCTTGATTCTCCTGCCACCCGTTGCTACGTGCCTGCCAATGCCCGAACCTGCTTCAGGAAGCCGTGCACGATTCTGGGCCGAGGATCTGGCCGACGCCGTATTGGAAGGAATTGCGGTCGACCGGGCAGCGGCTCTGCGCGTATTGCAGACCTCCGACGAGGATACGCCCGCATTGCTGCAAGCGACGCGACGGGTGCGGCAGCGGTACCACGGGATCCGCGTCAAGCTGTGCCTGTTGCGCAACGCGCGCAGTGGGATCTGTCCGGAAGATTGCCACTATTGCTCGCAATCGGCGGTCTCCAAGGCCGATATTCCCCGCTACAAAATGGATTCAGTCGACCAACTCCTCGACGGCGCCAGGCGCGCTGTGGCGACCGGGGCGCGGCGGTTTTGCATGGTGACCAGCGGACGCGGCCCTGGCGACAGTGACATCGAGCGATTTTCCGATGCGGCGCGGCGCATCAAGGCGGAGTACCCGGACATCGAACTCTGCGTCTCGGCCGGCCTCATGGAGGAGGCGCAGGCGCACGAGTTGAAGTCGGCGGGTGTCGGCTGGGTGAATCACAACCTCAACACCAGCGAGCGCCACCATGCCGCCATCTGCACGACTCACACGTACGCCGATCGTGTCCGCACCATCGAGAACGTCAAGCGCGCCGGCCTGGCGACTTGCTGCGGCGGGATCATCGGCATGGGGGAGACCGACGAGGACATCGTCGACCTCGCCTTTGCCTTGCGCGACCTCGGGGTCGACTCGCTGCCGGTCAACTTCCTTCTCTCGATCGACGGCACACCCCTCAGCGACCGCGACGACCTGACGCCCCATCGCTGCCTGCGGGCGCTGAGCCTGTTCCGCCTGACCAACCCCGAGGCGGAGATTCGCATCGCCGGCGGCCGCGAGCGCCACCTCGGCGAGTTCCAGTCATTGGCGTTGTACGCCGCCAACTCGATCTTCGTCGAAGGATACCTTACCACCCCTGGCCAAGCCTATCGCGAAGCTCATGCCATGATTGCCGGCATGGGGTTCGAGGTCGAATCGGGTATCGAACCGACCTCCCCGTCCGCCGTCGCGAGCTGATCGCCACCGGGTGCGCGACCCGTATCGCGTACGGCAGGGGGCATCGGTGCGCCACGGGCCGCCTTGTGCGGGCCGGCTTTTGCCGATCGCCGAGGGCGTAGAGTTTCATTTGACAAACAGTGGGTCGCGGGCGACGCTACGTCAGTCCACTCTGGCGCAGTTCGGCCGTGAAGTGCCGGAAGAACGCGATTAATATGCTGAAAACGGAGCGTTGCATGAGCCCAAGAAAGTCCTTTGTCACCGCCTTTGCGATGGCGCTACTGCTCGCACAGACGAGTCACGCCGCGATCACGTTCTTCGAGGCCCCAAGCGGCAACCCGATCTCGCCGAATCCAGAGGATCTGTTCGTTGCCGACATGAACGGCGACGGGCTTGATGACGTGATCGTCGTCAGCCGGCAGAGCGATGCGGTCAACATTCTGCTCTCGGCGCCGCAGCAGCCGACCCGGTTCAGCCCCGTCGCGGTCGAGAAGTTCGGATCGCAGCTGCGCCACGCCGCCGTCGGCGACTTGACCGGCGATGGACGCCCGGACCTGGCCGTGCCGGACCAGCGCCAGAACGGTGTCTGGGTGCTCGTCGGTGATGGTGCGGGTCGCCTGACCAATCCAGGTTTCTTTCCCGTCGGTCGCAGTCCCTGGGCGGTCGCGATCGGCGATTTCGACGGTCAGCGCGGTGCCGACATCGCCGTCGCCGACCAACGACTCGGCAATGTATCGATTCTGCTCAACGATGGCGGTTCGCCGCCGCGATTCTCGCGCGGCCCGGTCTACGCGGTCGGCGATACTCCGCGCACTCTGATTGCGGTGGATGTCAACGACGACGGCCGCCCGGACCTGATCACGCTGAATGAAGGCGGGCGACGTGTAAAGTCGATTTCCGTGCTGGTGTTCCAGTCGGTGACGGCCGGCCTGCCCGTCTTCGCGCCGTCGCGGGATTACGGAATCGGCGAGCTGCCCACTGAATTGAAGGCCGCCGACCTCAACAACAACGGGCTCAACGACCTCATAATGCTGACTCGCACCGCCGGCACCGGCAACAGCAACGTCGAGATCCTGACGAGCCGAGGCGACGGGATCTTCGAGGGCCCCACCGGTTTTACCGTGCCTTGTCCTTTTTTCACCGGAGGAGTGATCTGTCGTTCGCGCGCTCTCACCGTTGGCGACTTTGACAACAACGGCACCATCGATCTCGCGATATTGCTCAGCGACCCGCGCCGCATCGGTGTCGGCGCCGGAATCGATCAGGATGCCATGCAATTCTTCGGTGGCCGTGGCGATGGCCAGTTCCTCGGCGGCCCCGTGGTGCGGACACCCAAAATCCCTCTCGCTGCGGTCACTCTCAATCTGAACGGTGATGACTTGATCGACATCGCGGGAAGCTTCCAGCGCACCACTTCGGTCGTCGCTTTCACCAATGCCTCGACACCGGGCGAGTTGGGTAACGGCGAATCGTGTTTCGTCGGCGGCGAGTGTTTGTCGGGTCTTTGCATTGAAGGGGTATGCTGTGCTTCGTCGTGTGAAGACAACGAAACCTGCAGGGTTCCCGCCCGCGAGGGTACCTGCCAGCGCAGGGTTGAAGTCATCGAGTGTGATTTCGACGACGAGTGCTTCGATATTCCGAACGAAGGCGATGACGGTACCTGCGTTGACGGCTTCTGTTGCGAGAATCGCTGCGCGGAGGGGCGGTGCGACATCGCCGAGTACGAAGGCCTCTGTATTCCGACCTCTCCGCCGGGTTCCGAGTGTTTCGACGAACGCGATTGCCAGACCGGTTTCTGTGTCAACGATACGTGTTGCCGAGAAGCCTGTGACGACGGCTTCTGTGGCTTCGCCGATGGTGTCTGCCGGCCGCGCTTCGAACTCGGAACTCCATGCGAGGTCGACGGGCAATGTATCTCGGATATCTGCGATTTCTTATCGGGAATTTGTTGCAGCGATATCTGTGACGAGGACGAAGTGTGCGGCGGGGGCGATTCCGGATGTGTCGTCACCAATCCGACGCCCGGTGTCGGTGTGCCGGGGGATACCTGCCGAAACGGTAATGATTGCGAGAACCAGAACTGCGTCAACAGTGTCTGCTGCGTGACGGATTCTTGTCCTACCGGCGAGGTGTGTCAGCCGCCGCTCGGCGAGTGCGCTCCGGAGCCGACGCCGACGCCGACGCCGATCCCGCAGGGAAATGGCTCGTCCTGTGACGAGGAGGCGGACTGTACCTCGGGCAACTGCGTCAACTTCGTCTGTTGCTCGACGCCGTCATGCCCGTCGGGTGAATTCTGCTCGGCCGCATCCGGTGGCATGTGCGTGGTAGGGATGCCGCCGCCGACGCCGACGCCGACGCCGGTTGATGTCTGCCGCGGTGTACCGTGCGCCTCCGAGCGAAGGTGTATCGAACGTGACGGTCGTGGGGTCTGCGTCGACGAGTGCAACGGTGGCTTCTGTGAACCGGAGGAGAGCTGTGTGCCCGAGGCTGACGGTGGCGAGGCTTGTGTCGATACCTGCCGTGACGTCAGCTGCGACGACGGATTTACATGTGTAATCGGCAACAGCGGCGATGCTGTCTGCGCCATCCCGTGTGGCACGGATACTTTTTGTGAAGCCGGCGAGGTTTGTGAACAGAGCGAACTCGGCGAGCCCCTGTGTGTCCGTTCGAGTCGCAGTAGCGGCTGTGTCGTCACCAGAGGCGGGTCGACCGCCGATCTCTGGGTGTTGGCGCTGTTGCCGATCGCTCTCTGGCTACTGCGGCGAAGCGAGTTGCCGCGCCGCGCCGCGATTCGCGTCAGGCGGAAATAACGCGCGCAGAGCGGCTGCCCATTCGGGTAGCCGCTCTGTAGCGTTGGTACTGGCGTCGCAGTTTCCCTCGCCGACCTCAGGCACCGCCGTCGCCGTTGAGAGCGAGGGCATATGGTGGATGGGCTCGCCGAGCGGAATGACGTAGCCGTCGGAGGCCTCCCGGTCGCGCAGCCAGGCGGCGAGAATCGTCGTTCCGTCAACCTCTTCCGGCGCGATCCCACCCGGTCGTCTCACCTCCATGTACCTGGAAACGCGCTCGACGAGCGCCGTCAGGTCGGTGAAGCGATCGACTCGTCCGCGCTCCACCAGGCGGCCGTGTACGACAACGTAGAGTAGCTGGACATCGGGGTCGCGACTCCGCTGTAGCACTGCAAAATGCTGCTGCTCGACGATCCAGCTCAGCTGCTGATGCCGTACTCGCAGATGTCTCGCGACGTCGATGTCTTGCTGAACTCGAGAGGCGGCTTCGAAACGCATTTGCTCACTCAGGCTATCGCGCCGCTGCGCCAACACAGCGAAGAGGTCCTCCGTCCCGGAGTCGAAGAACCTCAGAAAAGCGGCGACCTGCGTGGCGTAGCCCGCTTCGTCGACACTTTCGTTGCACGGCCGGGTGCAGTTGCCTATCTGCCCCTGCAGGCACGGGGAAACATCGACCGCCTGACTGAGCGCTCCGGCGCAGGTGCGCAACTGAAATGCGCGCGTCATCGTGTCGAGGGCGCGCTGCGCGTGCGGTCGGCCGCGAAACGGCCCGAAATAGCGGGCGCGACTGCCGCTTGGCCGGGTCGCGATCGACAACCGTGGATGGTGGTCGGCAACCGTCAGCTTCAGGTAGGCGATGCGCGGCAGGTGCTTACGCAATACGTTGAAATGCGGCTTGTGGTGGCGGATCTGTTCGGCTTCGAGCAACGAGGCTTCGAGTTCGGAGCCGGTCTCTTCGATCGCGACGGAGCGGATGCGGCGGATCAATTCGAGGGTCTTGCGGCTATGGCCTCTGCTGTTGGCGAGGTAGCTCGACACCCGTTGCTGCAGGTTCACGGCTTTGCCGATATAGAGGAGTTCGCCGTTCTCTCCGCTGAATCGATAGATCCCCGGCGCGCGCGGCAACGCGGCGACAGCCGAGCGCGGCAGCACGCAGAAGAACCGCCGCCCGTCACTCGCCATGCCCTGAAAATCGAGAACAGCGGCGACGTCGAGGATGCCGCGCAGACGCAGGACATCGAGCAGCTGGAAGAGAACCTCGGCAGTGATGCGGGCGTCGCCGAGCGCGCGGTGTCGGTCGACATTCGCGATCCCGTAGTGGCCGGCCAAAGCGTCGAGCGACCGCTTTCGCAGCGCCGGCAGAAGGCGTCGCGCCAGTTGCAGTGTGCAGAGGAAATTGCGCGTCACCGGGCGGCCTATCACTTCGCGCCAAGCGGCGTCGAGGAAACTCCGGTCGAAGCGAGCGTTGTGCGCGACCAGAACGTGCTCGCCGGCAAACTCGGCAAACGTCGGCAGGACGGCGCGGATGTCGGGCTGGCCGGCCAGCATCTGGTCGTTGATGCCGGTGAGTTGGGTGATGAAGCGCGGCAAGGGTCGACCCGGATCGATCAGCGACTGGAAGGTGTCGACAATCTGCCCACCGGAGAGCTTCACCGCGCCGATTTCGATGATCGAATCGCCGCGCCCAGGGCCGCCCCCCGTGGTTTCGAGGTCGACCACGACAAACGTCGCTTCGTCGAGTTGTTGTGCCAGGCGCCGGTGGCTGGATGAGCGCCAACGTTTCTGTTCGCTGTCGAACGTGAAGCGATCGTCGCCACCGAGCAGGGAGGCTAGAAATCGTTGCCCGATCTCGGGATCGGAGCCCGGCTGCGTGAAGATAAGGTCGACCAACTCGCGTACCGAGGCACCGGACGGCCTCTCGAGCAGGTATTCGTGGATCGGCTCCCGCATCGAGTTGGAGACGCTAGCAGAGTCCGATCAGGGGCGAAAGTTGAGCGAATTCCGCGGTGGCGCGACCTCAAGTCGCCAGCGGAAGGGTCGAAGTCTCAGGTCAGCAATATCACCTGCGCGCACGCCGGATCATTCGGCGGATAAACGAAAAGTTCCATGGATCGCGCCTAGCGCGAACCTCCCTATGCCTCTGCCTCTGCCCGTGCCTACGAGCGAAGCGAGTTTCAGCCTATGCCGTTTGCTGTAGGTAGCCTTCGATGAAGCGGTCGAGATCGCCGTCGAGGACGGCGTCGGTGCTGCCGACTTCGACACCGGTTCGGTGGTCCTTCACCATGCGGTACGGATGCAGGACGTACGAGCGGATCTGGCTGCCCCAGGCGATGTCCTTTTTGGTCTTCTGCAACTCATCGAGCTGGTCCTGTTTCTTCTGCATTTCGAGCTCGTAGAGGCGGGCGCGCAGGACCTTCATCGCCGTTGCTTTGTTCTTGTGCTGTGACCGTTCATTTTGGCAGGCGACGACGATTCCTGTCGGGAGATGTGTCAGGCGTACTGCTGAATCGGTCTTGTTGACGTGTTGGCCACCGGCGCCGCTGGAGCGGTAGGTGTCGATGCGTAAGTCCGTCTCGTCGATCTCGATTTCGACATCGTCGTCGACTTCGGGGAAAACGAACACCGACGCAAACGAAGTGTGGCGTCGCGCCGCCGAGTCGAACGGCGATATGCGCACGAGCCGGTGAACGCCGGCCTCGCACTTGAGGTAGCCGTAGGCGTACTGGCCCTCGACGGTGAACGTCGCACTCTTGATACCGGCGCCGTCGCCTGGCTGGTACTCCACCATGTCGGTCTTGAAACCGCGTCGCTCACACCAACGCAGATACTGGCGTAGCAACATCTCCGCCCAGTCCTGCGCTTCTGTTCCGCCAGCACCCGGGTGCACGGTGACGATGGCGTTGCCGGCGTCGTGTTCGCCGCCGAGAAGCCGCTGCAACTCGAGGCCGACGAGAGCCGCCTCGACCTCGATGAGTTTCCTCTCCGCCTCGAGTGCTGCCTCTGCGTCGTCCGCCGCCATCTCCAGGTAGAGCTGGGCGTCTGCCAGCTCGCCGTGCAGCTTGCGCCAGGTTGCCAGCGGATCCGCCAACAGCGAGCGTTCGCGCAGGGTGTCCTGAGCCTTCTGACTTTCGTTCCAGAAGTCGGGGTCGGACGAGAGATCGTCTATCTCGGCGATGCGTTTCTCGCGATTCGGCAGGTCAAAGATACCTCCCGAACGCCTCGAGCCGCTCCGCAGCGGATTTACAGCGTTCTTTCAACTCACTGAGTTCAATCTCCATGGGGGAACTTCTACTCCACCGCTCGCGCAACGCAAGGTAGTAGCGGGCTCGCTGGCCCGAGAGGAGCAGTGCCGGCTCTCGTCAGTCGCCGAGGCGGGGGCCGCCCGGCGAAGTTTCAGCGAGCCCGGTCTCTTGCTACCAAGGCGGCGACGAGGGCCCTCTGTTTGCGAAACATCCGGCGCGCCGCGCTCGGCGACTGCTCGTGATCGTATCCGAGGAGGTGCAGGAAGCCGTGCACCAGCAAACTGCGCACCTCGACGGCGGGGTCGACACCGATCTCGGCGGCCTGGCGGACCGCTGTGTCGACCGATATTACTACGTCGCCGAGCAGGCTTCCGCGCCTTCCCGACGGGTCCATCGGAAACGCCAGGACGTCAGTTGGTCGGTCCTTGTGCCGATAATCTCGATTGAGATCGCGCATTTCGGCGTCGCCGACCAAGGCGACACTCAGCTCCGCGCCGGGAACGAGCTCGGCGATGAGGAAGGCGCCGTCGGCGCGAACGTCGGCGACGCGGATGCCGCGCCGCCGACAGCGGCAGACGACCAAAGCCGGCATCGCGGGGGACAGCGCAACCGCACCGGGTTCAATCCCGGTCGTCGCTCACTTTGTCGCGCCCCTGCGCGGCGCGGTCGTAGGCGGTGATGATGTCGCGCACCAGGCGGTGGCGCACCACGTCCCGCTCGCTGAACTCGCAGAATGCGATGTCCGGGATATCCGAGAGAATCGCGCGCGCTTCCTTGAGACCCGATACTCGTCCGGACGGCAGATCGATTTGGGTGACGTCGCCGGTGATCACTGCCTTCGAACCGTAGCCGAGGCGCGTCAGGAACATCTTCATCTGCTCGCTGGTCGTGTTCTGCGCCTCGTCGAGAATGACGAACGAATCGTTCAGCGTGCGGCCGCGCATGAACGCCAGCGGCGCGACTTCGATGACGCCGCGCTCGAGCATCTTCTGCGCTTTGTCGAAATCGACCATATCGTGCAGCGCGTCATACAGCGGTCGCAGATATGGATTGACCTTCTCTGCCAGATCGCCCGGCAGAAATCCGAGCTTTTCGCCCGCCTCCACGGCTGGTCGCGCCAGGATCATGCGCGCGAAATTGTCGCGCACCAACTCGGCGACCGCCATGGCCATCGCCAGGTAGGTCTTGCCAGTGCCGGCCGGACCGATGCCGAAAACGATATCGTAGTTGCGGATGGCGTCGATGTACGCCTTCTGCGCGACACTCTTCGGGGTGACGACTCGCTTGTGGGCGGTGATGTAGATGGAGTCGAGAAAGATCTCGCCGAGACTGGCGTTGCGGTCGCGACTGAGGATGCGGATGGCGTAATCGACGTCGCTGCCGTAGACCGGGTAGCCGCGGCCGATCAGCTCGTAGAGCTGCGTCAAGACACGCTCGGCCAACTCGCGTTGGAGGTCGTCTCCCTGGATGAGGAGCGCCCGGTCGCCCATGCCGATACGGACACCGAGTGACCGTTCGATCGCCTTGATATTCTGGTCTTGTTGCCCCAACAGGTCGTGAAACCGGTGGGGGTCGTCGAAAGCGACTTCGAGTGTGTCTTCGTCAGTCACGGTGTCCGCGCTTTACGGAAGTGCAGCGACGAGTCATCAGGGGACCAATTCCACCGCACGGTCGAGAGCGGCGCCGATCTTGCTGGGATCGTCGCCACCAGCCTGGGCCATGTCGGGGCGTCCGCCGCCCTTGCCACCGACAATCGGCGCGATGGCGCCAATCAGCTTGCCGGCGTGAATCTCTCCGGTGAGATCCTTCGTCACCGCGGCGAGCAAACGGACCTGTCCGTCTTGGCGCGCGGCGAGCACCACTATGCCGGAGCCGATGCGGTCGCGCAGTTGGTCAGCTAGCTCGCGCAATCCCTTCGCGTCATCGACCTCCACTTCGGCAACCAGGACCTTCTTGCCGCGCACGTCGCGCACCTGTGTCAGGAGGTCGGCGCTTTGATTGCCGGCCAACTTTCGCTGCAGCTGCTGCATCTGCTTTTCCATCTGCCGTTGTTCGGCCAGCAGCTTCTCGACGCGCTCGGCGATCTCCTCCTCGCCGCCGTGTAGCAACGACCCGAGCCGACGCAGGTTCTGCTCTGCCGCCTGCACCCATTCGATCGCTGCGGCGCCGGTGACCGCCTCGACGCGCCTCGTACCGGCGGCGACGCCGCTCTCCCCGCGCAGCTTGAACAAGCCGATTTCGCCGGTGCGCTCAACGTGCGAGCCGCCGCACAATTCGACGGAGAACTCGCCCATGCGCAGGACCCGCACCACGTCGCCGTACTTATCGCCGAAAAAGGCCAGGGCGCCGGCAGCGATTGCGTCGTCGAAGGACATCACTTCGATCGTCACCGGCGCGTTTTCTCGAACGTGGGCGTTAACTTCGTCTTCGATGCGGACGAGATCGGCGTCGGATACCGGACCCGGCTGCGAAAAATCAAACCGGAGACGATCCGGAGCGACCAGCGAGCCCGCCTGCTGCACGTGCTGGCCGAGAACGCGCCGCAGCACGGCGTGCAGGATGTGCGTCGACGTGTGATTCAACCGGGTCGCATCGCGCCGCGCGCGATCGACGGTCTGCTGCACTGCCATGCCCACTTCGATGGAGCCGCGGCGAACGCTGCCAACGTGTACCGTCAGGTCCGCGCGCGGCTTGATGGTGTCGGTGATCTCGACCAGCGCTCCATCGGCAGTCGCAAACACCCCGCGATCGCCCACCTGCCCGCCCGACTCACCGTAGAAAGGAGTTTCGGCGGTGACGATCTGGACGGCGTCGCCGACGCCTGCCCGCGCGCGCACCTCGCCGTCGATGGCGAGAGCGAGAACGCGTGATTCGACCTCGTAGTGCCGGTCGCCGGCATACCGGGAAGCGGCGCTACTGCTGATCACAGCGGGGATGACGCCGCTCTTGCGCGCCTCGCGCCCGCGCGTCCGTTGCTGGGTCATGCAGGCGTCGAACCCGGCGCTGTCGACGCGAACTCCGTCGGCGCGCAAAATGTCTTCGGTCATGTCGAGGGGAAATCCGAAGGTGTCGTAGAGCTTGAACGCGACTTCCCCGGACAACGTCTGTTTGCCGGCCGCAGCCAGTGCCAGCCGCTCTTGGTCGAGCAGCGCCAGACCCTTTTCCAGCGTTTCGGCGAATCGCTCCTCTTCGCCGCGAATGATTCCTTCGATGAAGTCCCGCCGCTCGATCAACTCGGGGTAGGCGACGCCCATCGTCTCGATCATCGGCTCGCCCATGCGATAGAGAAACGGCTCGTCGAAGCCGAGCAGATTCGCGTGTCGCGCGGCACGGCGGAGAATCCGGCGCAGGACGTAGCCGCGGCCTTCGTTGGAGGGGGTGACACCGTCGGTGATCATGAAATGCAGCGCGCGGCTGTGATCGGCGATGACGCGCATGGCCAGATCATGCTCGGCGTTGGCGCCGTACTTCTTGCCGGACCGCGCCGCGACGAACTGAATCAGGTTGCGGAACAGATCCGTGTCGTAATTTGACGGGACATCCTGCAGGACGGCCGTCACCCTCTCGAGGCCCATGCCGGTGTCCACGTGCTTGTCGGCGAGATCGCTGAGTTCGCCGTCGATGTCGCGGTTGTACTGGATGAAGACCAGATTCCAAAGTTCGATATACCGCGCACAGCCGATATTCACCGCGCATTGGTGGCCGGCGACGTGCTGCATGTCGCACGCGCCGGGTCCCCGGTCGATGTGGATCTCCGAACACGGTCCGCATGGGCCGGCTTCGCCCATCTCCCAGAAATTGTCCTTTTCGTCGAAGCGCTGGATCTGGTCCGGATCGATGTCGGTGACCTCGCGCCACAGCTGATCGGCCTCATCGTCCGTGCGGAACACCGTCGCCCACAGCTTATCCTTCGGCAGTTTCCAGACCTCGGTCAGCAGCTCCCACGCCCAGCCGATGGCTTCTCGCTTGTAGTACTCGCCGAAAGACCAGTTGCCGAGCATCTCGAAAAGAGTGTGGTGGTAGGTGTCGCGACCGACCTCCTCCAGATCGTTGTGCTTGCCGCTCAAGCGCAAACACTTCTGCGAGCTGGCGGCGCGCGGATTGGCGCGGGTTTCCAGGCCCAGGAAGACGTTCTTGAACTGGACCATACCCGCGTTGGTGAAGAGCAGGGTCGGATCGTTTTCAGGGACGATGGAGGATGCGCGCACGACCTCGTGGCCGCGCTCGCGAAAGAAATCCAGAAAAGAGCTGCGAACTTCCGCTCCAGTGATCATTGCGGATGGTCTATAGGATTCAGCATCTAGGATCTAGCCCGCACCCGCCGCGAACTCCCGGACGGTGGCGCCGCAAGCCGTTGTCGCACTTGCCCCACAGACGCCTCCTCGGGGTGGCGCCGCGACGCCGCCGGGGCGGATCGCGCAGCAGATCCCCAATCCCCCAGCTTCGCTTCCGGCGCGCAATGCACGGCCTATGCACCCTGAACGCTGTCGCGTACGTCATGGTGAGTCTCGCCATCGCCTGCGTCGGCGAGCGGCAAGATCACGGTGAACGCGGTACCTCCGCCGTCGGCGCTCTGCACTTCGATCATGCCGCCGTGCGATTGAACCACGGAACGCGCGACATAGAGGCCGACGCCCGTACCGCCGTTTTTCGTGGTGAAGTGCATCTGGTAGATACTGTCGAGCAGCTCCGGAGGGATGCCTGGGCCGTTGTCACGAATGAAAATACGGGCGCTGCCGCCGGTCGGCTCGAGGGCGATGTTCAACTCGCCGCCATCGGGCATCGCTTCGACCGCGTTGATGAGGATGTTGAGAAGTGCCTGTTTTAGCCGATCGGCGTGTCCTGCTACCACCAGGGGGGCGGTGGGTAGAGCGCAGCTGAGCTTGATCCCTTGGTGCCTTGCCTGCGGTGCGAGCAACTGGACCAGCAGATCGAGAAGGTTCCGTAGGTCTACGCTGCCGCTTTCGTCGCGTGGCGGCACGGTGTGGGCAAGGAGGGTATGCAGTTGGCGGTCGAGCCGGGCGATCTCTTCGTCGAGTGTCGCCACGTGGCGCAGGCGCTTTTCGGTGTCGGCGCCGTCAGGCGACGAAGGTAGGGACAGCTTGAGCAGTTCGAGGTTCAAGACCATGGCGTTGAGCGGCGCCTTGAGGTCGTGGGCGAACGCCGCGTAGAATCGCGTCAGTCCGCGCATCTGGATGGCCAGGCCGAGTTCGGCCTGCAGGGCGTCGAGCGACGAGCTGCTGCGCACCAACACCACTTGTGGACACTCGCCATCGCCCATCGCGTAGAACTCGAGTCGCAGCTGCGCTGCGCGGTCACCGGCCGGGATCTCGTGCTCGAGGCGTTGGCCGGCCGGTTGGTCGCAGACCTCGGTGAGCATCGTTCGCACGATCGACCGCAGATCCGCGTTCCACGCCGCCGCGAGTGCGCCGGTGTCCTCGTAGCCGAACAGATCGGCCGCTTGAAGGTTGGCGAAACTGAGGTTTCCATCGGACTCGACGATCAGCACTCCCACGTCGAGCGACTTCATCAGCGCGTCGAGGTGTTGCAGTGCCTGGACTCGATCGCCGCGCGCCTCGATGAGTTCGCGTCCTACTTGCTGCGCCACGGCGAGGGCGCTCGAGAACTCGTCGCGCCGTCGCAACCGCGGCGCGACGCCTCGCGCCGCATCCTCGAGGGAGCGAGCAAGAGCACGGCTGCGGCGCGATAGTTGTACGTGCATCAGTACGCCGGCGAGGCCGATGGCCAACAGTCCGATGACCGCAACGACGACGAAGTTGCGCCCAGCGCGGGTATAGAGTCGGGCGATGCGCTCGATGCGCATGCCGAGGCGCACGTAACCGGCCAGCACCTCGTTCTCGAGCAGTGATACCATCACGTAGACGGTCTCCTGTTCGAATGGCCCGTCGGCGCGCAGCATGCGCAGGCGTTGACCATCGGGGAAGACCAGTGCTGGCAACGCCAGACTACGACCGACGGAGGCGTCGTCGCCGGCGATCACACGACCACTGCCGTCGACCACGGCAAGGGACGTCAGGATACTCGAGCGTTCGGTGACCTGTTCGACGATTTCGGCGAGCCGCTGCCGCGCGGCGGGATCGTCCTCGCGCAGCTGCTGCAGGGCCGAGTCGGTCAATGCCTTGGCCATCTCGGTACCGACGACCCGCACGGTGGTCGTCACCACATTGTGCGACAGTTCGTCGAGTTGCTTCAGCATCCACCAGCCGACGACGCCGACCACCAGCAAATAGGTGGCCAGCAGCGCAAGAGTGTTTTTTAGGGCCAAGCGCATCGGCCTGTGCCATTCACCGCCAGCCGCGTGCGGCGGCCTGCTCGCCCGTCATGTGTGCTCCGTGTCTTCCAGTTCGCGATAGGCAGTCAGCCGATTGTAGAGGGTCTTGATGCTGATACCGAGAAGCTCGGCGGTGCGTTGTTTGTTACCGTCGCAGTGCTCCAACGTAGCCTCGATCAAGCGCCGCTCTGCGTCGGCGACGCTATCGCCGACGGCGACTTTGACAGGATTGCGTGCATCGTCCTGCCGATCGCCATCGGGTACACCGGCAACCGCCGCGGTAGGCGGCGGTGCCTGACCAATCTGATCGATGATATGCTGCGTCGACAACTGGTCGTCAGCGAGAATATAGGCCCTGTGCACGAGATTCTTCAGCTCGCGCACATTGCCGGGCCAGCTGTGTTCTCGCAGGAGGCGAAGCGCAGCGATGTCCCAGTGCTTTTCGGTTTGGTTGGCGGCGTTCAGCTCTTCGAGAAAGTGTTGGGCGAGGATGCAGACGTCGTCGCCGCGCTGGCGTAGTGGTGGCAGGACGACGGGGAACACCTTGAGCCGGTACCACAGGTCTTCGCGCAGATCTCCCGACGCCAACGCCTCCTCGGGCACGCGGTTGGTGGCCGCTATGACGCGTCCGTCGATGGCAAGGGGCTCCTCGCCGCCGACGCGCACGACCGTACCGGTCTCCAGCACGCGCAGCAACTTGACCTGCAACTCGATCGGCATCTCCGTCACTTCGTCGAGAAACAAGGTGCCGCCCGCTGCCTGCTCGAAGACACCGCGATGTTGTCTCTCGGCGCCGGTGAAGCTGCCCTTCTCGTGGCCAAAAAGCGTCGTTTCGATCAGGTTGCCGGCAACCGCGCCGCAGTTGACCGGGACGAAAGGTCCGCGCCGGCGGCGACTGAGGTCGTGTACCGCCTGCGCGACCACCTCCTTGCCGGTGCCGCTCTCGCCGATGATGCAAACCGTCGCCTCGGTCGGCGCCACCTTGGTTATCAGATCGTAGACGGCGCCCATCGAGGGTGAGTTGCCGACCAACGGTCCAAATCGGCCGAGCTTTCGCAGCTCGCCGCGCAGCGCGCCGATCTCTTCCTTCAGCTCGCGCGTGCGCAGGACATTGGCGAGGATGGCCTTCAGGCGCGCCAGGTCCAGCGGTTTGGTCAAATAGTCGGTGGCGCCTCGGCGCAGCGCTTCGACGGCGGTATCGACGCTGGCATGGCCGGTCATCAACACCATCGCAGCGCCGCGGGCGGCGATTTCGTCGAGCAGGTCCAGACCACTTCCGTCTGGCAGGACGAGATCGCTCAGTACCACCTCGCAGATAGTGTCGGCGAGGCGTTCGCGTGCGTCCGCCAGGCTGCGCGCGCTGTGCGTTGTGAAGCCTTCGCGCCCGACCAGCTCGACCAGCGCCTCCAGCGATGGGACATCGTCTTCAATGATGAGAGCTCTCGGCACAGCTGCGTAGTCTTGCGAAACGAGTTCCGTCGTACAAGGGAAATGCGGCGAGGTGGATTTGCTTCGTGAACGCTCGGGCGGCTCGCCGACAGGCCGGGTGGCCCGTAGCGGCGTCGAACCTGGCTATAACAGGAGCCGAAACGAGGCCAAGGCCGGAATCGGCAAGATTTACCGGCATTTCCGGGCTTCACTCGTCTCTCACAGGCCGCCGCGGGTCGTGGCGTACTCCGAGTGCGGGCATCCCGGGGCTGGCACGCCTACTGCTCTGCTCTCCTCCGCGGGCCGCACGATGCGGCAGGCAACTCAACTTGTTCCGCTGCTGCGGCATTCGCGCCGCGCGGCAACCTTACAGCACAAACAGGGAGGTGCCCCATGGGTGAAGTTTCCGACAAGGCAAAGGGCCGGATCAAAGAAGCAGCGGGAGCCCTTACCGATGATGACGATCTGAAGAATGAGGGCAAATTGGATCAGGCGGCCGGCAAAATGAAGGAGACCGCCAGGCGTGCGATCGACCGCGTCAAGGATGCGGTGAGCAACGATCGCGGAAACGCTGGCAAGAGATGATCTGACGAGCGTCTCCGCGGCTGGCAGAGGCGTTTGTCGGCTACGCCGCCGCGGCGACGCATCACGCAGGCCGGAATTGCCGGGCCGAGATAGATCGGTTCGCCCCAAAATGAAGGAGAAGTGCGATGAATAAACGTTCATTGAAACAAACCATCAGCGCCGTCGCCGTTGGCGCGGTGCTAGTGCTCGCGACGCCGGCGGCTGCCGCGATGCCCGACGCTTGGATCACCACCAAAGTGAAGATGGCATTGCTGACGGCCGACGGCATTTCCGGTACGGCGATCAACGTCGATACCATCGACGGGCGTGTCACATTGCACGGCACGGTTGGCTCTACCGCAGAGAAATCGAAGGCGGAAGAGGCGTCGAAAGCGGTGACCGGCGTGCGCGAGTTGCGCAACCTGTTGACGGTCGTGGCGCCGACAATCCAAGACGAGGTGGCGGTCGCTGACGAAAAGATCCAGGAGCGTGTCGATTCGGCTCTCGATCGCGATCAGGCGCTCGAAGATAGCGACATCAATGTGACGTCGGTGAACGACGGCGTCGTCTTGCTGTCCGGCACGGCCGCTACGCTCAGCGACCACCTGCGGGCCATCGAAGTTGCGCGGGCAACACCGGGCGTCCGTCGTGTCGCCAGTCAGATCCAGGGTCCTGACGCGCTGACCGACGCCGAGATCTGGCGGGACACGAAAGACGGCGCCAAGCAGGCCGGGTCGGCGATCGGCGATGCGGCTCGGAAGACCGGTGATGCGATAGTCGACGCGGGTCGCGCGACGGTCGATGGTGTCGCCTCGGCCGGAAAGCAGGCCGCCGACAAGGTCGACGGCGGCAGTTCCGCGGTCGCCGGTTCGGTGACCGACGCTTGGATCACCAGTGCCGCCAAGGTCCGCCTGATGGCCAACACGATGACTCCGGCGTTCGACATCAACGTCGATACCCGCGATGGGATCGTCACCTTGTTCGGCACCGTCCCGAGTGACGCTGCTCGTCGCGCCGCCGAAGAGGAAGCGAGCGCTGTAACCGGCGTCGTGCGGGTGGAGAACGAACTTGCGGTCGTCGCGCATTCGGACCAGGAGCGTGTGGCTGCAAAAGACTCGGAAATCCAGGAGCGCGTCATCGAACGCCTCGCGAAGGATCCCGACATCGGCGACAACCTCGCCGTCGAAGTTAGCGACGGAACGGTTCGACTGAGCGGAACCGTCGAAAGTCAAAGGGCGCGCCTGCATGCGCTGACCATCGCCCGCGCCACTGACGGCGTTCGTTCGGTGGTCGACTCCCTGCAGGTCGACCGTCACGCTTCGCGCTGAGTCGACCCGCCCTCGACTCTTCGCGAAAGAGGCGCCGCTCCCCGTTCCCGGGGGGTGGCGCCTCAGCTTTTCCAGCAAGCTGAGATCTCCAATTCGCAGTCGTCAATTGGAGAGAAACTCCCCGATCGTTGCCAGCGATGGCACGTAATCGCAGACGATCCGCAAGGTGACGATGATCGGCATGGCGAGAAGCGCGCCTGGCACGCCCCAGATCCAACCCCAGAACAACAGGCTGACCAGTACCACCAGTGGGTTGAGTGTAAAGCGCCGCGACAGCACCGCCGGCGTCAGCAGGTAGGCTTCGAGAGTGGTCAGCATCAGGTAGACCGCGGGTGGCGTGATCGCCTGCGAGAGTGTGTCGAAGGTGATCAACGAGGCGGCCGCCACGCATGTGATACCGACGGCGGAGCCTATATACGGGACGAAATTGAAAGTCGCCGCCATCACTCCCCATAGGACCGCGTTGGGCAGCCCGCACAATGCCATGGCGACACCCACCGCGACGCCGAGGGCGGCATTGATCAGTGTCACGGTGAGGAGATAGCCGGAGATGGTGTCCTGTAACTCGCGTGCCATCGCCAGCAGCATGTAGCGGTCACGGCGGGTAGGCAGTACGCGCAGGCATTTGTTCAAGAACAGATCACCGGAGGCGAGCAAGAAGAAGGCGAGGACGAGGATGATGAAACAGCTGGCGATGATCCCACCGGCATTTGTCCACATGAGCGAGACCAGGCTCGGTCCACGCAGCGTGACCTCTTGCCGTTTTGGGTCGTCGCTGCCGCTGGCGATCTCCTCGACCCGGTTGGTCGCCGCTTCCACGTCTTCGACGGTCTGCTTCACTGTACGCAGACGCAACTCGATGCGGTACAGCGCTTGCGGCGCCGATTCCAACCAACTCGCCGCCGGCCCGGACAGTGCGTAGATTCCGTAGCCGAATGAGGCGGTCAGGGTGGTCAGTACCAGTAGCGCCCCCAGCGCCTCGGGTACATACAGCCGGCGCAACCCGCGCACCAGCGGCCAGAGAATGAAACTGAGGAAGACGGCGAGGACGATCGGGAGAATCAGCACTCGGGCGATATACAACGTGTACAACACCGCCAATGCGAACAGTCCGACCGTTGCAACGCTCACCACGTTTGACACGCCGCGGCGCCGGTCGCCTGTCCCGACTGCGGCCGCCATCATCGCCGCCGGGGCGACGATGCCGTCGTCCGGTGGCGATGATGGCGCAGTCTCCTCGTCCCCTTCCGTCATGCCGTGGCGGATACCGCGCCGACGCGCCTCACCCCGTTCATTCACTCGTCTCGAGATCGGCGTCGTCGGCAGCGACGCTGTCGCGCAGTGCGCCAACCCGATCGGTGAGATCGTCGCTCAGTTCGCCGGCCCGTTCGACGATTCCCTCTCGCAGATCACGCCCGCTCGAAGGTGCCAGGAGCAGGGCCAAGCCGGCGCCGACCAATAGTCCGGCGCCGAACAACGCCACGCTGGGAACGATGTCACTGCTGGTGTTTCGCTGACTTGCTTGCAGACCGAGGGCGCGAACAATTTCTTCAGCCGTCGGCAGGTTGCCGGCGATCTTTCCGAACTCCATGGCGAATCTCCCTTTCCGTTGGATCTGTGGCGCCGCGAGACCCGCGCGGCTCGGTAGCGCTGTTGACGACGCGCGCGACGGCGTTTCCCAGCATCAGCCGACCTCCCATCATCACCGCGGCGCGCGCCAGCCCGAGCGACAAGCCACCGCCGAGCACGTAGCCGACTCCCGCCGCGGTGGCGAGCATGGTGTAAGGCCGGCGGCGCAGCTGGTCGCGCAGCAGCGCGCCAACGCTATCGACGAGCGCCTGCGTCGTGTTGCCGAGCTCTTCCAGCTCGGCGCTCAAGCGCTGCGTCTGGTGCGAGATCTCGTCGATCGAACCATGCCCGTTACTGCCGGCAGCCGCCTTCGATCTCTTCGCTTTCGACGTTTCGCTAGACATTCTCGCCTCCTCAGCTGCGAACTATGCGGCCGACGACGAAGCCCGCTGCCAGGGCGACCGTCATCGCGGCGAGTGGGCGGTCGCGAACCATGCCGGTCAGGTGGCGGGTGAATTCCGCCAACTCGCTGTGCACGTTGGCGAACTCGTCGTATCGCGAATCGGTCTCGACAGCTTGCAAGTTGCTCACGACTCCTCCTGTTCGCCGCGTCGGCTTCCGAGCCAGAATCCAATCAACAGCGCGCTGATTGTCCAGGGAAGCGGGTTTGCGCCGACCCGCTCGCGCAACCGGTCCGGCAGTTCGAACGGCCGCCGCACCGCGCCGTTGAGGTCGGCAACCGCACTTTGCAGCTGTCGCTCGTGTCGCCGAGCCCGCTCGAGTAGCTGGGCGCGCTGTTCATCGGCCGTCATCGCTGGCCAATCCAGGTACCGTGGGCTCGAGGGCGGAGATGCGTCGCATCGCACCGGCAAGGATTGCGATGCCGATCAGCGCTGAAACCAATGCGACGAGCAACAGGCCTGCTGGTAGCGATACGGCCAACGCGCCATGCAAGTGCAAGGCGGCGGCGGCGATCACCGCGAACCACGCACCCGTGAGTAACACGACCGCGGCGGCAACCGCCGCCGCGGCCCGTGCGCCGTGCACGACCAGCTGCGCGACATCAAAGCGGGCGAGATCGAAGCGGTCGAGTAGCACCCGCTGCCCCGCCTCGATGACTCGCACCGCCGTGTCGGCGATTCCCGCAGGCTGATCGGTCTGCAACGGCGTGTCGGTCATCAGTTCACCGCGCGCCGCGCCTTTTCCCCGGCGTCGTCCACTGCGTCGCTGACATCCTCGAACGCTTCATCGACGTTCCTGCCGGCGCGCTCGGCTGGTCCTTCCTTCTCGCATCCCGTGGCGAATGCCAGGGCGAACGATGCAGCGATGATTGCCGTACGTACACACTCGATCATGGTCCGATCCTCCTCGCTATCGATGGGTGGGGGCTCGTCAGACCGGTGGTCTGCCGCGGACCAAACCCACCAGGAGCGATACCACAAACAGGATCACGAAGAGAGTAAACAAGACCTGCGCAATACCCGATGCCGCGCCGGCGATGCCACCGAAGCCGAGCACTCCCGCGATCAATGCGACGACAAAGAACGTCAAAGCCCAATGCAACATGACTGCCTCCTTCTTGGTGTGATCAGAAGGAAAAGCAAGCATCGTGCCATGCTGGTCGGGTTGCCGAGGTAAGCCGCTGGCGCCGTGATGGCTTGACGGCAGGTAGAATTTACCGACCGACGAGAACGGTTACAGCCGCAGCCCACACTTTGCGGGGGCCCCGGGATCAGAATCTTTCGATATCGAGCTTGCCCTGGTCGCTTTCCGAGTCGCCGGTGCCTGTGTCGTCGAAGTTCTCCCAGCGGGCGTCGCTGGTCGAGGCTATGCCGCGGATTTTGAGCTCGAAATCGTTGGGGTTGCTGCAGTTCGCCATCGCGTCCTCGAAGGTGATCAGGCCGTTGCGAAAAAGCTGCATGAGCGATTGGTCGAAGGTCTGCATGCCGTAGGTCGTGAATCCCTGGGCGATGACTTCGTTCAGATCCCGTGTCTTCTGCTTGTCGGCGATGTGTTCGGAGACGCGTGCGCTGGACACAAGTACCTCGACCGACGGCACCATTCCCGCGCCGTCGGCGCGCGGGATCAGCCGCTGGCTGACGACGCCGCGCAGAATGTTGGCGAGGATCAGGCGTGCCTGGTCGCGTTGGTGTTCGGGGAAGGCGCTGATGACGCGGGTGACGGTTTCGCGGGCGTCGAGAGTGTGCAGCGTGCTCATCACCAGGTGACCGGTCTCGGCGGCGGTAATCGCCGTCTCGATGGTCGTCAGGTCACGCATTTCGCCGACCAGGATGACGTCCGGGTTCTGCCGCAGCGCCGCCTTCAGCGCACCGGGGAAGTCGAGCGCATCGTCGCCGATCTCCCGTTGGTTGACGAAGCTCAGGCGGTCGCGGTGGAGGTACTCGATCGGGTCTTCGATGGTGATGATGTGCGCCTGCCGGGTGCGGTTGATGTGATCGATCATCGCCGCCAGCGTCGTGCTCTTTCCGCTGCCGGTCGTGCCGGTGACGAGAATCAGACCGCGCCGTTCGGATGCCAAGGAATCGATGACCGGCGGCAGGGCGAGTTCGGCAACACTGCGGATCTCGGCGGCGATGACGCGGATCACCATGCTCAAGTGGCGTCTCTGGCGAAAAATGTTGAGGCGGAAGCGGCCGAGGTCGCCGTGGTCGTAGGCGGTGTCGAGTTGGCGCTCCTGTTTGAGCCGCTCCCACTGCGCATCGGTGGTTACCTGCCGCGCATAACTCTCCAGCGTCAGGGGATCGAGAGTCTCGGCGACCTCCAAAGGAAGCAGGTCGGAGCGGATGCGGAAGGCAGGTGGTACGCCGACTTTGAGCAGAATGTCGGAGGCTCCGTGGCGAACGCCCTCCTTGAGGATTTCGTCGAACTCCATCATTCGGCCACCTCCGCTGAAATGCTCGGGGCCCGTTCGGAAGTCGCTACTCTGGAGGGAACGGACGCCGATCGACTATTCCGTTGCCGGCTCGGGCGATGCCACCTCGGCATCGGCCAAGCCGAGCTGTTCGCGAATCTGTCGGTCGAGCCGCTCCGCGGCCTCGGGGTTGGCGCGCAGGTATTCCTTGGCGTTCTCCCGCCCTTGGCCGATTCGATCACCATCGTACGAGTACCAAGCCCCACTCTTCTCAACTAGTCCACGATCCGTGCCAATATCGAGTAGCTCGCCTTCCCTAGAGATTCCCACACCATATAGTATGTCGAACTCTGCTTCTTTGAACGGAGGCGCCACTTTATTCTTCACAATCTTGACCCGGGTGCGGTTGCCGACGGTTGCGTCGCCCTGCTTGATGGCGCCGATGCGGCGGATGTCGAGGCGCACCGAGGCGTAGAACTTGAGGGCGTTGCCGCCGGTGGTGGTCTCCGGGCTGCCGAACATGACGCCGATCTTCATGCGGATCTGGTTGATGAAGATCATGATGGTATGCGAGCGCGAAATGGTTCCCGTCAGCTTGCGCAGGGCCTGCGACATCAGGCGTGCCTGCAAGCCCATCTGCGGCTCGCCCATCTCGCCCTCGATCTCGGCGCGCGGTACCAGAGCGGCGACGGAGTCGACGACCAGCACGTCGATGGCGCCGCTGCGCACCAGAGTCTCGGCGATCTCGAGCGCCTGCTCGCCGTTGTCGGGCTGAGAAATCAAGAGGTCTTCGGTTCGTACGCCGAGTTTCTGCGCGTAGCTGACGTCGAGGGCGTGCTCGGCGTCGACGAAGGCGCAGACACCACCCAACTTCTGCGCGCTGGCGATCGCGTGCAGGGCGAGGGTCGTCTTTCCCGAGGACTCCGGGCCGTAGATCTCGACGACACGTCCACGTGGCAGTCCGCCGACTCCGAGCGCGATGTCGAGGCCGATCGATCCGGTCGATACGACCGGCAGACGTTGCACCGTGTACTCGGCACCGAGTTTCATGATCGAGCCCTTGCCGAATTGCTTCTCGATCTGGCTAACCGCGAGGTCGAGCGCGCGTTCGCGATTTGAGTCAGGCGCTGCTGCCATGTCGTTCTCCCATCTCCATCATCCGTGAGTTCGTACAGCCTGCACCATCGCCGCGCAAATCGCCATGGCGCGCAGGCATGAGCCTGCTCTTTACATGAGGCGAAAACCGTGTTGCCTGCGGCTCCGCGTCGAGCCGCAGGCTGTTCACTTCTTGAGTACCGACGAGCGGGTGGGGTCCTGGCCGAGCGCCGCGCGGCGAATCCAGTCGAGGGCGATCTGCGAAGTCAGCAATTTCACCCACTCGCGATTGCCCCAGAGTTGGTAGCGGTGCGAGTGCGTACCCGCCGCCTGGTCGAGCGCGATGCAGACGGTGCCGACCGGCTTTTCCGCGGTGCCACCGCCCGGGCCGGCGATTCCGGTCGTGGCGATGGCAAAGTCAGCGCCGCTGTTGTGTCGCGCGCCGCGTGCCATCTCCTCGGCGACCTCCGTGCTGACGGCGCCGAGCCGGTCTAGCGTCTCGCGGGCGACGCCGAGCGCGGATTCCTTCAGCGTATTCGAGTAGGCGACCACTCCGCCGAGAACATAGGCCGAGCTGCCGGGGACATTGGTCAGGCGGTGGCCGATCAGCCCGCCGGTGCATGACTCGGCGACAGCCACCGTCGCCCCGGACGCCGACAGCAGGCGGCCGACTTCCTCCTCCATCGTTGTGTCGCCCTCGCCATAGCAGAACTCTCCGAGTCGTTCGCGGATCGCCGCCGCGGCTTGTCCCAGGCGGGCGTCCAACTCGGCAGGCGGGCCGTGAACGGTGACCCGAACGGAGATCTGCGGGAAGGCGGCGCGGAAGGCGAGGCGTGTGGTTTTGCTGTCGAGGACGCCGGCGACCATCTCGTCGAGCGCCGACTCACTGATTCCGAACGTCTGGAATGTGTGACTGCGCCACTCGCTGTCGCCGGCGCGAAGCGAGCGCAGCCAAGGCAGTACTTCCTCGGCGAGGATGTGTTTCATCTCGCGCGGAACTCCCGGCATCACCACGCCGTGTCGGACGCCCGCGGCCGTTTCCAACTCGAAGCGAAAGCCCGGTGCCGTGCCGAGGTCGTTGCGCAGGATGACGGAGCCCTCGGGGAACAGCGCCTGCTTGAGGTTGTTCTCCGGCATCGAGCGGCCCATCGACGCAAAGAGATCGCGGATCCGCTTGGCGGTGGCGGCATCGCTTACGAGAGGCCGGCCGATGACGTGGGCCACCGTCTCGGTGGTGAGATCGTCGGCGGTCGGACCCAGCCCGCCGGTGGAGACTATGATGTCCGCGCACTCGAATAGTGTGCGCCAGGCCTCGGCGATGCGCTCTGGGAAGTCGCCGACGGTCATCATCGCCGTGACATCGAAACCGCACGCGAGCAACTGGTCGGCGATGAAGTTGGCGTTGGTGTCGAGCGTCCGGCCGGTCGTCAGCTCGTCGCCTGTGCTGAGGATCGCCGCCCGCATCGCCCCCCCTTCACCCTCCATTCCCCTCTCCGATCTCCAGACGCTGCGCTCGTTGGCGCAAGTAATGGTCAGCCAGAACGAGAAGGGCCATCGCCTCGACCATCGGCACCGCGCGTGGCAGGACGCAGGGGTCGTGTCTGCCCTGTGCCTCGAGCACCTGGGCTTGGCCGCTACTGTCGACGGTGGACTGTGCCTTGCGGATCGTCGCAGTCGGTTTGAAGGCGATGCGAAAAACGATGTCCTCGCCGTTGCTGATGCCGCCCTGAACTCCGCCAGAGCGGTTGGACGTCGTGCGGACGCGGTCCCCATCCATCACGAATGGGTCGTTGTGTTCGATGCCGGTCATCGCAACGCCGGCGAAACCACTGCCGATCTCGAACCCCTTCGACGCGGGCAACGACATCATGCCGCGCGCCAGTTCGGCTTCGAGCTTGTCGAACACGGGTTCGCCCAGCCCGGGAGGAACCTTGCGGCAGACGCATTCGACGACGCCACCGAGCGAATCGCCGTCGGCTCGCGCCTGATCGATGCGCTCGATCATCGCCGTCGCCGCCGCCTGATCGGGGCAGCGGACAATGTTGCTCTCGACGTCGCCCAGCGTCACCGCCGACGGGTCGACGGTCGCGGCGATGGTGTGCACCTGCGCAACCCAGGCGAGCACTTCGATGCCGGCGGCCTCGCGCAGCAGTTTGCGC
>JBGTMF010000266.1:0-2718 GCA_041743795.1 Thermodesulfobacteriota bacterium | reverse complement strand
GCTCACCGGTCAGACCGGCCTGCCGCAGGACGTCTAGTAGAAACCGGGTCTTGCCCGCGGTGTAGCCGTCGCTACCTTGGGGAAGGGCCGCAGCCAGGCGCTTCTTGAGCGCCCCATATTCGGCGGCGAGCTCGGGCCTCGGCCGCAGGTAGTCGCGAACGGCCAAATGGTTGGCCAGTGCCAGGTTACCCTCGACGCACAGATATAGGTGGTGCTGGGGAAGGGAGCCCGGCGCCTTGAAGGCCTCGCGCCCCTTGATTCCTAGCTGGCCTCGATGCTCGTATCCAAGCGTCGCAAGTTGAGCAATGGCGACAGGAACATCGGATGGCGTCCGAACGACTACATCGACGTCGATGATAGGTTTGGCCGCCAGGCCTGGCACCGCTGTGCTGCCAACGTGTTCGATCGCGGTGGCCACTTCATCGAGCGCCGTCTCCAGTCGGGCACGCAGAGTCTCGAAGACAACCGGCCATGTGTGATCGTAATCGATCACCGCAATCTTCTTCATGTCGGTCTAACGTCTGCGAAAGAGAGCTTCCGAATCCTGGGAGCTCACGTGGATCGGTCCTGCGCCGTTAACACCGCGGCGAGCTCGCGGGGCCGGAGGGAGAAGACCGCATGATCGGAGGCAATCTCGATGGGCTCCACGCCCAGGCGCGCCGCCATCTCGCGCTGCTTCGCGGGCGGTATGATCTTGTCCTCCGTGCAGAGCACGTAGGTGCGGGGCACGTCGGGAAGTGACCGGTCGGGCCACGGCTGCTCCAACGCTGCCCAGCCTTGGGGGCGCTGCGTGGCTCTGAGGAAGGCAAGATAACCCACCCGCTCCTCCTGTGGCGCGAGCGAGGCCAGCATCTCCATGTCAAACGACCGGCAGCCGTTGCCGTCGTCATGTGAGACCGACAGCATCGTCTCGCGAACGCCAGCGCCAACGATGTCTGTGATCGAGCGCCCCGGCTCGGGAACGACCGCCGTCACGTAGACCAGCCGGTCGACGTGGGTCCGGCCGGGCACGAGCGAGATCGTCGCGCCGCCCGCCGAATGGCCGACGACCACGACCGGCCCTTCGATCCCGGCCATCGCCTCGACCACCGTCCTGGCGTAGTCGTCAAGTGTCGCCGCCGGGTCCACGCACGGCAGGTCGACGGCAATGGCACGGTGACCGAGCGCCTCGAGCAAGGGAATCACCGGCACCAACTCGGCGGGGCTGCCGAACGCACCATGGACGAGAACGAACGTCGCCATCTCAATCACCTCTGCAAACAGCGTCTTGTCATTAGTTGGGTGAGGGGCACCTGTAGCGCGACCTTGACCGTCAGCCAAGCGTCACCCGCCCGGCCTCCTCTCGCCGCCCGCCTCCCCGCGGGGCGCTCGCCTCGTACCACTCGTGGCTGGACGCGCCCCGTCATTCCGCCGGCGACTCAAGACCGGACACCTGGCCCGCGTTGACGGAATCGAGCATTGTTAGGCTCCGAATGCGAGCAACAAGAATTTTCCGTCCCGCTGTGGAATCACTGAACTATGGCTGCTGAGATGCACCTTGTGGAGCCCGCTTTCCGATAGCGACATATGACACCTCGACTGGCGTGTTGTCGCATCGGGAATCGACGTCGGCGACAAGAACCGCGTTACCGTGGAATCGGGTGACCTCCGGAAGTTTCTGATAGATGCCGAACGGACACGCGTGGCCATCGGTTTACCCCGTCCCTCCGGGGATGATGCCGGTCGCGATCGACGGTGGCGCAGCAAATTCCTTGTACGAAAAATCGAAATCTATGACTTGCCTGTTGCTGCTGTTGCGCGCCGTGATCGTCTTTGTTCCCCAACACACCTGGGCTTCGCCGAGAGCGAAGCAGCCCTCACGACCATCACGGATAGGCCCTGCAGCATCGGCAAAGCTCTCCCTCAATCCCGCGATCGCCGTGGCGTTTGCTTTCGCCTCCTGGGCCGCAGATTCGGCCTCTCGCTGTGCCTTCCCGCTGGCAGTCTGCCGGACCAGAGATGGGATATGCCAGATTGAAGTTAGGCCGAGCCACGCAGCGATGAGTGCCGCCACAACGGTCGCCCACCAAGCGGTCGCGGTCTGTGCGCCAGCGTTCGTCGCAACCGTCAAGCGAAGCTCAGTCACGTGTTTCTGAAGATCGCGCACACTGCCGGAGTCCCTCTCGAATAGGACTGGTTCCCCGGTCGATACGACACGCCTGTGGAAGGTTCAACCCCTTGGCGAGATTGAGGGAAGCAATTTTCACGGAGCGGATCTGAACGTTCCTCGCATACGGCTCTGGGGGCCTGTGCGGTTGGAGTAACTCCCAATTTCGATACGCTCCCGCCGATCGCATCCGCACACACTCGACCTAGAATTGGTCGTATAGCTTTACTTTTGGAGCCTGCTCGGGATTCACTGCCCGTTGCAGCCCACAGGTTTGCTCGATCCACCCATGGCGAAACTCAACAGTCCGTTGAAAGACAGGCGCGACTGCGAAAATGAGGATTTCGGCGTCAGGGCAAGGCGCGAAACCGGACGCAAAGTCGTGACTTTTGTCGAGGATTTCACAACGCAGCCGTAAGCGTCCAACCGTCCTTTCAATTACCCACAAGTTCCGCGCTCGGCGAGGTCAACGTTTCCTCACTTTCCTTGAAGTCTCGGCTTCCTCGGTCCACGGAGCGTCGCGGAGGGAAGCACGCAGCATTCGTTCAATCTGCCGCTGCAGTTTCCGGAAG
>JBGTMF010000265.1:0-51442 GCA_041743795.1 Thermodesulfobacteriota bacterium | reverse complement strand
ATCCCGCCGGCGGCGAGCACCGGCGTCGGCGCCACCGCCTTGATCACCTGCGGCCACAAGACGACGCTGCCGATCTCGCCGGTGTGGCCGCCGCCCTCGTAGCCCTGCGCGATGACGATGTCGATGCCGGCCGCTTTGTGTTTGAGCGCCTGTTCCGGGCGGCCGCACAAGGCTGAGACCAGCCGGCCGGCCTTGTGGATCTTCTCGATGACGTCGTCGGGAGGCGTGCCGAGCGCGTTGGCGATCAGCCGCACCTTGTCGTGTTGGAGGGCGACGTCGACCTGGGGCGATGCGGTGGCCGCCGTCCAGCCGAGCAGCTCGTGATGCTTCTCGTCCGCGGGCATCGGCGGCACGCCGTGGTCGGCAAGCAGTTTGGCGGCGAAGTCGCGGTGCTTCTGCGGCACCAACGCCTTGAGCTGTTCCTCCAGCTTGGCCGGGTCCAACTCGTCCATCCCCTCGTATTTTCCGGGGATGACGATGTCGACGCCGTAGGGCCGGTCGCCGACGTGTTCGTCGATCCACTTGCACTCGACCTCGAGCTGCTCCGGTGTGAAGCCGACGGCGCCGAGGACGCCAAACCCGCCCGCCTGGCTCACCGCGGCGACGACATCGCGGCAGTGAGTGAAGGCGAAGATGGGCAGTTCGATACCGAGCTTGTCGCAGAGTTCCGTGTGCATGGGTGTCGTCCTTTGGCTGGCGTGTTCCGGGGCCGCCGACTCGGGGCAGCCAAGATGGGGATAACACGTAGCGTTAGACCACCCAGCCGATCGTCGCAACGGCGCCGGACCTTCAACTCAGTTTCCTGAATCGCGGTTCATCACGGATCGCGCCCGGCCCGTCTTTCACGCGGCGTTCAGTCATGGCATAGGTGTCGGCCACCGGTGTTCCCGCATCGCCCGCGCTGCTGTTAGCGCTCGGGTTCCGGTCGGCAACAGGAGACACTTCATGCCGCGTTACGCATACGAGCGTCTATCGGCGCAGGACAACTCGTTTCTCCTATTGGAACAGCCGAACGTGCATATGCACGTCGCGGCGACGCAGATCTACGACGCCGGGCCGCTGCGAACGGCGGAGGGCGGGATCGACTTCGACAAGATGCGAAGGTCGATCGAGTCGGTACTGCACCTCATCCCCCGGTATCGCCAGGTCTTGCAGTGGATCCCGCTGGCCAACCATCCCGTTTGGGTCGACGACGCCAACTTCGATCTCGACTACCACGTGCGCCACACCAGCTTGCCGCGGCCGGGTTCGCGCGAACAATTGAAGAAACTCGCCGGCCGAATCATGGCGCAGCAGTTGGACCGCGCCAAACCGCTGTGGGAGTTCTGGGTCGTCGAGGGATTGGAGGCCGATCGCTTCGCCGTCATCACCAAGATTCACCACTGTATGATCGACGGCAGCTCAGGCGTCGACCTGGCGCAGATCATGATGTCGACGACGCGCGAGACGACCCTGCCGGAACCGCGGCCGTATATTCCCCGCCCGGCGCCGACGGCGACGGAGTTGCTCGCCGATCACCTGGCGCGGCGAATCACCCTGCCCTGGCAGATCCTGCGCGGCTTGCGCTCGCTGGCCGACGAGGCTGGTTCGATCCGCGACGACGCGATGGTGCGCCTGCAGGCGTTGCGCGATCTGGCTGGCTACGCGATTCGGTTCGCCTCGGCGACGCCGCTGAATGGACCGCTCGGACCACATCGCTACCTCGACTGGCTGGTGATGGATCTCGAAGAGGTGAAAGCGGTGCGCCGCGCGCTCGGCTGTACGGTAAACGACGTAATCCTTGCGACGGTCACTGGGGCGGTGCGCCGCTACATGATCCGTCGCCGCGTCGAGCCCGGCGGTTTGGACTTTCGCGTCTCGGCGCCGGTCAGCGTGCGGCGCGACGACGAGCGCGGAACGCTGGGCAACAAGGTCTCGAGTTGGATCGTACCGCTGCCGATCGACCGCGCCGATCCGATCGCCCAGTTGCGCGAGCTCAACCGGCGCACGGAGGAACTCAAGCGGTCGCAGCAGGCGCTTGGGGTCGAGATGTTGATGGCCGCCGCCGAGTGGGCGCCGGCACAGTTGATGTCCCTCGGAGCGCGGGCGTCGTCGGGCCCGATCAACATGATCGTCACCAACGTGCCTGGACCGCAGATGCCCCTCTACTCAGTCGGCGCGGAGTTGCTCGAGATGTACCCGCAGGTGCCCCTCCTTGCCAACACCGGGCTTGGCATCGCCCTCGTCAGTTATCAGGGAAAGGTCTTCTGGGGCTTCAACTGCGATCCGGATATGGTTCCCGATGTCGCCGATTTCGTCCGCGAGGTCGGCGACGCCTTCAAGGCGCTGCGCAAAGCGTCGAGCCTACGACCGGCGGCGAAGCCGCTTATCAACGTCCGGCTGCCGCCGCAGGTGGCCCGCCAGATCGACGATGTGATGCAAGGACTGGGCAAACCGCATGGCGAAGGTGGCAGGCAGACGCCGCTCGACCGCCCGGTCGAAAAGCCATCGCGGTCGCGAAAAGCGCCTGCGAAGGCGGTGAAAAAATCGGCCAAGAAGAAGACCAGGGCGCGAAGGAAACCCAGATAGTTCACCCGACCTGCGCGTGTGGCTCGCCGATCGTACGCCTGATCGGATCGCCGATGACCTGCGGCGTTGAGAGGAGACTTTGAGAGATGTCGCGATTCGCGGGAAAAGTGGGCTTCGTCACGGCCGGCGCCACGGGGATCGGATTCGCCTGCGCCAAGGAGATCGTCGACGGCGGTGGTCAGGTGATGATTTGCGCGCGGCGCGAGAATACTTTGGTGGAAGCCGCTGCGAAGCTGGGTGACGACGCCGCCTGGGTGGTTTGTGATGTGACCGATGACGCTTCCGTGCAGAATGCGGTAGAAGCCGCGGTCGACCGCTTCGGCGGCCTCGACGTCGCGGTAAATTCCGCCGGCGTCGGCGCCGCCGGCTCGTTTCTCAAAACGACGACCGCCGATTTTCAGAGCTGCATCGACACTACGCTGACCGGCGTCTTTCGCGCCACGCAAGCCGAGGCGCGTGTCATGCAATCGCGCGGCGGCGGCAGCATCGTCAACATCGGATCGATCGCCGGATCGCTGACCCACCCGTGGATGAGCCCGTACTGCGTTGCCAAGGCCGGGCTCAACATGTTGACGAAATGCGCCGCCGATGAGCTCGGCGAGTACGGTATTCGCGTCAACGCCGTCGAGCCGGGTGTGACGGAGACGCCGATGGCCAATATCCTGCACGAGACCGAGGCGTCGCGCCTCGAGTATCTCGGCCTGATGCCGATCTCGCGCATCGGCCGGCCGACCGATGTCAGCGCCCTCGTCGCCTTCCTGCTCTCCGACGAGGCGAGCTGGCTCACCGGCCAGATCGTCGCCGTCGACGGCGGACATTCTCTGCGCAAGGGACCAAACCTGGTACCGGTCTTCAAAGAGTTCGGACTGACGTGAGAATCCGTTGGTCGCGTTTCCCCGGAGTCGTTCGATGCTATTGCTGAAGCTCTTGTTGCCGTGGTTGTCGTGTGTCCTCGCCTCGATCTCTCTCCTCGCCGTCGCGTCAGCGAGTGAACCCGGCGCGCCGCCGGCGCGCCCCAACATCGTCTTGGTGATCGGCGACGATCACGGCTGGCCGTTCTACGGCTTCATGGACGGTGCCCTATCCCTGCAGACGAAGGATGGGCCGGTCGCGGCGCGTTCGCTTGCACCGACGCCACACCTCGACGAACTCGCAGCGGCCGGTGTCGTCTTCACCCACGGCTATTCGACTTCGGCGCTCGACGTGCCTTCGTTGCAGACGTTGCTTTCGGCCTCCGGACTGCATCCCGTGCAGTGGGAGGATCGCCGCGATCGGGTGAAAGAGGTGCGGCCGCTTGGTCGCTTCGGCCGCGGCAGTCCGTCGCGCTACTTTCGCACCGTGCCGCGGGAGTTGCGGAGACACGGTTACCTTTCGTGGCAGGGCGGCAGGCTGTGGGAGGGGAACTTCGTAGCGGCCGGTTTCACCCATGGAATGTCCGGCGGCGAGTTCGGCCGCTCGTTTGGCCGCCGCGGCTGGACTGCGAAGTACTGCGGCTCGACCGGCGACGCGAAGGTTCCCTGCCCGGCGTTGGAACCCTGGCGCATGTTCCTCGACGAAGCGGGGGACCGTCCGTTCTTTGCCTGGGTGGCGCCGATGCTGCCACACCCTCCGTACGACGCGCCGCAGGAATACCGGGCGCCGTTTGAAGAGATCGGCTTGGCCGAACCCGAAGTAAACCACTTGTCCAACATTCGATGGTTCGATGAGTTTCTCGGTGAATTACTCGGCGAATTGGACGGGCGCGGACTGCGCGACGACACGCTGATCATTTACGTCTCCGACAATGGACTGGGCGCCGACTTGCCGAGCCTGGGCGGCAAGGGTCCCGCCGCGGGCACGCTATCCGATCTCGGCATTCGCACGCCGGTTATCTTTTCCGGGCTGCAGGGAATGACGCCGGCCCAGCACGACGACTTGATTCTGACCAGCGACATCGTCGCGACGATCTTCGGCTATGTTGCCGGCGCGCGTCTGCCCTTCGACAGCGTCGGGGCCGACCTGCGCAGGCGACTCGAGGGCGGACCGCCGATGAGTCGAAGTGCGATCATCACGCACAGTGGCGGCGACACCGTGCTCGACTTGCCGTGGCGCTATGTTCGCCGAGCCAACGGACGGGAAGAGCTATACCAGATCCGCGAAGACCCCTTCGAGTCGACCGACCTGGCGGCGGATCAACGCGAACGGGTACGGGCGATGCGCCAACGCGCTGACGATCACCTGGGGCAGCTGTTGCGGCCGCTGGACGGCGCCGAGATCGTCATCAGGGTGGCCGACCCGTTTGGATTGCCCGCCGCCGGTGCGCAGCTCGAGTACGGCAAGGGGAGTACGGCGCAAGTCGTCAGCGCGGACGCCGACGGCTGGGTTGTTCTCGGACCGAGGATTCCAGACGAAGCGAAAATTCGACCGGGGCTGCGCATGGGAGAAATGTTCTGGGACGCGAAGCCGAAGGTTCCGTCAATCTCCCTGACCAGCGGCGTATGGTTCCCGATCACCGGCACCTACAGTGATGCACCGCCCGGGGTTCCGGTCGGCGGCCGCATCGTCGTCCGCGTCGTCGACGCGGCCAGCGGGGCCCCGGTCGCCAACGCCCACGTGCGGGCGCGGGCCCGCGCGCCGCTCGTTTCCTTGCGCAACTTCACCAACGCCGACGGCTACGCCTGGCTCGCGGGCCTGCCCGTCAACCAGTACCGCTTGACGATCAAGAGCCCTTCCTATCGCCACCTGGAGATGGCGGATGTGGCGGTTTCGACCGCGGACGACGTGGTGACGCTCTCGCTCGAGGTTCAACCGCGGGCGCGAAACAAGACGCGAGCGACCAACAGGCAGGCGAGATAGGCGGCGTGGCAGAATCACGACCTTGTCGCTCACCTCTCAGTGTCTCTGGCAGCGGGGGTGAAATCTTCAGTAGACTTCTTCAGTTCCATGCCGCGTCCAGCGCAGTCGAATCCCCTACGCATCCGTGTCGACGAATTTACACCGCGTTTCCGGCGGTGGAATCGGACATTGGTCGTGTCGGCCGAAGATCCGGTAGCGGTGCTTGGCCAGGAGCGCGTAAGCCCAATCGAGAACCGCATCCGGTAGGACGGTTAGAATCCTGAACAAGTTCCACAGTCCTCCCAGTTCGAGGAAGACCCGCAGGACCCCCTGCGCCCGGGAGTAGACCCGCTCGGACGGCAGTCCGTAGTCGACCAGCACGTACATCGTGTCCAGATCGCCGGGATTGGCGTCGTGCCCGAGGAGTAGCAGCTCCTGGGCGAACGGGCTTTGCAGGGGAGCAAAGCGAAACCGATCCCGCCTGTCCCGCTGGGCGATGAAGCGAACGGTTCGATTACAGAAGCCGCACACCCCGTCGTAAAAGACGATCACACTGCCGGGGGTGATCGCATCTCGCGGCATCGGATCCACGACTGCGAGACTACACCGATCGCCCGGGTGCCGCACCACCGTCGGCACGGGGCTTCCGCGCGGGGGGGTTTGGCTGCTAGCCTGCCGGGCACATGGAGGCAGGGGTTCCGCTTCGACTTCGCGCGAGTCCGTTGCAGTTGGTTCGCGCCGCTCTCGGCGGCCCGGTGCAGATTGCCGGAAAACTGGCGCGCATCGGGCGTACGGCGATCATCTATGCCGATCCCCGCGAGCTGAACCGGCGTCTCGATCGCCTGACGCAGGCTGGGCGGATCGCGGTGCGGCCGAATCGCTGGCAGCTCTTCTTCGGCGGGCTCGATATGCTGCGCTTCGTCATCGAACCGGCTTCGCGCGAGTACTATGAGTCGAAAGGAATTCATTTCGGTTTTCACCAGCTTCTCCGCGTTCTCGACGATCCGGTCTCGATGATCGACCCGACGGGGTTCTACTCGGACCGCGACACGATCATCGGCCACGTCATGCAGGTGGTGCACCTGAACCCTATCTACGACCTTCAGATTCTTGAAATGTTCGACGATGGTCTCGACGAGCTCGAGGCGCAGGTCGAGGCGATGGTTTGCGGGCGCCATCCACGCCGGGAGACGATCGGCGCGATCGTCGAGGATCCCGACTACCACGGTCGTTTGTTGGCCTTCGTCCGATCCTACCGCGCCGGTACCGGCGAAGCGCCGCCGGTGCGTGAACAGGGCGCCTTGCGGCGGGATCCGGTATACGTCGCCGCTGAGCGAACCTTTGCGACGCTGCCGGGGTTCATCATTTATGCGGCGGCCTTGCCGCGAGACGTCAAACAACTATGGCGCCGGTTGCGCTCGACCCCTCGGTTTCCGGTCGAGGAGTCGGTCGCTGAATCCATGACGATGCAGGAGGGCTGAGGATGCCGAACGACAAGATCGAGAAGAGTGATGGCGAGTGGCGGCAAGTGCTCTCCCCCGAGGAGTACGAGGTCTGTCGCCAGAAGGGGACCGAGCGCGCCTTCACCGGCAAGTACAACGACTTCAAGAAACCCGGTGTCTACCACTGCACCTGCTGTGGCAGCCCCTTGTTCTCTTCCGAGGCGAAGTTCGATTCGGGTACCGGTTGGCCGAGCTTTACCGCACCCTTGGCGAGCGACGCCGTGCGCACCGAAGACGACCGCAGTCACGGTGCGCACCGTGTCGAAGTACTCTGTGCCGCATGCGATGCGCATCTCGGACACGTCTTTCCCGATGGCCCGGCTCCGACGGGGCAGCGGTACTGCATGAACTCGGTATCGCTGAAACACAGCGACGAAGTGGATAAGTAACGTGGAAAGTTTGGCCAATGAGGAACAAGCGGAGTACTGGGACAAGCAGGCGGGTCCGAAGTGGGTCGAGTTGCAGTCCTTCATCGATGCCCAGCTGCAGGATCTCGGTACAGAGGCGATGGACCGACTGGGTCCCATCGAGGGTGCGACCGTCCTCGACGTCGGCTGCGGTTGCGGCACTACGACGATCCAGTTGGCGCGCCGCGTCGGTGCGGGTGGCGCGGTCGTCGGCGTTGACCTATCGGCGCCAATGTTGCATCGCGCCCAACAGGCAGCGCGAGACAACGGCTTAGACAACGTGACGTTCCAGCAGGCGGATGCGCAGGTGCATTCCTTCCAGGAACGCTTCGACGCCGTCTTCTCGCGCTTTGGCGTGATGTTCTTCGCCGACCCTGAGCAGGCGTTCGCCAACTTACGCAGCGCCTTGCGGAACGAAGGCGTTTTGTCCTTCATCTGCTGGAGAAGCATCGATCAGAACGAGTGGATGATCGTTCCCCTGCGCGCCGCGCTCGAACACTTGCCGCTGCCGCAGATTCCCGACCCGAACGCACCCGGCCCGTTTGCCTTTGCCGATGGCGATCGGGTGCGGCGGATCCTGAGCACGGCTGGCTTCGCCGGCATCGAGGTGGATCGACACGATAGCTCACTGCAAATCGGCAAGGGGCGCCCGCTCGAAGAGATCGTGCGCATCGTCATGCAAATGGGCCCGACCAGCCGACTGCTCGGCGAGGCGGCGCCGGATCTCCAGGCGCGGGTCAGCGAATCGATCGAGGCGGCGCTGCAGCCCTATATCGACGAGAACGGCTTGTTCATGCGCGGCTCGACGTGGATCGTGCGCGCACGTCGAGCTTAGCCTCATTGCGACAAGAGACTTTCAGCACGAAGGGCACAAAGACCACGAAGGAATCCGGCCCTTGTCAGGTTGGCGAATCGGCGACGGTGGATAAACGTCGCGGCGTGCCGCGACCGCCGGGTCGGCGCAGGCGCGAACTCACTGCCACCGCGAGTCCGGCAATTGCCAACGTTGTCGAAATCGGTACGGCCACCGGCAGCACCGCCAGCGCCATCGAGGCGCCAACCCGCCGCGTCGCCGCACCGAGCAGTACGCGTGCGCCGACTCCCGCCGCCGCTCCCGCCAGGGCGAAGCTGTCTACCTGCCGACTCGACGCTTCACCGGTTTCGCACCAGCGCGCGAAGTGCTCGCAGTTGTTGAACAGCAAGCTGTAATCGCGGCCGCCGAGAGCGGTCAGGGCGCGCGCCGTGATTTCCTCGGGTTGCAGGCGGATCGCCGCGTTGACGACGACCACAGTGCCGCCGCGCTGGAACTCGGAGATCGTCGAGCGCCGCACTTCCGCGTCGAGCTTCATGCGACCGGGTTCGCCGCTTGCGTGGATCACCGTGCCGTCGCCCATGTCGATGCCGTGATGCCAATACAGGCGACGCGCAACTCGCAGATGATTGCCAGCGGACGTCGGGGTGGGACGAACCATTGCGTCCAACGAGCTCATTCGGTCGGCTTCTCGCCACAGGCGCAGAGGTCCGCATCGATGAGGAAAAGATCGCGGCGACCCGGGCGCCACTCGGCCAAGATCGAGATGCGTGTGCCGGCAGAGGCGCCGAGGATCAGCGCCAGAGGTTCGCGTTCGCCCTGCAGGTCGAACGCCACCGGAAGGGACGCCTGGTCGTCGATATCGGCGGCGGCCGTGGCGATCCGGCGAATCTCGCTACCGCACAGTCGCAGCGTCCTTGCCAGCGCGCGGACCGAGACCTCCGACTCCTTGCACGATGACTCCGGTGTCGCCACCGTACCCCGCAGCCGCACGATCTCTCGCACGGCCACTGCTTGGGTATGGGCGGCGACGATGTGGGGAAATCCCACCAGCGCCGCTGTCACGGTGAACATCAGGGCGCGAGCCCATCGCGGTATGCGCTCGATCACGGCGATCTCAGTGGTGGTGTCCGAGCTCGAGACCGTGCTCGAGCATCTCAGTGATCTTCTCGTCAGTATGGCGCTTGGCGATATCTCGAACGCGTCGGTCGTCGGTACCGACGCCGAGCGATAAAAGAACGATGACCGCGTAGCGTTGGGAGTCGACCGATCCGGCAAAGGCAAGGCGATGGAGCGCCTCTGCCGCGACTTCGCCGCCGATCTCGCGCAAGGCGCGTGCCGAGGCCTGGCGCTCTTCGATATCCTCACCGGCGAAGACGCCTTCGAGCGGCGTCACCGCCTCCGGTGATCGGGTTTCTCCGAGCGCCTCGATCGTATCGAGACGCACTTCCTTGTTGGCGTCGCGCAGTAGGCTGCCGGCCACCAGCGGGATTGCCTCGCTTGCTTCCGTGGCGAGCAGCTCGCGGGCGGCAGCCGATCGGACCAAGGGCTCCTCGCTCGCCAAGAGCTGCCGCAGGCTTTTCTCAGAAGCCGGTGCACCCAATTTGCGGAGGGCTGCCAGGGCTGCCAGGCGCAACTTCGGCTCGGACAGTTCTTGCAGCGGGCCGACCAACTGGCGCAGGTCGAGGGCTGCGATCTCGTCGATCAGAGCCGTGCGCGTCGGCACCGGAAGAGCTGAATTAGCCAGCGCCGCGGCGAGAATTCCCGACTCGCTCTCGGTCAAGGAGCCAGCCAGATTCGCAATCGACGACAAGCTGTCGATGCCGTCTTTGGCGAGGAGAGGGTGTGGTGCCGAGAGTAGGCCGAAGGCGACGGCTCGAACCAGCTGTCCGCGCTGCGCGATGCCGGCAGCCGGCGCCCGACTTTGCTTGACGATCGCTTCGATTGGCGCACGCATCGCATCCAGTGAACTTGAATCGCTCGCTTGCAACCAGCCGTCGCGACCGTCGACGAACTCGTAGAGCCCCTGTGTCGCCGTCAGGTTCTGGTCGAGATAACTGTTGCGCCGCAGCGGCTGTAGAAATGCGACGCCGACTACATGGGCTTCAGCGACGGCTCCGCCTGGTTGGTCGGTGATCGATACGGCGCGGACCGTCCGCGCCGATGTGCTTTCGCCCGGCTTCAGCTCCTGCTCGAGCACGACGTCGTGAACCCGGATGCGCCCGTGATCGAAATCCTCCGTCGCCGCGATTCTGCCGACGCCAATCAGGCTCGCCCGACGGATCAGTTCGCGAACTCGCGGCGCGTGACTCGCCTCGACCTCCGGCGCCAAGATCAGCGCGGTGAGAGCAACACCCGCCAGCGCCAGCAAGGTGGTCGTCGGGAAGCAGTTAAAAAAACGCGCATGGCTGTACCGACCATGCGCGGAGTTGAGGGACACCCCGTGGCGGGGTCGCCACGGGGTGTCGATGCGGGATCGATCAGGGAGCAATCTGCACTCCCGGGGCCTGCCAACCGGCGACGCCGTCGGCATTGATGAAGACGGGGTTGGTGAAGGCGAGTGCGGGGATACCCCCTTCGCCCAGGTTGCCGTCGATCAAACTCGCCAGATTCGGATTCGTCCCGGTGGTGATGCTGTTCGGAACCACTGGGAAGAGCGGCTCGGAGACACCGTCGGTGCCGGTGACCATGACGACGATCCAGGCGTCATCGCTCAACCCGGTGAGACTGAGCGTCGTGCTCGCCTCGAGGCGGGAAGAGCCGGTGCCCGGTACTAGAACACTGCCGACGGTGAACTCGGCGCCATCCGTGTGAACGAAGTCGGGCGTCAACGTATAGGTTTTGACGCTGATCAGTCCGGCACCGGTTTGCACGTTGGGGGTCGTCACCGTGGTCGTCGTCGAGTTGACGTAGAACTCGATCTTGTCGAAGGGCGCCCAGGTCGGACTCTGCACGTCGACGGTGATATCGACGGCCCCGTCGGAAGTCGTGATCAGCGTCGGCATCGCCGTGCACGTTTCGCCGATCAGACACTGGCTGTCGTCCGTACAGGGCGAACAGTCGCCGACGTTGGTGCAGGGGACGACACCAGTACATCGACCGAGGTCGAGCCCGCCGCTTTCACCGGTCGACGAAGCGTGCGCCGTGACGCGAATCATCGGCCCGTTGGTGCCTAGAGCACGGCCGGTGTTGACGCCGGCCGATACGTCGTCCTGATTGATCGAACCGGGATCATCCGTCAGCGAGGCGACCATCGTACGCGGGAAGCCGGCCTGCGTCGTGAAGCGCCGGTGCGTATCGGAGTTGGCGACGCCGGTGGAAATGATTCCCTGGTTGAGCAGGTTGAACCAGACACCTGTGTTCTGCCCCAGGAAATTGTCGAGGATCTGTCCGCGGCTGTCGCCGATCCAGATCTCCAACGCGTCGAACGTGTCGGTGAAGAAGTCGGGGACCAGCGGATCGAGCCGCCTGGCCGCGGCGGGAACGGCCGATGAGGGAGGCGTCAATCCGGTGTCGATAGCCAAGCCCGATCCGCCATCAACGCCGAAATGGCTGTGGATGTGGTTGATCTGGACCGTATTGGGGCCGCCCGAATAATCGGCGTGAGCTAAGGCGATGATGTCGGCGGGAGTCTCGCTGTAGTACCCGGCCGACGGGTAGTCCATCCCGTCCGGCGCCGCGCCGCCGTGATCGATGTAGCCGCCGTTCGGCAGACCGGGATAGAAATCGAGCGGCCAGGCGTTGAAGTGGCCGTAGTCGAAGGTGGTGATCTCCTGTCCGATCGTCGTCGACAGCAGGTGAGCGACGCCTAGATCGGCGAGCGTCGAGGTGAAGTCGGACCGGAAACCGTGATCCGTGGAGGCAAAGAAGTCGACGCCTTCCCCGAGCATCGAGACGACACGGTCGGCGCGGCTGATGGCGGAGTCGGGACTGTCGATCGAGTGAACGTGAAAGTCGCCGGAGACGAAGCCCGTCGAATCGATGACCCGCTCGACGACGCCGTTGACCGTTGTCGTGCCGCCCGCGGTGATCGTCACGTCGTCGAAATCGATCGAGTACTCCGTTCCGTGCGAAACGTAGACGCGGTAACTGCCCGGCTCGAGGGGCAGATCTCCGGTGTCGCCTGAGTGATCGGCGAAGGTGGCGTAGGCGATACCGTACGGGAAACCGTCCTGCCCCCGGTCACCGAAGACAGTCGTACGGTTGCTGATCAAGGGTGGATTTTGCGTCACCACCAGATCGGGGGACGGGTCGAAGCCGACGACTGAGACGCGTGCGGCGATCGGCGCGGAGTTTTCGTCGAGGACGGTGACCCGCAGCGTTCCCGTTTCGGGCAGCGTGATGTCTCGCGTGACGGAGGCGAAAGCCGCCAGTGCTACGGGGTGCTCTACGGGCGTGCCGCCTCCGCCTTCAAACGGCGAACCATCGAGGTTGGCCACTACGTTATAGCTACCCGGTGGCAGTGTGACCGAATACTCTCCTGCTGCGTCGGTGCGCGTATGGGTGACCACGTTGCGCGACAAGAGGGGGTTGAAGGGAGGGTCACCGCCGGGCCCGAGAATCGGTACGCTGAGAACGGCGATGTCGGCGCCGGCTACCGGAATACCGCCGACGTCGACGGTGCCCTCGATGGTGCCAAAGGGAATGCACATGGCCTCGTTTCGCGTGTCGATCAGCGAGCTGACGGTGCCGTCACCGACCAGGAAGTAGCGCGTGAACGTAAGGCTGTCGCCATCCAATCCGGTCGGCGCCAGCTCGAAATTTGGTTGTGCCAAGCCGACGAGTGCTGACAGGACGGGAATACCCAGCTGAGGCACTGTGACGCCCGACGTGGTGAACGTCGAACTCCCGGGGGTTTCCGTGAGATACGCGTAGGAGACTCCATCGGAGTCGAGCTCGCCGCTGTAGGCAACCATGTTGGCGAGTCGATCGCACTTACCGCTGATGCAGGGGGAGGTGACGAGCGGCTCGCCGAAACCGTAACCTGACTGGAACAACTCGAGTTGACCGCCACCGTTGATGAACTCGCCGAAGAAGATATCCAGCGTGCTCGGGTCGGTGTTGAGCACGGTGGTCTCGACGCGAACGAACTTGGCTCCCGGCTCCAAGATATAGTCGGTCTGCACAGTTACCGGAATATCTACATCGTCGACAGTCGCCGGTAGCAGGAGACCGAAGTCGGCGATGACCGAACTTGGATTGAGCAGGTCGAGCAGATCGTCGACACCCGTGGCGCGGAGAACCGCCGCGCCGCCGTTGCTGCCGTCGTTCAGCACCGTCATGTTGGTGTAGTGCGCCGTGCTCTCGATGTTGAGCGAGATGGCCCACTCTTCGAAGCTGTCGCGGTCGTCGCCGACGGTGCGGACCAGATCCGCATCGATGATCTGTCCGCCGAATTGCCCGATGCCGGCTAGGTAGTTGCGTTGGATATCCTGCACGACGACGCGAATCGCATCGTTGGCGAGCAGGTAGTCGCCGACTCGGCAACGGCTCTGCGGACCTTCGACACAGTCGGCACTGTCGGCGATCTGCATTGCAGTCGCGCCGCCGACGATTGCGCCAGTTCCGTGCTGGACGGCGATCATGCTATCCGCGGTGTTGTCGGCGGAGCAGGTTCCGCAGGCCGCGACACTATCCTGATCGTCGGCACCGCCACATGAGCCACCGAACATCATTGTCGCCACGACTGCAGGCGGGCACAGTTTCTTCACTTTCGCGATCGACTTGGTAGTCAGCTTGTCGATCTTGTCCTGGCCCTCGACGACGCAATTCGTGTTCGCGGGGAGCTTTCCTTTAGCCACCAATTTCTTGCACTTCTGAACCGTCGACATTCGTTTGTCGGCTTGCTTCGCAACCACGCCGCCAACGCCCTTGGCGCATTTCGTTTGAGCCTTGCTGGGTAGGCACAAGCCGCCACCTGTGCAATTGGCGTCGACTGCGCAGAGTGTGCCGTCGTTCGACCCGCCGTCGCAGGTGCGACCGGGAACGACGCACACGCCGGGGGCGGGGCAAGCGGCGGGGCCTAGACAAAAGCGGCCGTTATTTACACCGCCGACGCACTGCCTTACCGGCTTCGCCGGGTAGGCCGTCGCGATCAAATCGTCGGCAGAGGCGCTGTGCTCCTGTAGCAGGCAATCGGAGAGCGCCGCCGCCGTCGTCACACCGTAACACTGGCCGCCGAAGTCCAAACCGGCAACAATCGGGTCCGGACACTTAGCCTGGACCTTGGCGTCGAACTTGATATCGGCCTTGCTGATCTTGGCCGCTGCTTTTGACTCGAGGGTGCAGTCGGTACCCGCCGGCAACTTTCCCTTGTAGATCAGGTCATTGCACTTCTGCAGCGCCTTGAAACGCTTTTTGACCAGGACGCGGCTCTGAACTCCGACGATCTTCTGGCACCTGGCCTCGTCCGTACTTAGTGGAACGGCCTCGGCTGCCGAGAGATACGAGAACACGACCGCCACCGCAACGCACGCGGCGCGCATGAAATTCGCCATGAAACCCCCTCATTACATGTCAGACGGGGGCACGACGAAGTCTGCCGCACGGCAACCAATACCCCCAAAGTGGAATGAGGGATCCTCGCAATCCGGGCTTCATAGGTCAAGGAATTTCCTGCGCGGGTAGAGGGTCGGGTCGAATCAGCCAGCGGATACTCGTCTGGTGGTCAGGGGATTCACTTCCACATCGGCGTCAGATCATGGCAGGATGTCCGGCGGATCTGGTGTTCTAATGAAGGTTGCGGTCATTGGTGGAGGTAGTTGGGGAACGGCGCTGGCCCGTCTCGTCGCCGGCATCGGCAACGAAGTCATCCTGTGGTTTCACGACGCCTCGACCGAGGAGATCACTCGGCGCACGCGGGAGAACCAGGTCTATCTGCCCGGATTCACCCTGCCGCAGAATGTGCGGACGACAACGGAACTCGACGAAGCGCTCGCCGGCGCCGAGGCGATAGTCGCTGCCTGCCCCTCGCATGTGATGCGCGAGGTGTTCGCTCCGGCGGGCCCGCTGATCGACGGTGAGCCGTTGATCGTAAGCGCCTCGAAAGGCATCGAGGCGGGCACTCTCGAGATGATGACGGAAGTTCTCACCGATGTGCTCGGCACGGCGCATCGGGGCAGAATCGGCGCGCTTTCGGGCCCCAGTTTCGCTCGCGAGGTGGCCGCCGGGATGCCGACGGCGGTCACCGTGGCTGCGCCGGAGGCGGCCGCGGCCGAGCGCATCCAGCGGTTGTTCGCGTCGCCGAAGTTCCGAGTTTACAGCAGCACCGACGTGATCGGCGTCGAACTCAGCGGTGCAGCAAAGAACGTCATCGCCATCGCCGCCGGGGTCAGCGACGGCATGGGCTTTGGCAACAGCACGCGGGCCGCGGTAATCACCCGCGGTATCACCGAAACGGCACGGCTGGTGGCGAGTGCGGGAGGCGATCCACAGACCTCGTCGGGTCTCTCGGGAGCCGGGGACTTGATCTTGACCTGCACCGGGGACTTGAGCAGAAACCGCTCACTCGGCTTGCGACTGGGTCGCGGCGAACAGCTCGCCGACATCCTCGTGGAGATGAAGATGGTGGCCGAAGGAGTGCGTAACAGCGAGACTGTGATCGCGCTGTCGCACAAGCTCGGCGTCGAATTGCCGATCTGCGAGCAGGTCCGGCAGTTCCTTCACGAGGGGAAGTCGGCAACGGAGGCGGTAGGCTCATTGCTCTCGCGCAGCAGTAAGGCGGAGTTCTGGGGCGTGTGACCTCGCATCCGATCACGCGGGATGGGCTGGAATGTTGTCTGATTGGGCCCTATCTTACGGCGCTGCGAAGTCGGACACGGGGTGGAGAGAAGGATCGAGCGTGCGATGGTTGTCGGTGCGGAGAAAGTAAAGGCGAGCAACCTGGCGCGAGACACGGCCGTGACACGCCTGAAGGCGGCACCCGGCTGGTACACCGCCGAGTTGGGTCCGCAGTGGAACTTCCAGACGCCATCGGGCGGCGTGCTGATGACGATCGCCATGCGGGCGATGTACGAAGAACTCGGCGAGGACGACCTTCGCCCGCTATCGGCCAACACGCATTTCTGTTCACCGGTACCGGCAGGGCCGCTGGAGATCCGAGTCGAAGTGTTACGCCATGGCCGCGCCGCCGCTCAGGTCCGAGCGCAATTGTGCTCGACGACCATGCCGGGTCCGGGGCTCGAAGTGAGTGCGACGTTCGCGCGGCGGCGTCCGGTCAAGATCGAGATGCTCGACGGCAAGCTGCCGGATGTCGCCAAGCCGGACGCGCTACCTCCTCTGGAAGCCCTGGCGGACATCGCCGGTCGTGAGCGGCCGCCGTTCTTCAATAATCTCGATTCCCGCCTGGCTATCGGAGAACCGTGGTGGGAAAGCGGATGGAAGCCGGGACGGGCGCGGATCGCGCGATGGTACCGTTACCTGGTGCCGCAGAAGTTGGCGGACGGACGTCTCGACCCCTGTGCGATCCCGCCGATTGCCGACACCATGCCACCGGCCCTGATTCAGAAGTTGGGTCCCGAGCACCCGCCGTTCTACGCGCCGAGCCTGGACCTGACGGTGCACTTTCTCGAAGACACGTGGGCCGAATGGCTGCTCGCCGATGTGCGCGCGCACTGGGCGGGTTTCGGCTATGCCAGCGCCATGGTCGAGATCTGGGACCTCGAAGGAAAGCTGATCGCCTTCGGTACGCAGATGATGTTCTTACGTACGGAAAGCGTGGAACGGACGCGACCGTCCGTCTGAGCCGCGCGACGGCGAAGTATGAACCCATCCAGTATGCATCTCTCTGTCGTCATTCCTGCGCTCAATGAGGAGAAGCGTCTTCCCGGAACGCTGACGAGCGTCATGGCCTACCTGAACAGCCGTGATTACCAAGCGGAAGTCGTCGTCGTCGACGATGGCTCGAGCGACGGCACCGCCGACCTGGTGCGCGGTTGGGTACCGGGAAAAACCGCTTTGCGCCTGGTCGCCCATCCCGACGGCTTCAATCACGGCAAGGGAGCGACCGTGCGCCGGGGATTTGCCGCCTCGACCGGTCGCTACCGGGTTTTCATGGATGCCGACAACTCGACGACGATCGAACAGATCGAGACCTTTTGGCCGTATTTCGAAGAGGGCTATGACGTCGTCATCGGCTCGCGCGACGTCGCCGAGGCGCAGGTTCTCGTGCACCAGAGCTGGCACAAGGAGTTGGGCGGAAAGATCGGCAACCTGTTGATCCAACTGCTGGCGGCGCCGGGCATCAAGGATACGCAGGCGGGGTTCAAGATGTTCACCGCGTCCTGCATCGAGGACTTGCTGCCCTGTCTGCAGATCGACCGCTGGGGCTTCGACGTCGAACTGATAACCGCGGCGCGCTGCCGCGGTTATCGGGTGAAGGAGGCGCCGATCCGCTGGGTGAACTCTCCTGACAGCAAGGTTCCGGCGAACGCCTACTTCCAAGTCATGGCCGAGGTATGGAAGGTCCGCAAACTACGCCGTGCCGGCGCCTATAACCGCTGCCGCTGATCGCCGACGTTCGTAGTCTCAATCACAACCGTTTAGCGCGTTGTTGACCGCGCGCACCAGCTCGCTGATGGAGACGCCGCCGTCACCGTTGTTGTCGAAAGCGGGGCAGGTCTCGATACCGCTGGTGCCGAGGGCGATGTTGACGCCGCGGATGAGCTCGCTGATGCTGACTCCGCCGCTGCCGTCGCAATCACCGACGCAGCCGCCGGGAGTCGGCGGCGTCGGCCTCTCGGTGGGTGTAGGTGTCGGTGTCGCGGCGGGCTGCTGGATGCGGAAGACGCCGCCTCCTTGCGTGGCTGCGAGGAGGACAGGTGGGTCTGCCGAGGTGATGGCCAGGCCATCGACGAAGTGGACGAACAGACCATCGTTGAAGGCGCGCCAATTCGCCGCGGCGTCGTCACTGATGTAGACGCCGTCCTCGCGCGTCGCCGCGTAGACGACGTTGGGGCGCGCCGGGTCGATGACGATTGCCGCGATACTGGAATCGGGCAATCCCTGGTCGGCGGCGCTCCAGGTGAGACCACCGGTGGTCGACTTGAAGAAGCCGGTGCCGCCTGCGTAGACGACGCCGGCGGTGGCCGGATCGACGGCGACGGCGTTCAACGTGATGCCGGTGAAGACCTCGCCTCGCCGCCGCCACCCCTCACCGCCGTCGTTCGTTTCAAACACTTGGCTGTGGCCGACCGCATAGAGCGTTGCGGTGTCCTTAGGGTCCTGCGCCAAGCCATCGATTCGCCCGTTCGGCAGGCCGACGCTCTTCTTCTCCCAAAACGTTCCGGCGTCGTCGCTGCGGAAGACGCCGGCACTGGTCGCCGCATAGACCGTCGGCGAGCCGGCATCGGCAATGACGGCGGTGACGAAATCGGCGATCAGTCCATTGCTGGCCACCTGCCACGAATTGCCGCCATTCGCCGTGCGAAACACTGCCGTTTCGCCGGCGGCGTAGACGACGGAAGAGTCGTCTGGATCGATTGAGATCGTCGAGATGGATACCTCGGGAATTCCGTTGTCACGCGCTACCCAGGTGAGTCCCGCGTCTTCACTGACGAACACGCGCGCGCGGCTCGAACCGGAAACGAACGCCATGCCGGCGAAGGCGACGTTTGAATCAGAAGGATCGACGGAAACCGCCAGGGCCACCGAATTTGCCAGACCGGTTCGCGAAGCCTCCCAATTGAGCGCCGCGTTGTCGGTGCGGAAAACCCCTTCGCCGCGAACTCCCGCCAACAACGTCGCCGTCCTGTCGGGATCGACGGCAAGCGCCAAAACCCCGTTACCACCGAGCCCGTTCTGCGCGGCACTCCATAGCAGGCCGGCGTCGACGGATTTATAGATCGTCGCCGCCGCGCCAAAGCCGGCGCAGACATAGAGCACATCGGCATTGTCCGGGTCGGTGGCGATCGCATCGACGCGACCGGGCAGATCGGCCACGCCCGCTTCATTCCAACTCGCGCCGCCATCCGTCGAGATCGCCAGGCCATCTAGGGTGCCGGCGTAGAGGCGCTGGGTATCGGCGACGTCGACGGCGAGAGCGAGAACGTCCGTGCTGCCGGGGAACTCCCCGGTTTCGTCCCACGCGTTGGCCACCTCGTCGAACTGGAAAACGCCCACCGGCGTACCGACGTACAGGTTTGCCGCTTCGCTCGGACTGATGGCGAGGATACTGACGTCGCGACTGGCGAGGCCGTCGTTGATCGGGCTCCACGAGGTGCCGCCGTTGGTACTGCGGAAAACGCCCTCACTGGCGACAGCGGCGTAGAGGATGTCGCTGTCTACAGGATCTTCGCGCAATGCGAGGACGGTGGCTACCTCGGGGAGGCCGATATTGGACGGCTGCCAGCCGAGGCCGAGATCGTCGCTGACGTACACCCCATCGCCTTCCAGACCGACGCGTAAGTGGGCCGGCTCCTGTGGGTCAAAGCGGATGGTGCGCACGCTCAGGCTGGCGAGGCCGCTACTACGCGATTGCCACGAAGCGCCATTGTCGGTGCTGAGGTATACGCCACCGCCTTCGGTGCCGGCGGCGACGAGGTCCGAGTCGGTTGGGGAGAACGCGAGCGCGGTCACCGCACCGCCCTCCGGCCCGTGATTGACCCAGACGGCTTGCGCCGCCGCCGCGGTTGTCCCGCACAGGAATAGTACGACTGCGAACTGGCAAACTCTTGCGACCATTTCCAACTCCAGGGATGCGACCCGTGCGACGCTTTGCTGCCATATGCCGACGCCCGTCGTGGGCGTTCGGGGGAGCGGACGGTTCGCCTCGGAAGATCCATACACCAGGCTGTGATTCCCACCAAACTCCGCCGCGGCCTCGCCACGGCTGGAGAAGCCGCGGTGGCCGACATGGCATTCTGGCTGCGCCCCCTTGCCCGATGGCACGGACGTGGTATCGCGTCGAAAATGGATCGGCAGGCAATGATGCGCCGCCTCGAAGGCGGTACATGGGACGTCGTCGTCATCGGAGGCGGTGCTAGCGGCCTCGGCATCGCCGTCGACGCGCAGACCCGCGGCTACCGAACGCTGCTGCTCGAACAGAGCGACTTCGCCCAGGCGACGTCCAGCCGCAGTACCAAGCTCGTGCACGGCGGTGTTCGCTATCTGCAGCAGGGCAACATCGCCCTGGTTCTCGAAGCGCTGCGCGAGCGCGGCCTGCTCTGCCGCAATGCGCCGCACCTGGTGCGCGATCTCGCCTTCGTCGTGCCGCGGTATCGCTGGTGGGAGGGGCCGTTCTACGGCATTGGCTTGCGGCTGTACGACGTGCTCGCCGGCAAGTTGAAGATCGCCCGTTCGCGCCGTTTGAACCGCGAGGAAACCATCCGCCGTATTCCCAACGTGGAAACGAAAAATCTGCTCGGCGGCACCATGTACCACGACGCTCAGTTCGACGATGCGCGCCTGGCGTTGACGCTGGCGCAGACGGCGGTGGATCACGGCGGCACAGTGCTCAACTACATGCGCGTGCAGGAGCTGCTCAAAGACGACGGAACCGTCAGCGGCGTCCACGCCGTCGATCTCGAAACGGGGACGAAGCATGCCATCGCGGCCCGCGTCGTCATCAATGCCACCGGAGTATTCACCGACGAGGTGCGCCGCCTCGACGAACCGCGAGCAGCGCCGATGGTCAAGCCGAGCCAGGGGGTTCACATCGTGCTCGACCGCTCCTTCCAACCGAGCGATACCGCGATCATGGTGCCGCAAACCGACGACGGCCGCGTCCTCTTCGTCATTCCCTGGTACGATCGCGTCCTGGTCGGCACGACCGACACGGTCATCGACGAGGCGACTTTGGAGCCGCGTCCGATGGCACGCGAGGTCGAGTTCATCCTGCGCAACGCCGCCCGCTACCTGCACCACGATCCGTCCAAGGAGGACGTTCTTTCGGCGTTCGCCGGCTTACGTCCGCTCGTCCAGCCCCAGGATTCGAGCACCGACAGTAAATCGATCTCGCGCGAGCACTCCGTGCTCATTTCGCAATCCGGGCTGGTGACGATCATCGGCGGCAAGTGGACGACCTATAGAAAGATGGCGGAAGATACCGTCAACGACGCGATCGCTGTCGGCGGACTGCCGGAGAAGCCGTGCGTCACGGAGAAACTCCACCTGTACGGATGGGTCAGCCGCGGTGATCCGAACTTGATCTCCGATCTCCATCTTCAGATGTACGGTTCGCATGCCGACGCCGTCCAGGTGTTTCTCGACGAGGAGGAAGGTCGCAACGAACGGCTGCACGAGCGGCTACCCTACCGAGTCGGGCAGGTTGCGTGGGCGGCGCGCCACGAGATGGCGCGCTCGGTCGAGGACGTTCTCTCGCGGCGAACTCGATCTCTGCTTCTCGATGCGCGCGCGGCGATGACGGTGGCGCCCAGGGTGGCGGAGATACTAGCCGCCGAACTCGGCCGCGACGAGACCTGGCAGTGGAAGCAGATCGAGGATTTCAACGAGCTGGCGCTCGGGTACCTGCCCTGAGAGAAAGCGCCGGCGTTATGGTTTGCCGCGCATCACCGTCCCGGGCGCATCGTTGGCGAAGGGGTCGGCGTTGGGGCCTCGGGCAGAATTGCGAAGTGGAAACCGAGGTCCAAGGCGCCGCCGTCCGGCGCGTCGTTCTCAGAGGTGGTGCGGGTCGCCAGCTCTTGCACGATCACAGCGCCGGTAGCCGGATCGGCCGCGTCGCGGGCCGGGCTGCTCGCCGACAGTCGGAAGTTGCCAAACGCCACGAACTCCGGATCGGCATCGCTGTCGGTCGGTCGGGGCAGCTCGATGGTAGACAGCGGGCGGTAGGTGGCCGGGAAAACCAGGTTGTGCGACAGCGCGGCGGTGGGGGCCGACGCCGCGTTGAACTCGACCGAGATCGCGCCGCTGAAGTAGACGATGTTGTTCTGCAGCAATGTGTTCGGCGCGGCACTTGCTCCCGAGCCAATGCGGATCCCGCGCACGCCATTCTCCGCCAGCGTATTGTTGATGATGCGGGTGTTGGTCGAGCGCCGCACGAGAATTCCGCTCGAATCGTTGAACGCCGCCAGGTTGTTGATCAGCGATACGTTCGCCGAATCGTCGACACGGATGCCGTCACCGCGGGCGTCGAGCAACTCGCCGAAGCCGTCGATGAAGCAGTTGCGGACGGTGATGTTTTCGGAACCGCCGCGGATCTCGATGGCCGCATCGATAGCTTCGATGATGGTGAAACCGTCGATGATGACGTGCGCGGCACCGGTCACGCGGAAGCCGAAGTCCGTTCGCGCCGCGGCGACGACAACCGGCCCCGGGCCGTCTTCGGTCATCAGTCCGGTTGGGTCGCCGCGGATGGTCAGAGGAGCCTCCGCCGTGGCGGTGACGGTGACGGGTAGCCGACTCGAGTAGCCGCCCGGGCCAACGATAATGGTATCGCCGCCGTCGGCGAGATCGAGAGCGCGTCGAATACTGCGAAACGCATCCGCGGGCGATCGGCCGGTAGTGCGGGAGTCGTCGCCGTTCTCGCGGACATAAAAGGTTCGTCTGATGACGACAGGCCCGCCGTCGCCCCGTGGCGCGTGGTACCCGAGGTCGAGCTCTCCCTCGTCCGGTTGGCCGCTCGTCGAAGTCGTGCGCGATTTCAGTGCCGCCAACTCCGCGAGCAGGTCGGCCGGAAAGATCTCCTCGAACCCCGCATCGACGGCTGGGCTGGTCGCATCTTCGCCGGCCGACTCGTCGGACAGAAGATAGAGGCCGCGAAACGGGTCGATGAACAGCGCGTCTTCGTTGATATCGAACTCGCGCGGTAGATCGTCCGGATCGTAACGATCCGGAAAGACGAGATTGCTGTCGCCGCTGAAAAGGCCCAGGGATGGGCTGGTGACGATGATGCCGGCGCCGGTGTTGTCTTGAATTATGTTGAACAACAGATCGGCTTCCGAACCGGCATCAGTCGTGCCGACGACGACGCCCTGTCCACCGTTGTTGGCAATGGTGTTGTTGATCAGCCGCACGCCGCGCGAGCCGGAACCGCCGCCGGCGATGCGGACGCCGCGGCGGGAGTTCTCGTAGATCAGGTTGTTGATCAGAAGAACTTCATTGGAGCCGAGGACGGCGATGCCGTCCGCTTGGTTGACGGTGCCCGAAATCTCGCAATTCCGCACCGTGACCTGCGAGGATGTGCGGATCTCGATACCGGCTCGATTGCCGCCGTCCGCGCCGCGTATTTGAAAGCCGTCGATCGTCACGTACTGCTGGTTGTTGACGAGGATTGTCGAACCGGTACCCGTACTGGTCAGAATCACCGGGCCCGGTGAATCCTGGGTCGAGGCGCCAGTCGGGTCGGCCAGCAACACGACCGGCCGTTGCTCTGTACCGTTGGGGATGGCATCGAGGCGACCGTTGTAAGTGCCGGGTCCGACGACCAGGTTGCGTCCGCCCGTCAGCCCAGGGAGCGCCGCCAGTGCTGCTTGGATCGTGCTGAATGCCTGTGCCGGAGAGCGGCCGTCGTTGGCGTCGTTGCCGACCGAGTCGCGGACGAAGAGGGCGCTGCCGACAATGGCGATCGTCGGCGTCGGCGAGGCGTTTGGATCGGGTGTAGGGGTGATTGTCGCCGTGCCGGCCGGGCCGTCGCTGCCGCCACCACTGCCGCCGCCGCAGGCAGCGATGAAGAGAAAGACGAACGTGAGACTCAACTTGGCGATCTTCATCAAACCTCTCGCAATCATCGGTTGCTCGACGTCGCCTTCGGCATCCGTCGGGACTTCGCTACCCCGCGCTGACGATCTTGCGGTTCGCAGGCGGCGTGAGCCGTCGCGAATCCCGCGAAATGCTGCATCAAATGACCTCTAGGCGCGGAATATTCGACCGCTATCAAGCTGTCATTTGTTTTGCCACCGAATTAAAACCTCGGTCTGGCAAAAGACGATCTTACGCGGAGCGGCAGAGGAGCAGAGGGGGAAGACTCTCTAGGGACTATCGGAAGAGAGTCAGCTGGTCTCCGGGCTGGAGAGGGCGCCGGAACGCCCCGGTGTTGGCCGCCGGCAGTTGCTGATCCAGACCGTGTTTTCGCGTCGCGGCTCGGAACAGGGCGGCGATCTGCTCGGCGTAGTGGCCGCTGCCGCGCATACGGTGCCGGAATCGCGGATCGTTGATCTCGCCGGAGCGACACTCGCGCAATCGATGCAGTACCCGATTGCGTCGGGCCGGATGGTGTTGGGACAGCCAGTCGTCGAAGAGCCGATCGAGAGGTTTGGCAAGGCGGAGCAGCGTCCAACCGGCGGCGGTCGCGCCGGCGGCGGCGGCGTGCTCGAGGATCTTCGGGATCTCGTGGTCGTTTAATCCTGGGATGATCGGTGCCGTCATGACGCCGACGGGTATGCCTGCGGCGTGCAACTCGGCGATCGCGGCCAGCCGTCGTGCTGGCGTCGATGCTCGAGGTTCCATCGAGCGCGCCAACTCGGCGTCGAGGGTGGTGATCGAAATATGTACCTGGGCGGCGCCGACGGCGGCCAGCGGGGCGAGTAGGTCCACGTCGCGACAGACGAGGGCGGATTTGGTGATGATGCCCACTGGATTGAGAAACTCGCGAAACACCTCGAGGCAGGCGCGCGTGATGCGCAGGTCTCGCTCGCTCGGCTGGTAACAGTCCGTGTTGCCGGAGAGCACGACCACGTCCGGTTGCCAGCGCGGCGACTGAAACCTGGCGCGGAGCAGCGCCGCGGCGTCCTCCTTCACCATGATCCGCGTTTCGAACTCGAGGCCGGCGCTGAAGCCGAGATACTCGTGACTCGGCCGCGCATAACAGTAGACGCAGCCGTGCTCGCAGCCGCGATAGGGGTTGAGACTGTAGCGAAACGGAATGTCCGGGCTTTCGTTCTCCGCAAGTATGTTGCGCGTCGTATCGCGATACAGCTCTGTAACGGGAGCGGGCTCGTCGGCTTGTGGGTCTTCGCTGCGCTCGATGTGCAGGCGATCGAAGCGATTGGCTGGATTCAACGCGGTTCCGCGACCCTTGATGATGTCCATTACTTTCGCCTTCTCTTCTCCATCGCACGACAGCCGAACCCTGGGCAACCCCCGGTCGCGCGCCGTGGACCCGGGCAGGGATCCGGGTTAGCTGTGGTCGGATGGAGAAACCGGCTCTCAGTTTAGCGGCAGTTCCGGGAAGGCGGGCGCAGACGGTCGAGGCGGCGCGAGAAGCGGAACGCCGCGGCTTTTCTGGGCTGTATTGCCCGACCTTCGGCGACGGCGTCGCCCTTTGTCAGGCTATCGCCACGGCGACGACGACAATTCGCTTCGGCACGACGATCGCCAACATCTACGCCCGCCACGCCGTCGACTATGCGCAGACGGCGTCGTTCATCCACGAAATCAGCGGCGGGCGGTTCCTCTTCGGCGTTGGCGTCAGCCACGCCATCTTCAACGACTCGTTGGGACTGAAGACCGGCAAACCGCTGGCCGATATGCGGGCATTCGTCGACGCCTACCGGACTAGCGAGAAGCGCGTCGGCGCGCTCGCCCCGGTGGTGCTCGCCACCTTGCGGCGCAAGATGGTCGCTCTCGCGGGCGAGATCGCCAGCGGCGCGGTATGGGCGAACGCCGCCCGCTCGCATATGCGGGACTCCCTGGCGGGGTTGCCGGCGGCGACCGCGAGTGGCGATTTCTTTGTCGGCAACATGATCCCCACCTGCGTCTCCGACGACAGGACAGCCGCCGCCGAAGTCATGCGGCGTGTGCTGCGTATGTACGTGCAGTTGCCCAACTACCAGAAGTACTGGGAGGAGGCCGGCTATGAGCAGGAGATGGCCGACATTCGCACCGCTCTCGAAAAGGGAGAGAAAGACCGGCTGGACTCGCTCATGCATGAGCGATGGCTGAGCGATGTGACACTGTACGGAACCGCCTCTGAGGTTCGCCAAGGCGTCGAAGCCTGGCGAGATGCAGGCGTGACGACACCGATACTCGTGCCGTCGGCGGTGGGCGGGGGCCAGATGAAGGCCCTACAGGAAGTCTTCGCCGTCTTCTCGTAGGAGGTGGGTGGGCGAACACGTCCCCGGGCCGAGATCGATTCGCGGCGGCGCGGCTGGAAGGACTGAGTGGCGCGCAACTGTAAAAAATGCGGGACGAAGATTCCGTGGGGCGCGCCGCAGTGCGTTTCGTGCGGCGCGTATACCCATTGGCGCAGTCGCCTGGCGACGCTCGGCATCGTCATCGGTGGCGGCACCGTTTTCGTCGTCATCGTATCGCTTGCACGCGTGTGGTTGATAAGCCCACCCGAGCGAGTGCGCGCCAGCGCCGAGGTGCAGGAGTTCCTCGAGCAGGTTGCGGGTTCCGACCAGCGCCATCTGATCGGCGGAGCCGGTCGCTGCAAGGCGGAGATCGCCGACGCCCTCTGTGTGCAGGCGACCGCGGAATTTGCCGATCTCGACGAACTCGAGCAGGCCCGGGCGCGCGACCGATTGGCAGACCGCTGGCAAGCGATTGCCGAGGCTAACCCCGCCTCGCTGGTATTCGTCTCGCCCAACGGCGAGCTGTTCGGACCGCTTGGCGAAAGCCATACTACTGCGTTGGACTAGTACGGCGCGGCCGCGCGATCGCCAGCCAGAACCAAAGAAGGAACGGCAGCGCGGCGTAGCCGACGAGACCGTAGAATGCGTAGAGAACGTTGATCGCCGGTTTGACGATGCCGCGGATCGTCTCCGGGGCGAGATGCGCCTGCGGCAAGCCCGTCAGATAGGGGCCGATCAGCATCAGACCGAAGTGAAAGGCGAAGAGAATGGCGCTGCCGATGGCGACGGCCGAGGCGCGCTGCTTCCACGCCAGGCTCGACGTGGCGAGCATCAAAGCGAGGAACGGAATTGTCCCCGAGAAGACCTCGCGCGGCTGCAGCGGCAGCGTTCGCTGGTAGACTTTGCCATCGGATGGATCCGTGCGCTGGATGTCGATGGAAAGGCCGTTGGCGACTGCGCGAACCTCGCTCACCTGGCAGCCTGTGAGGCGTTCCATGAAGGGTCTCGCCACGGTGATGACGAGCCGACCGTAGAAGTCTCCCGCGCCGGAGAACGACCACAGCGCAAAGAAGACGGCGGCGAGTCCGAAAAACCTAAGCAGAAACCCCGGGGAGAGTCGCACGGCGCACCTGTTCGGTCCAGATTGAGGCGAGGACGGCCAGGAGGGCGATGAAGAGCCCCTGAAAGAAGTACTCGTGAAAGTAGGCGAACCACTCCGGTTGGCGGCTTGCGATCACCGTCAGTAGAACCAGGCGTGCCACGTTGACGAGGTTGAGCGTCAGCCAGCCGACCGCGGCGCCGGACAGCCGACTGCTCCAGGGTGCGGGATAGGCGAGAACGAACATCGTATACACCAGCAGCACGAAGATCCCCGTGCACTCGTGGTTGATGTCGAGAGCTTGTTGCTCGGTGCGGATGATCGTCCCCTCCAACGTCGCCTCCGCGCCGAAAACGTTGGCGCCGGCCGTCGCGCCCGCGGCCAGAAGCCTCTGCATCGGCAGCAAATTTTCGTGCATGTTGCCGAGCGAGAAGAGCAAGCTGACGAGAAACAGGTAGAGAAACAGGCGGAAAGTGAAGCCTGCGAACGTCGGAGCTTTTTCTTGCTCGTTTTTCCTGTTTGCCATGTCGCAGCGGCGCAATGTAGCCCGCCACCGCGGTCAAATCTACGCGCCGCGACACCCGCGCTGCGGGGCACGAGGCGATTGCCAGGGATACCCGCGGCAGGCCGGGCTCGCACTGTCTCGCAACGAACTGCTAGGGTTTGGCGTCGATGGAAGTTCGATGTCCCATCTGCCGAGCGCTTTGCCCCTGGGAGGGGAACCCTCACCGGCCGTTCTGTGGGGAGCGTTGCCGGATAGTAGACCTGGGCAACTGGGCGGATGAGCGTTACCGCGTATCCGGCGATCCCATTTCTGAGGATGACATCGATTCAAGCGAAGACCCGACGCAGCACTGATCGATGGCGTGAGCCTTGCTGGACATGGTCGAATCCACTAGCGTTTTAGGAATCCTATGAAAAGAAACTACAAGTTCGGAATTGGCGCGCTGCTGCTGGTGTCGTCGATCGGTTATTTGATGTACGCGGGCGTCGAGCAGTCGTCGGCCTATTACTTCACCATCGAGGAGTTCCTTCCGCGGCGCGACGCCATGGCCGGCCAGGGCCTCCGTTTGGCCGGGCGAGTCGCTCCGGGGTCGCTCACACAAAAGACCAGCTCTGAGGGCACCGCGATGAAGTTCCGCGTCGGCGACTTCACCGACGACGAGGTGGCGGAAGCCGCCACCGTCCCCGTCGAGTATACGGGTATCGTACCGGATATGTTCGCCGAGGGGCGCGACGTCATCATCGAGGGGACCTACACGGCGGGCGTCGTGCAGGCGAAGTCGGTGATGACCAGTTGTCCGTCGAAATACGAGCCCGAGGTCGAGGGCCAGCAAGCCGCGGCGTACTAGCGCTCTGCCGTGGCCCACTTATCGCTCCCCTCGGTTCTGACCTCTGCCCGCCAGCGATGTCTGCGGTAGCGGTCGCGTCGGCGCCGGTCCGTAACGGCGCTGACCCCGCGTCTCGAAACGAGCTGAGAATGTCAAAATTCGGAAAGGTCGAGGCATGATCGAGTTGGGAAGCCAGGCCATCCTGATCGCGTGGCTGATCGCCGCTTACTCCATCGTCATGGCATTGGTCGGCGCCTGGACGCGACGGCGCGATTTCGTCGCCAGCGCGGAGAACGGTGCATTGGCCGTCTGGGTAGCGGTCGTCATCGCCACGGCGGTGCTCCTCAACGCTTTGGTGACACGCGACTTTCGCATCGAGTACGTCGCCGCATACAGCAGCAGCACCTTGCCGCTGTATTACTCGGTCGCGGCCCTGTGGGGTGGACAGAAGGGTTCGCTGCTCTTCTGGGCGCTCATCCTGACTTCGATCAGTGCCGTGGTGGTCCTGCAGAACCGCCAGCGACACCGCGAGCTGATGCCCTACGTGGTCGCCGTCTTGATGACCATCTCCCTGTTCTTCCTCTCGTTGTTGTTCTTCATTACACCGCCGTTCGAAACCCTGGCGGTACCGGCGCGCGAAGGCCGCGATCTCAATCCGCTGTTGCAGAACTACTGGATGACGATTCACCCGCCGTCGCTCTATCTGGGGTTCGTCGGTATGTCGGTGCCGTTCGCCTTCGCGATCGCCGCGTTGGCGACGGGTAAGCTCGACTCGACCTGGATTCGAACCACACGCAGGTGGACCCTGTTTGCCTGGTTTTTCCTCTCCCTCGGCAATTTGTTCGGAGCGCTGTGGGCCTACGAGGTGCTCGGCTGGGGTGGTTACTGGGCCTGGGATCCGGTGGAGAACGCCGCCTTCATGCCGTGGCTGACCGGCACCGCGTTCCTCCATTCCGTGATGATCCAGGAAAAGAAGAACATGCTGAAGGTCTGGAACATGGTGTTGATCATCATGACCTTCGCGCTGACGATCTTTGGCACGTTCCTGACCCGCAGCGGCGTCATTTCGTCCGTGCATTCGTTCACCCAGTCCGGACTGGGCCCTTTTTTCTTGTGGTTTCTCGCTTTCATCCTCGTCGTCTCGATCGGACTTTTGGTTCTGCGGCTGCCGGTACTGCGCTCGGAGAACGAACTCGATTCGCTGCTGTCGCGCGAGTCCACTTTTCTTTTCAACAATCTCATCTTGGTTGGAATCGCATTCGCCGTTTTCTGGGGAACCATGTTCCCGGTGATTTCGGAGGCCGTGCGCGGCGTCAAGATCACCGTCGGCCCGCCGTTCTTCAACAAGGTGAATGCGCCATTGGGGCTCATTCTGCTGTTCCTCATGGGCGTCGGGCCGGTGATCGCCTGGCGCCGCGCCTCGTGGGCGCACCTGAAGCGCACCTTCGCCGTGCCGGTATCGACGGGGTTGATCGCTGGCGTGGTCTGTTTCATCGGTGGCATCCGCAATTACTGGGCGATCGTCTCGTTCTCGTTGATCTTCTTCGTTCTCGGAACGATCGCGATGGAGTTCTTCCGCGGCGTTCGCGCCCGCCAGGCGATGGTCGGCGACAGTGTCTTCCGCGCGTTGACGCAGTTGATCGCCAAGAATCGCCGCCGCTACGGCGGCTATGTGGTCCACATCGGCATCGTCATGATCTTCGTCGCCATCACCGGCACGTCGGTATTTCGCATCGAGAAGCAGGTCACTCTCAACCAGGGGGAGAGTTTCGAGATCGGCGGCTACGAGTTGCGCTACGACGGACTCGAAGAGCGCGACACGCTCCATATTGCCTATTTGATGGCGAGGATGGAGGTGTTCGAGAACGGCGTCCAGGTCGACACCTTGCGGCCGGAGAAACGCTTCTACAAGAAGCCTGAACAGCCGACGACCGAGGTGGCGATTCGCTCGACGCTGGGGTCGGACCTCTACCTGGTGTTGGGTAGTTACGACGCCGAGACGCGGATGGCGACGATACTCGCCTACATCAACCCTTTGATCGGTTTCCTCTATTGGGGCGGCGCGGTCCTGACTTTGGGGACGTTCATCGTCATCTGGCCGGCACCGGTGAGTGCGCCAGCAGCCGCCTATTCGCCGGCGTCGAGCCGCGCCGCGGAGCAACGGCCCTGAGCCCTCCGGAGTTACATCGAGCACGCCTCGCGGCAACGGCGCTGGCCCTGCTGATGGCGGTGGGTTTGGCCGTCGTCTCCGCCGCCGCCGAGCCGAGCTTCCAGAACATCGAGGAGTCCCTGACGTGCCAATGCGGCTGCGGGTTGACCGTCCATTCGTGCAACCACCTTCAATGTCCGTCGGCGATTCCGCTGCGCCAGGAGATCCGCGAGCAGATGGCGCTCGGCAAGGACAGAACCGATATTCTCTCCCACTTCGCGGCGAAATACGGCGAGAAGATTCTCTCGTCGCCGACCACTACTGGCTTCAACCTGACCGCCTGGGTGACACCTTTCGCCGTCGTCGGAATCGGCGTCCTCTTTGTTTCGTTTACGCTTTTGCGGTGGCGACGCCGCACCGTCGACTCCGACGCAGTGGTCGCCAGCGCGCCGCCGACTGCGATTGACGCCGCCGACTCCGAGCACCGCAGGACCCTCGAGCGCGAACTCGAGGACTACGACCGCTGACGGCCGGTCGGCCGGAATTGCTCGACGCCAACCACTCATGAATCCGACGCTCATCCTCGTCATTTGCATCGTGCCGGCGGCACTGTTCGTCCTCTGGCCGCTCTTCACCTCCGAAGCGCAGGACCCGATGGAAGCCATCGAGGAGGATCCGTTAGCGGTGTTGGAGGGCGCCAAGAACAATGCCTACGCGGCGATCAAAGAAGCGGAATTCGATCGCCGTACCGGCAAGCTCTCCGAGGAAGACTACGAGAGTTTGGTGCGGCGCTATAAGGACCAGGCGTTGGAGGCGATCGCCGCCCTGGACCACCAGCAGCCAGCTGCGCCGGCGGCGTCGGCGGCCGCCGTAGACGTTGATCAGATTCGTTTCTGTCCGGCCTGCGGTACCAAGAAGGCCCCCGGCGCCAATTACTGCGGCGGCTGCGGTACGGCGCTACGCGCCGCCTGACGGTTTCTTCCACCACGCCGGATAGGGTCGCGCGTGGGTGTGGTAGTGATCGGGGATCTGGCGCATGTGGTCGTCGAAGAACCAGCCCTGCGGATACTTGCTGTCGGCGACCTCGGTGAGCGCGGCGCGAACCACCTCGCTCTCCGCGGCCGTGAGGGTCTTCACGTGCCAGCCGATCACCGCCATGGGGACGTCGCACGAGTCGCAGTCGAGAATTGTGAAGCGGAAGGGGTCTTCGAACTCCGCGTACCACGTCGTCGATCGAGAAAGTTCGCAAAGCTCGCAGGAGACGCGGTGTTGCGGGTCCATCGGTGGGTCTTGAACAGACGAGACTACCGCTCCGAACAACAGCTGCGGATGATTTCCTTGACGTTGGCCGGAGTGCCGCGCTCGAGGTGATGGATCAGGTCGATTGCCTTTTCCATGCGCTCTTTGCGCAAGGTATAGCGCGTTTCACGGCGAAACTTGTCTTCGACGGTCTTGATGCGATCGTCGAAAGGGCCGGCGCCGCTGCCGCTCGGTACGTCGCGCTGGATCTCGAAGACCCGATCGCTCTTGAGCGCGACGGAGACCTTCGTCGCCTGCGAGACGCGCGCACCGCGCAGGTCGATGCGCCCGACGTCGAATCCCGTAGGCAAACCGCGCTCGACTTGCCGGCGCAGCGAGCGATCGCGCTGCGAAGACTCCAGCGCCGGATCGACGGCGACTTCGACGCGAGCCGCAAGATCCCACACGGCCTGATCGCGGATGCGATCGCGAGCCATTTGTCGCGGCGAAAACTCCTTATCGAGCAGCGTCACGGCGACACAGTACTGGATCGAAAAGGCGAGGGTGGACGGATTCGTATCGGCGCCGGCGAGGTGTTGCCGTGCCTCGAGGTCGGTCTCCATCGCGTCGGGGCCGACGATCACTTCGATCTTCTCGACCTTGCGCCCGTCGATATTATGCTGGCGCAGCAGTGCCACGATGCAATCGACGGCGCCGGCGACGTGCGTCGAACAGGGGTAGGCAGAGTAACCCAAGGTCTCCGTGATCCAGATCTCGCCGAGAGTTGCGAACGCGCCGCCGGCACCGCTTCGCCCGATTACGTCGAACAACCCGTTGGCACCGCCAAGTGGATCGCCCAACGCGAGCAGCCCGCTTTCCGCCAGCTCCGCTGCCTGGACGCCAGCGGGCGCGGCGAAGGCCGCGCTGAGAAACTTCGCGTCCGAGCCGATGAAGCCGGCGCGCACGCCGGAACCGGCATCCTGCAGGGCGAGCCCCAGGGCACTCAGCGTCTGGTCGGCCGTCAGGCCGCGCAACTTGGCTGCCGCCAGGGCCGCCGCCGCGCGGTGCGCCGCCGGGATGCGATACTCACTGAGAGCGTCGTTCAACGAGATCAGGCCAAGACGGCCGGCCGTTTCATTGGCGATGATCTGCGCCAGCAACAGCTCGCCGCCACTCGATCCGAGATGTTCGGCGAGCGCCAGCGGCACCGTCACCGACGTCGCGCCGAGGTGCCCGCCAAGCAAGGAGTCGTCGTAATACAGTGCCATGCCGAGCGCGGCATTGCCGAAAACGGCGTTGTGCGCGGAGGTGCGCTCGCCAGATGGGATCAGCGTCGCCTGCTTGCCGGCGGACCACTCCTTTACCGTGCGCGAAATGGTGCGCCCGGCATCGCTGAAATGGCCGGCGTGGATGGCGGCGATGACACTGAGGATCTGGTTCTTGGCTTCCTCCACCACCCGTGAAGGAATGCTCTCCAGAGTCGTAGCGTGGGCCCAATCGGCGATAGTCCGGGTAACGTTCGTTTTGTCGTTCATGGTGAGCCGCCTTTGTAGAAGACATTGACCCGCGTCACAACCGATGCATTGCGCGGGAGGCTGCCAGGCACCAGGCCGCACCGGTGGCAGTCCGTTTCGGCGGGCTGCTGGCGCTTTGTCTTCATCTCAGCCAGTTTGACGGCCACGATGGATCGTCTGGTGCTCTTTTTGGCCTCTTGGGGGTACACGGGTTATGCGCCTGTCGCCTCCGGCACGGTGGGTACGTTCGCTGCGATTCCGTTCTTTTGGCTGTTCGCCAGGATTCCCAGCCCGGCATTGGCGGTAGCGGCTTGTGCGGTGGCGATCGCAGCGGCCTGTTGGATCGCCGGTGCGGCGGAAACAAGGCTCGGCGAGCACGACAGCGGCATCATCGTCATCGACGAGGTCGTCGGTTATCTCGCGGCGACATTGTTGTTACCGCCGACCTGGACGGTGACGATCCTGGCCTTCTTCCTCTTCCGGGCGTTCGATGTATGGAAGCCCTACCCGGCCTCCTACTTTGACTCGCACGTATCGGGCGGCGCCGGCGTCGTCCTCGACGACGTGGTCGCCGGTCTTTACGCGAATCTGGTGATCCGCGGCATCATGTTTCTCGCCGAACAGTTCCGGGGCTGAGTTCCCGGGGTTGGAGAGGCGCGGGGTGATGGACTACCTACGCCAGATCAAGGAACTCGTCGGACGCGACAGTGTGCCGTTGGTCGCCGCGTACCCGATCAGTGAAGCCATGATTCACCACTGGTGCGACGCTCTCGGCGACGCCAATCCGATCTACACGGATTCGCGCGCCGCGGAGCGCGCCGGGCACCGTGGCGTCGTCGCGCCGCCGACCATGCTGCAGGCGTGGAACATGCCAGGGCTGAATCCGCACCAGGAGAAACCTGGCGCGGACATGGTGCGGATCTTCAACGAGGCGGGCTTCTTCGGCGTCGTCGCCACCAATTGCGATCAAGAATACGTTCGCTACTTGGAGCCGGGAGACGAGGTCACCGCTACGCACACTCTGGCGAGCATGTCGGAGCTGAAGGCGACGGCGCTTGGCGAAGGGCATTTCGTCACCCAGCTGTGGACCTTCCGCGACGCGGCTGGCGAGACTGTCGGGACGATGAGCTTCCGCATGCTCTTCTTCCGGCCGCGACAAACTGCAACGGCAGCCGCCGGCGCGCGGCGACCGCGCCCGGCGATGACCCGCGACACCGAGTTCTTCTGGAAGGGTGTCGAGCAGGGCGTGCTGCTGCTGCAGAAGTGCGCGCAGTGCGGTGAGTTGCGCCATCCGCCGGGTCCAATGTGTCCGGGCTGCCAGTCACTTGCCTGGGAGGCGATCGAGGCGGCCGGTCGCGGTGTCATCTACAGCTACGTGCGCCACTTCCATCCGCCCATACCGCCATTCGAGCCGGGCCATCCGGTGGCATTGATCGAGCTCGACGAAGGCGTGCGCTTGGTCGCCGACATCGTCGGTACGGATGGCGCCGATCTGGCGATCGGCCAGCCGGTTCGCGTCGAGTTCAACGCGGTCGACGACGGACTGACGCTACCGCAGTTTCGCCGGTTGCGAGAACCCTGATGCGGCGAGAGTGTCGATGAGAAGCAAGACGACCCACCGGCCGCGTTCGGTGGCGGGCGCGCGAAATGGCTGAATCGTTCAAGAGCGTCGCATCGGTCCGCCTCGGCGAAGAATTGCCCGAATTGGCGATCGACATCACGCGCACGTTGATCGTCGCCACGGCAATCGCCTCGCGTGATTACCAGGACGTTCACCACGACCCGGCGCTGGCGCGGGCGAAGGGCTCACCGGACATCTTCATGAACATTCTCACCACCAACGGCTTCGTCGGCCGGTTCGTAACGGATTGGGCGGGGCCGGCGGCGCGTATCAAGGCGGTGAAGGTTCGCCTCGGGGTGGCAAACTATCCGGGCGATCGAATGGTGATGCGCGGTCGCGTCGAGGCGGTCGACACGGCCAGCGGCGAGGTCGAGGTCTCCGTGCGCGGCAGCAACCAACTCGGCGATCACGTGACCGGCAGAGTTCGCCTCTCCCTCCCCCAGGATGAGCGATGAAAGCCAGTGGTATGCGCGATCGGGCAGCGATCGTCGGCATCGGGGCGACCGAGTTTTCCAAGGACTCGCGGCGCAGCGAGCTGAGCCTGGCGGTCGAATGCATCAAGAGTGCATTGGACGACTGCGGCTTGGCGCCGACGGATATCGATGGCATGTGCGCCTACACGATGGAGAACAACCCCGATGTCTCCATTCTGCGCAGCCTCGGCGGTCGCGAATTGAAATGGTTCAGCCGCGTCCACTACGGCGGCGGCGCCGCCTGTGGAGTCGTGTTACAGGCGTGCGCGGCGATTGCGGCGGGGATTGCCGAAGTCGTCGTCGTCTATCGCGCCATGAACGAGCGCTCCTTCCAACGCCTCGGCGCCGGCATACAGAACCAGCCGGCGCTGCCGACCACCGAGTCGGCACACTTTTCGTGGTACGCACCGTTTGGATTGCTGACACCGGCGTCGTGGGTGGCGATGTGCGCGCAGCGCTACTTGTACGAGCACGGCGCGTCCACCGAGACCTTTGGCCACGTCGCCGTCGCCGGCCGCCGGCATGCGGCGAACAACCCGGCGGCTTGGTTTTATGGACGGCCGATCACCTTGGCGGATCACCAGGCGTCGCGCCGGGTGGTCGATCCGCTGCGCTTGCTGGACTGCTGCCAGGAGAGCGACGGGGGTGTCGCGCTGGTGATCACCAGCGCCGAGCGAGCGCGCGACTTGAAGCGGAAACCGGCGATGATTCGCGCTGCCGCCCAGGGAATCGCCGCGGGCACCGACATGATGACGCCATATTACCGCGAGCCGATCACCGCTTTGCCGGAGATGGAGCTATGTGCGCGCCAGTTATACGCGACCGCCGACATCGGCCCAGGCGATCTCGATGCCGGCATCATCTACGACCATTTCACTCCCTTCGTGCTGGTGCAGCTCGAGGAGTTCGGTCTGTGCAAGCGAGGTGAGGCCAAGGACTTCGTCGCCGGGGGCAACATAGAGCTGGGTGGTGGCTTTCCGATCAACACGCACGGCGGTCAGATCGGTGAGGCCTATATTCACGGCATGAACGGTATCGCCGAGGGCGTTCGCCTGATCCGAGGGACATCCGTGAACCAACCGACCAGGGCGGAACACATCCTGGTGACAGCCGGCACCGGTGTTCCGACCAGTGCCGTAATTCTCGGACAACCTTGATCGCGACCTACACGGGCCGGTTTGCATCGTATCTCTTGGTTTGGGATCACGGTTCTTTGCGCCCGCGACCCGCGAAGTGAACACTCGAGTGATGCCAATAGGAGTCCGCCATGCCGATATCCGAATACGCTCAATTCGACGCACTCGGCCTTGCCGAGTTGGTCACCAAGGGCGATGTGCTGCCGAGCGAGCTCACCGAGGAAGCGATCGCTCGTGTCGAGAAACACAATCCGGCGCTCAACGCCGTCATCTACAAGATGTACGATTACGCGCGGGCGCGGGCCAAGGTGCTCGATGGCGAGCGAGACGGCGGCGCCTTCCGCGGCGTGCCGTTCCTCTTGAAGGACATCATGGGTGACCACGAGGGCGTGCCGACGACCGGCGGTTCGCGCTTCATGGCGGGCCGACCAGCGGCGCAGGACGCTACTTTGACCAAGCGATTCAAGGAAGCCGGGCTCGTAATTCTCGGCAAGACCAACGCACCGGAGTTCGGCATTCTGCCTACCACCGAGCCGCATGCCTACGGACCGACGTGCAACCCCTGGAATCTCGCGCACTCGAGTGGCGGCTCGAGTGGCGGCTCAGCGGCGGCGGTGGCCGCCGGCGTGGTCCCGGTCGCGCATGCTAACGACGGCGGCGGTTCGATTCGCATCCCCGCTTCATGCTGCGGCTTGTTCGGCATGAAGCCGACACGGGCGCGCAACCCGCTCGGGCCGGTGATCGGAGATGCACTCGGCGGATTGATTGCCGAGCACGTCGTTACCCGCACGGTACGCGACAGCGCCGCGATCCTCGATTGCACGCACGGTCCGGAGGCAGGCGACCCCTACTGTGCGACTCCCGTCGAGCGGCCCTTTCTGCAAGAGGTGGGCGCGCCGTCGCCAGCGCTGCGCGTGGGATTCTACAAGAGCGCTATCAACGGCGGCAAGCTTCATCCGGAGTGCGACGCGGCCGTCGCCGCGGCGGCGGCGTTGTTGGCGGATCTAGGCCATTCCGTCGACGAGGCGAAGCCGGCGATCGACTCCGATATGTTGACCGGGGCTTTCATGACGATCTGGGCCGGAGGCCTGGCCTTTCAGATCGAAGCGTTCGCGATGATCCACGGCCTCACTCCCCGGGAGAGCGACTTCGAGCCACTGACGTGGGCGCTGTATCAGGGAGGGAAGCAGGTGAGTGCCGCGCAGTACCAGATTGCCGTGGCCATGCTGCAAATGGTGACGCGCGAAGTCGGGCGGTTTCACCAGACCTACGACGTCTGGGTGACGCCTACGCTCGGGGCGCCACCTCTGAAGAACGGTACCATCGATACCTCACTGACCGACGCGATGGCGGCATTCGCGCCGATCATCGACTATGTTCCGTTCACTGCGTTGGCCAACGCGACCGGGCAACCTTCGATGTCCGTACCGCTGCACTGGACGGCGGACGGATTGCCGGTCGGCGTGTTGTTCAGCGGCCGATTCGGTGACGAGGCTGGGCTGTTCCGGTTGGCCGCGCAATTGGAGCAGGCGCGGCCGTGGATCGATCGCAAGCCGCCGGTGTGGGATTGAGCGAAGCGCGCCTAGCAGCCCGTTGAAAAAGTAGGCCGGGCTGCAAATGGATCTTTCGCCCCAGCTCTGCGTTGCCGAATCCTCAACAAAAGTCACGACTTTGCTTCCGGCTCGGCGCCTTGATCTGGGGCGAAATCTCTCATTTTCGCTCCTGCCCTACTTTTTCAACGGACTGCTAGTGGGCCGGTTCGGGATTGTCGCGGATGGCGGCGGCGATCTCCTGGGCGAGGAGGGCGGTGGCTCGGCTCAGCGCTTCGACGGCGTGTTCGGTATCTGAGCCGTCGATGTGGACTTCGTGTGTCGAGCGGGTCGAGTGGAGAATCGTTTTGCTGAGGCCGCGGCGCAGGCGCCAGCGCGCGACGATGACCGCGACCCCGTCGCTGCGCCGCTCGAACTGCTCGACGTCGACGGTCACGCGGTAGTCGACAGCGGGCCGGCCGTGCCAGGGAAACTCGACTACTTCGTCGGCGCCGGCGGCGGCTGCCAGATCGGCGGTGAACACGCGCGTGAAATTCTCGCGCAGCGGTTCGGCCCAGCGTTCGAGCGATGACAGGTGAATCTTGTTCGGCGGTTCTCGCGTGACGATCTCGGCGCGGTCGAGGTAGGCCGGCAGAATGATCGGCCCAACGGCCAGCGAGATGCGCGCCGGCCGGACGTCGCCGACCGGAGCTTGTTCGGTGAGCAGGTAGTTGCGGGTGATGTCTGGCTTTGGCGCCAGGACCGAGCACGAAGCGAGGCCGAACGACGCCAGGGCAATTGCCAATCGAGTCACGGTGCAACCTCCTCCGAGCGACCGAACAACACAGTGCTCGGGTTGCGTTCGAGTGAATCGGCCAGACGGCGAACCGAGCGCGCCGCGTCATTGACGGCCCGCAATGTCTCGCCGATCTGGTGGACCACCGGCGACTCCGGTTCAATCAGTCCCGAGACGGCGTCGAGAGTGGTACGCATCTCCGCCAGAGTCGTATCCAGCCGATCGATAGTCTTCGTCGATCCGTCGAGGGTCTGCCGAACCGAGCGCGTCACACGATCGAGGTTGCCGCGCGCAGAGTTCGCCAAATCTCGTACACTCTCGGCGGCCTCGTCCGCCGAGGCGAGCGCCTTGTCCAGATTGGCGGCGGCATTCTTCAGCTCCGGTGAGGAGATCAACTTGTTGACCTCGTCGACCGTCGTGTTCAGCGCCACGACCAGTCCGTCGATATCGATCTCGTCGAGCTTGGCGAGAATCTGCGTCGCCGCCGACGTCGCCTTTTCCAATGCAGTCGGGAGGGTCGGAACTTCGCGCAAGTCCGAGTCGTCGCCGAGTTGCAGTTCGTACGGCGTACCCGGATGCATGTCGAGTTCGATGAAGAGGACCCCGGTGACGAAGCTTTCCGGTACCAGCTGGGCGCGCAGTCCACCTTCGTACATGTCTTGCAGTGCTTTTCGGTCGTGCAGGTCCACGGACTTAACCGCGAGGCCGCGACTGGTCAGCTTGTCGGGATCGATCTCGAAGAAGACGGGTATGCGAAAGTCGGGGTTGTTCGCCTCGTCGACGGCGATGAGGATCTCGCGGACACTGCCGATCTCGACACCCTTGAACTTCACCTGCGCGCCGACGGACAGCCCGTTGACCGACCCGGGAAAGAAGGCGACGAGTTCGACGTTGTCGCTGAAGAATCGACCGGAGCCGAGAAGCAGAACGGCGGCGATCGCCAAGGCGATGGCGCCGACGACGAAGCCTCCGATCAGTGCAGGATTGGCGCGCGCTCTCATGATCGCTGTTGCAACGGCCAACGGGTGTGGGGCAGGGTTCGCTCTGCGGGAATCACCGCTCACTCCTCTTCGCCGCGATGCAGGAATTTTCGTACGTCAGGATGTTCGGCCTGGTCCTTCAGTTCATTCGGATCGCCGCTCGCGATCATCGTGCGCGTCGTCGCGTCCAAGAATACACTGTTATTGCCGATCGCGAAGATACTGGCCAATTCGTGGGTGACGATGACGATCGTGGCTCCAAGGCTGTCGCGCAACTGCAGGATGAGGTCGTCCAACAGGCGGGAACTGATCGGATCGAGCCCGGCCGACGGCTCGTCGAAGAACAAGACCTCGGGATCGAGAGCAATGGCTCGCGCCAGGCCGACACGCTTCTGCATGCCGCCGCTGATCTGGGAAGGGTAGAAGTCTTCAAAACCTCGCAACCCGACCAGCGCCAGCTTGAGTGCCGCTACTTCGCGAATATCGCTTTGCGACAGATCGGTGTACTCGCCGAGTGGTACGCCGATGTTCTCGGCCAGGGTCATCGAACTCCATAATCCCCCCGACTGGTAGGTGACGCCGACACCGCGCAGGATCTCTCCGCGCCGCTCTTCCGACGCGCCGGTAAAACTCTCGTCCTCATAAAAGACCTCGCCGTCCGCGGGCTCCTTCAAGCCGATCATGTGGCGCAGCAGCGTGCTCTTGCCGCAGCCGGATCCGCCCATGATGATGAACACGTCGCCGCGATTGACGGTGAAGTCGAGATCGCGCTGCAGGACGAAGGATCCGTAGGCCATCGTCAGGTTGCGGACCACCAGGTGCTCGCGTGGCCGATCGGGCTTCGTTTCAGATTCCGAGGACATAGAAGATCACCGCGAACATTCCGGAGGCACAGATGATGAGGACGATCGATGTGACGACGGCCGAAGTGGTGGCGTCGCCGACGGCCGACGCGTTGTCTCCCGACTGCATCCCGCGCAGGCAGCCGGCGAGGGCGATCAACACCCCGTACACGGAGGCTTTGAGAATGCCGCCGAACAGGTGCGTAAAGGTAACCGCGTCGAGGGTGTGTTGTATGTAGGTGACGGGCGCCACGCCGAGCATGCCGATGCCGATGATGGCGCCGCCGAGGATGCCGACGAAGTCGGCGTAGATACAGAGCAACGGCATCATCGCGCAAAGCGCGATCATGCGCGGCAGCACCAGATACTCCAGCGGTGAAATGCCCATCGTCTGCAGTGCGTCGATCTCCTGGTTTACCTTCATGCTGCCGAGTTGCGCCGCGAACGATGCCCCGGTTCGCCCCGCCATGACGATGCCGGTCATCATCGCGCCCATTTCGCGCGTCATCGCAATGCCGACCAGGTCGGCGACGTAGACGGCGGCGCCGAACTGCTCCAACTGCACGGCGCCGACGAATGCGAGGATCAGCCCGACGAGCAGGGAGATCAACGTGACGATCGGCAACGCATCGGCGCCGCAATGCTGCAGCATCAAGCCCAGGTCGACGCCGCGGAAGCGCGCGGCGCCGCGAAAGAGCTGCCCGAAGGCGAGGGTCATGTCGCCGATGAAGACCAGCATCTCCCGTGCTTCGTCCCAACCGAGCAGGGCGGCTTTGCCGACTCGCGTGAGGAACGGTTCTTGTTCATCGCTGTCGCGGGCATCGGACTTCTCCGGCACCGTCTCCGCCAGCTCGAGCAGGCGGCGCGCCCCCTCGGGCAGTCCGCCGCGGTCGATCTCGACGCCGTGTTCGGCGCACAAGGCCGTGACCTGATTGGCAAAGGTGAGGACTGCCGAGTCCCACGACGACAACTGTGTCGTATCGAATCCGACCGAACGCGTTCCTGCATGCTCGGAGAGTGCCTGGCGAAACGAATCGATTGGCGGCAGACCGTCGCGCAAGCGCCACGCACCCGAGAGGCCGATCTCGAGACGGTTGTCCGCCGCGGCGACGAACTTCAGTTCTCGGTCGCCGGTCGCCGGCGTCGGTTGATCGCTCACGGATACCCTCCGGCCGGCGCCGCTGGAGCGCCTAGCGGTTCCTAAGACCGTGCCGACTTCCTAGTATGATCTATAGGGCGCGGTGGTGGCAATCGCCGGCGGGCGAGAATGGAGGGTATCAGGGCAGAACCAGTGTGTGTGGTGACCGGCGTCGGACCCGGCACGGGCGCAGCGTTGACGCGATCCGACTAGACGTGCGGCAGTACCTTCTCGCCAAACTCGCGCAGCTCGTCCTGCGAGGCAAAGTTCAATGCCAGCATCGACAAACCGTGCTGCCGTTCGCGCCGTTGCAACTCGGCGATGATCTCGTCGGCGGTGCCGATGAGGCTGACAGGGTGTGCGAGTAGCTCATCGGCGGAGACGCCGAACAACTGTGCCATCTGCTCGGCCTGTTTTCGCGTCTCCGCTGGCGAGGCTGTCATCTGGTAGCGGAAGATGGTCGACGCAAAACGCACGCTGTCGGCCGGCCGGCCGGCCTTTGCCGCCGCTGCGGCAACCCGGGCCAACTTCTCCTTGAGCGAATCGTCGGAGAACTTCTTGATCTCTTCGATCGTCGTCGTGCCGGCGGCGCCGATCACCGGCACCATGTGGATGATCTCCGCCCATTCGCCGGCACGGCGGAGAATGCCGTTGCCGCTGCCGCCGAGCATGATCGGCGGGCCGCCTGGCTGTACCGGTTTGGGCAGACAGCACGCCGCGTCGATCTTGTAGTATGCGCCGTCGTACGAGAACGACACCTCGGACCACAGGCCGCGCATGATGGCGACCGCTTCGTCCATCATCTTCAGGCGCTCGGAGACGTCGGGAAACGGAATTCCCATCATCGCGAACTCGGCGCGGGTCCATCCGGCGCCGACGCCGGCGATGACGCGACCGCCGCTGGCCTCGTCGATCTGCGCGAACAGGCGCGCGTGCATCGCCGGATGGCGGAACAACAGGCACGCGACATGGCTGCCGATCTTGATCGTCTTCGTGCGCTGCGCCAGCGTCGCCATGGCGAAGAACATCTCGTACATCGGGATGTCGCGCTGCAGTTGCCCGAGAGCTTCGGCGACGTAGTGGTCGGGAACGAAGACGGTGGAAAACCCCAACTCCTCGGCGAGGACCGCGTCGTCGACGAGCGCCTCGATCCCCGTTTTGTCGCGGCGAACCTGACCACCAGAAACCTGAATTGCGAATTCCATTCGAGAGCCCTCCGTTGTCCCTATCAACCAACCCGGGGACACAACCGCAACCCTCGGGTCGCGGAATCCGGGCTTCGTGGGTCGCTTGACTCGGCCGGATGCTTGGGGCCAACTCCGGCAACCCGATCGGCAGCCCGCAGAAGGATTCTCGATGAAGCGACCCATATGGCTGTTCAGCATGGACACCGAGCAGTTTTCTTCCCCGCCGCTCGTCACCGGTGGTCTCAAGTCCTACTTCCTGCAGCGCGGGGCGACCGCGACGAGCACCGCGATCGAGCTGGTGCATTTTCGCCAGCGGGAGGACATCGCCGAGTGGGTGCAGCAGTCGTGGCGCGGTGGTGCCCGTGAGACTGCCGCGCGAGCATTGCGGGCCGGACAGGCGCCGTTGCTGGGGTTCAGTTGCTACACCTGGAACGTCGCCGCGTTTCTCGAGTTGATCGGCGCTCTGCGCGCCGATATGCCGGAGCTGACGATTGTCGTCGGTGGTCCGCACGTGCAGGCCGCGGAAGAGTTCCTCGTCAGCGACGGGATCGACGCCGTCGTGTTGGGCGAAGGCGAGTCGACGTTTTGCGAGTTCGTCGACGCCTCCAATCGAGAAGCTTGGGCCGCGATCGCAGGGTTGGCCTATCGCGACGACGACGGCCACCTTCATCGCACCGCGCCACGGGCGCGGCGCATCGACCTGTCCGATCTACCGTCCGCGCTCGATGTCATCGAACTCCGCGACGGCGCCGGCCGACCGCGCTATCCTCGTGCGGCCATCGAAACCTCCCGCGGCTGTCCGTTTCGCTGCGCCTTTTGCGAGTGGGGGACCGGCGCCATCGGCACCAAGATGTACCAGTTTCCGCTCGAGCGTTTTCGCGATGAGGTCGAACGCCTGATCGCCGGCGGCGTTGACGACATCTGGCTATGCGATTCCAATTTCGGCGCGCTGCCGGAGGACTTGGAGAAGGCGCGGATTCTGGTCGATGTGCGCCGCCGTACCGGCCGCCCCTCGACGTTTGCCACTTCGTGGCACAAGCAGCACAACGCGCGCGTGCGCGAGATCGTCCTGCTGCTGCACCAGAGCGGCATGCTGCAGCACTACAACCTGGCGCTGCAGACGCTGACACCGATGGCGCTCGAGTTGAGTCACCGCAAGAACCTTCGATCGAATCAATACGAGCCGATCGCCAAGGAAATGGCAGAGGCCGGCGTTTCGGTGGCGACCGAGCTGATCTGGGGTTTGCCGGGCGACAACCTGGCCGAGTTCGAACAGCACCTCGACCGCCTATCGGCGGTGTTCCCCAACATCAACATCTTCGGCTACACGCTGCTGCCCGGTAGCGAGTTCTACGCGCGCCGCGACGAGTACGAGATCGAAGCCATCCCGGTCGCCGGATACGGTCGCGCCCACGGCGAGTACGTCGTCGGGTGCCACACCTTCGAGCGAGACGAAGGCATCGAGGGGTACTATCTGATTTCCGCGCATATCGTGTTGGTTCGCGGCTACGTCATCCCCTTCACGGCGCGGTACCTCGCCCTCGGCGGCGGCTTTGGTGTCTCCGCCTTCCTCCGTGCGGCGCTGCGTGCGCTGGCGGCCGAGTTTGCCGCCGATCTGCCGCAGCTCGACCTGCGCGACCGCATGACGGTCTACGAGAATCGCGCGGCGCTGTACGTGGCGGCACTGCGCGACGAGGAACGCGCGTTTCGCACCATCGCAACCGTTCTCGATACATCCCTGCGTGCCGCCGGGATCGACCGAGAGACGTCGCGTCGCGCCCACATGGTGTTGCAGATCGATCGCGCGTTCTGTCCGAAGGTAGGGCCCGGTGGAATCCGCGAGGAGTGCTTCAACTTCGATGCCGCTACAGCGAGCCACTTTCTAGGTCGCATGGAACTACCGCCAGCCGAAAGTTTCGCAGCGCGGTCGATCTCGATGTCGGTGCGCCACGTCGGGCACGTCGGCGAGGTTCTCATCGATCCCGACGGCGGTAGTTGGATGCGCGGCGTTGCCGTCGACGCGGCGGGGCCTGGGGCGGTTTCCACCCTGCGCTCGGCTCTGCCATCGGCAGCCCACGCATAGGAGCGGTGAGGGGCGGCCGAGAGTTGAGTCGAGTCGCTCATCGACCGGCTTGCGACGTCGCATGTTCGCAGAAAAAACTCCACTTTCCATAGCAAAATCCTTGTAAACCCACCCGGCAAGTAATACCCAGTAATGGCTGAATCGTAGGCCGGATCCAATCGCGGGGCGGAATTGGTGGTGGGTGCGGGGACGCTGGCTTCATGTAGGTTTTCCGGGGGGTTTCATGCAGAACCAGCGTCTCAACGCCGAGCAATTCGTGCTTACTTTCGCCGTTCGTTCTCGTCAGGGAAGGATGCGCCGCATGACGCGACGGCGGTTACCGATCGTTGCATCCGCGGTGGCCGCGATGATCTCAGTGACTCTCGGTACGGGACCGCGTTCCGTCGAGGCACAGTTTCCCCCGGCCGTTCAGAACATCATGACCATTCCCGCAGGCTCGCTCGTCATCGCAATGGACGGCAAGCAGAACATCGACCCCACCAACCCTGCGGCGACGGTGGCATTCAACCTGCGCTCCTACGGTCTGGTGCAACGGTTGCTCTCGAGCAACATCCCTGTGAAGTGGGCAATCGCGACCGGCAAAGCAAAGGACGGTATCGATTTCACGGCGACGGCAAAGCGCAACACTCCAAGCGCCGTCGCCGCCGCTACGCTGAACTTCAGCGGCGGCCCGTTCATCGTGCAGCAGGCCTTCGCCGCCCAGGCCGCGCCGATCATCGCCGCATACGGCAACAATGTCGCTGTGTATGAGTTGACACAGGACGCGAACATAGACATCCGCTTCACCCTCACACAGCGGGCGCTCGTCGCGGTGGCCAACGATGGCGGAGAGAGCTCCGTACAAACCACGATGCTCGACGAAGCGGGGTTTGTTCCGACGACGGACTACTTCGTCCTCACCGCACCAACGACGGCGGCGCAACTCAACGCCAATCTCTGCACCACGATCGTCACAGAGCCGCACTATCAGGCCGATGGCAACGTGAACACGATTGTTTCATCCGTGCGCAACTTCGTTACGTCGGGTGGCAATCTTCTGGCGCAATGCGAAGGGGCATTTACCTACGAGAACAACGCGCTGCACGGCAGATTCCAGACCAGCGGCGGCATTACCAAGGTTGGAATGAATCCCGGTACCGACTTCGACTACCCGAGCGCGGATTTGGCGTACAGTCAGTTTGTCGGAGCCTTCGAGAATACCGGCGGTTCCCTGCGGCAGTTCATCCTCCCCGCAGGGACCCTGGTGAATGGAACGCACGTTCACGCCGTGCACCAGTCGACCGATCCGCCGCGCGTCAAAGCTTCTGTTTCGAAGGTGACCGGAGGGGCCGCGGGCGGTTTCGTCTTCTACCTTGCGGGCCACGAATACACGAACTCAACTCTCGACAGTATCAACGCTCGGCGGATGTACATGAATGCGATCTTCCACCCGGCGCAACGCCCGAGTAGTTGCGGCTTCGACATCACCAGCGACCTGGGCATTACGAAAGTCGACGCGCTGGACCCTCTCACCGTCGGTGATGAGGTCGTCTACACGCTGACGGTGACCAATCACGGCCCGAGCAATGCGACCGGAGTCGTCGTCACGGATACGCTGCCGGCAAGCGTCACGTTTGTTTCCGCGATCCCCTCCCAGGGCAACTGCTCCCATTCGAGCGGAACCGTCACCTGCGACCTCGACGCCATGCCGTATCCAGGCGCGGACGCAACCATCACAATCGTCGCGACCACGACAGCGCCAGGGACGATCTCCAACACCGCCAGCGTAACGAGTCTGACCTCGGATCCGATCGATGACAACAACGCGGATGATGAGGAAACTCTCGTCAATCCGCCGCCGACGCACACAGCGACGGCGACAGCGACCTCCACATTCACGCACACGCCGGTGCCGACCGATACGTTCACGCACACGCCGGCGCCGACCGATACGTTCACGCACACACCGGCGCCGACCGATACGTTCACGCACACGCCGGCGCCGACCGATACGTTCACACACACGCCGGTGCCGACCGATACGTTCACACACACGCCGGTGCCGACCGATACGTTCACGCACACACCGGCTCCGACCGACACGTTCACGAATACACCGGAGCCGACTGATACGTTCACGCACACGCCGGAGCCAACAGGGACGTCGACGCATACGGCGACGTTCACCGAGACGCCGATTCCCACCGCCACTTCGACGGCGACCAGTACGCCGACGATCGAAACGTGTGGCGACGGCAACCTAGATGTCGGTGAGCAGTGCGATGACGGCAATGCCTTCAACGGCGACGGCTGCGAGGCCAACTGCACACTGTCGACGGCGTGTACCTACAGCCACGCGGGACCAGCGAACGTGTTCTTCGTCAATGACACGACCGCCAATGATGGTCCCGGCGCGCTGGCGGGCTGTGCGTCGGCGCCGTACGCGACCATCCAGCAGGCGATCGATGACGCCGCGGTGGGTGACGGCGACGTGATTTCGGTGTGTCCGGGCACCTACGCCGAGAACGTGACGGTTGCGAAGGAGCTGACGATCCAGTCGAACGCGGGCGCAAGCTCGACGACGGTGCAGGCTACCGGCGTAGCCTTCGACGTGCGGCGTAGTGGTGTCACCATCGAGGGCTTTTCCATCGAAGTGACGGCGGGCGCGGCGGTGTCGGCTGACGCAATCTGTCCGCTCGGTGAAGCGTCGTGCTCTGCACCGGGTCGCGGATCGAATCTGCGGATCCTCGGCAACCAGATCAGCGGCGGTCCCACCGGCATCGCCTGGCAGCGCAAGGTGGACTGCGCGACGATCCAGGCCAATACCTTGGCGGTGAGCGATGCGCACATAGACATCGATCAACAGGAGAATCCACCTGCGGTGTTGATCCGGGTGGTGCAAAACAGCCTGACGGGGGGCGGCGACAGTGGAGCCAGCCTGCACGCCTCAGGGGTAGGGATCAACATTCTCGGAAATCAGGTGCAGGGTTCCGCGACGGCGGGAATCGTCGTCGGCGCGTTGGATGCGGGAAGCCGCATCGAGGAGAACAACATCCTCGGCAATACGGGCGACGGAATCACCATCCTCGCGGGCGCGTTGCCGCCGCGGGTATTGCAGAACAACATCGTCGGCAATGGTGTCGGGCTCGGCAACGAGGCGCCGGAAACCCCAGTGAATGCGACTCTCAACTGGTGGGGCTCGCAGGGGGGGCCGCACCACGCCAGCCAGGCGATGGCCGGGCCGGGCGATACGATCGAGGAGCGCAACGGGGGCCTTGGCACGTCGTTCGTCGAGTTTCTCTGCGGACCTGCGCCGGGCGGATTTCCGAGCGTGCTCGGGGTATGCAACGCCGGTGAGCTGAGCGAAGAGGTGCAATATGTAGCCCCCGGTCGCGACCCGGATATCGCTTTGAAGGGACGCTTCATCGCATTTGTTTCGGATCACGATCTGAACGGCGACATCCGATTGAACGTCGACAATTCGGACGGCGGTGCCGAGGTGTTCGTACTCAACCTCAAGCCACGGGGCAGGGTCCAGTCGTACTGTCTCGGCGGCACCAGGCCTGGTGAGCCGTGTTCGACGCAGCGCGATTGCCCGGCCGACTTCTCGGCTGATCCGATCGTCAGCGATGGTGTTTGCGCACTGGTGACCCAGCTCAGTCATGACCCGAGCGGAACTGCGAGCAGCTTCACTCCGCGGTTCACGCAGACGCGCAACGTGTTCTTCTCCTCCGACGCGGACCTGTTGGGGACCAACGCCGATCGCTCGCAGGAGGTGCACAGCTGGCACCAGCGTGCGTTCCGCAGATTCGAGCCGGCCAATCCGAACCAGGTGCTCTCCATGTACAGCGATGGAGTCGGGAAGGATTCGGCGATGGCGTCGCCCGATCGGCGCGGGCGCCGCATCGTCATGGAGTCGACGGCCGATCCGCTCGGACAGAATGGCGACGGAAATCCGGAGATCTTCTTCCTCGACTCGAAGAAGGCGATCTGGGAGCAGATCACCAATACGACAGGCCACGAGAATCGCCGCCCCGTAACACAGAATGGGAGAAACTTCCTGTTCGACTCGACGGCCGACCTGGTACCCGGGCAGAACACAGACGGCAATCGCGAGGTGTTCTTCGCGAAGTTCGCCTCGAAGACGTGGCGGTTCCACCAGATCACCAACACCATCGGCGGCGACAGCCGTGCGTCCAGCATGGCCAAGAATGGCCGGGTGCTGGTGTTCACTTCGACTGGAAACCTTACCGGCCAGAATGCGGACGGCAACCGCGAAGTGTTCATCTGGGAGAAAGGGGTGACGACGCAGGTCACCCACACGACGGTGGGCGAGAACGCGAACCCGCAGATCAATCCGTTTGGCCGGTTCGTCGTTTTCGAATCGACGTCCGACGTCGAAGACACGGGCAGCCAGCTCGGCAACCGGCGGGTCCACCTCTTCGACAGGAAGTTCGGCACGACGCTACCGATTTCGCGCTCGGCGTTCGGCGAGAACTACGTGCCGCGGATCAGTTTCGGCCGCTTCGTCGTCTGGCAGTCGACGGCAAATCTCACCGGCAAGAACCCCGGCGGGGAGAGCGTGATTTACCTGTTCAACCGCCGCAAGGATAAGTGATCCGGAGCCGCGCCGGATTCCCTCACGGAGCCGGCGCGGACTTCAGAGCTTTCATTCACCTGCGATCCATTCCCATTCGCGAAACACGGGTCGACGGCAGCGGCGGCCAATAGTGCTAGACAAGTCCGTGCGCGATGCGGGCAAGCGTATCCAACGCGTCATCGGTCTCTTCGGCCGTCATCACCAGCGGCGGCGCCAGGCGGATCACCGTGTCGCGGTGCAGCGTCCAGTTGAGGATCAGTCCTTGGGCGAATGCCTCCCTGGCGAACGATTGGGTAAGTTCGGCATCGGCAAACTGTAGACCGATCAACATCCCCAGCCCCCGCACGTCGAGCAAGCGATCATCTCGCAGCTTTGCCAATCGCTCGAGCCAGAGACGGCCTTGATCCGCGGCGCGGGCGGGCAGATTCTCGCGTTCGGCGAACTCGAGCCCGGCCAATCCCGCCGCACACGACAATGGGTGGCCACCGAACGTCGTGACATGGCACAGCGGCGGGTCGTGGGATAGCTCCGCCATCAACCGTTGGCTGCCGACGAAGGCGCCGAGGGGAAGCCCTCCACCGAGGGCTTTTGCCAGGACGAGAATGTCGGGGCAGACGTCCCAGTGCTGGCAGGCGAACCACCGCCCCGTGCGACCGAGGCCGGTCATCACTTCGTCGTGGATCAACAGTGCCCCGGAACGGTCACAAGCACGGCGCAGCGCGGAGTGGAACTCCTCCGGTGGGATGCGAACGCCTCCTTCCGCCTGGACCGGTTCGACGATGACCGCGGCGACCGATGCGTCGATGCGGTCGAGAGACGCGACGTCGCCGAACGGAAGGAAATCGACGTCGAGTTGTAGCGGCTCGAACGGTTGCCGGTACGTGGCGTTGTCGCAAAGGGCGAGCGATCCGGTGGTGTCGCCGTGGTAGCCACCGGAGAAGGCGATGAAGCGCTGGCGTCCGGTGCGCTTGCGCGCCAGCTTCAATGCCCCTTCGATCGCCTCGGTGCCACTGTTGGTGAAGTACGTCACCGTCAGATCGCCCGGCGTGAGTTCGGCGATACGCCTCGCCAGGTGGACCTGCGGTTGCTCGACCGCTTCGCCGTATACCGCGGCGTGCAGGTAACGCGGCGCCTGCGCGACGATGGCCGCGACGACCTGCGGGTTGCAGTGGCCAATTCCGGCGACGCCGATCCCCGACAGCAGGTCGAGGTACTCGCGACCGTCCACATCCCAGATCCTCGCACCAAGCGCGCGATCGACGACGATCCCCAGCGGAGCGGGCGAGGTCTGACAGACGTGGCGCAGAAACAAGGCGGTCAACTCGTCTCGTTCGATCCGATTCATGGTGTGCACCCGATATCGCGCTGGCGCGCGTGTTGGCGATCCGTTGAAAACGTAGGCCGGGGGTTAGCAGCCTGTTGAAAATGCCGAGACGGCCCTTCGACAGGCTCAGGGCGAGCGGAAAAGCCCTCTGAAATTGGGCCGGAGAACCGCTCATGCTGAGCTCGTCGAATCATGCTGTCGGGTTTTTCAACGGACTGTTAGAGAATCCAATCCGCGATGCGCGGTCGACCGCCTGGTTGCCACGCCAGGGTCGGCCGCTGCATCTCGCCGAGCGCGACGACGTGATGCACGCCGGCTTCGCACAGGGCGTCGCGCAGCGCGGCATGCCGAGCC
>JBGTMF010000264.1:0-7107 GCA_041743795.1 Thermodesulfobacteriota bacterium | reverse complement strand
GTTGGCTCTCCACAAGTCGTACTGCGCCTGCTGCGCCATCCAGCTCTCGGGGGTGGTATCGAATGCGATCGACAAGCGGATCGCCATCACCGGACTGACGCCCGCACGGCCGTTGAGAATCTCGGAGAGCGTCTTGCGACTAACCCGCAGGGCTTTGGCCGCATCAGACACCGAAAGGCCGAGCGGTTCGAGACAAAGCTCGCGAATGATCGCTCCAGGGTGCGGGGGATTGTGCATGAGTGTTCCTCTCTCAATGATAGTCGACGTAGTCGACATCGACCAAAGTTGTAACCCTCAGGGTGACAAGCATCAACGCCAATTGCTCCGATTACTAGGGGGTCCCGGCAGGCCACGTGCCCAGCGGTGGCGCGATCGGAAAGCGCGGAACTTCTCGCTCACGTTCAGTTCCCCCCGGGAGGGTCAAGCTAGTCCGTCAACGCTCGCCCTCCCTCATCCGCGCCAGGCGCTCCGATGAGTGGCAGGGTGACCCGCTGCCCCTACTCGACGACGCCCACCTGTCCGCTTGGTCGTGAGGCAGGAACGCCGTATGGTCGTATGACCTTGCCGGAGGATGCCATGGAGGACCAGATGGTTAAGATCGAGTTGCCCGAGAGCCTACTGCTCGCGACCGGGCAATCCCGATCGGAGTTCGAGGCAGAAGCTCGACTGCTCCTGCTGGCGAAGATGTTCGAACTCGGACGGGTTTCTTCCGGCCGCGCTGCGGAGATCTGCGGCTTGAGTCGAGTTGAATTTCTCCTATCCGCAGGACGCCTCGGCATCTCCGTCGCCCAGCAAGACGAGGACGAGCTGCGGCGCGAACTTGAGGATGGCTGACGAGATCGTTGTCGACACCGGCCCGCTCATTGCCTTCGCGTCGATTGGCTGACTGGACTTGATCCGAAAGATTTTCTCCAAGGTTCTCATTCCGGAGGCGGTCCGCAACGAAGTTTTCGCATCCGGCGGCACGATACCAGGGGCGGATGCGGTTGCCGCGGTCTCGTGGCTCGAAACGATCACAGTTTAAGCGGTGGAGCCCTTGCTCTCCGCCGAACTCGGGGCCGGCGAGGGCGACGTGATTTCGCTCGCCGCTTCGCGCCCGGGAGGCGCCGTGCACATCGACGAGCGCCGGGGGCGGCGCATCGCTGAAACAGTCTACCGCCTGACCGTTCGTGGGACGGTGGGCACACTGGTCGTCGCAAAGAAGCGCAACCTCGTCGATGAGATTCACCCGCTTCTCGACGATCTCACGAGATGCGGCTACCGCCTTGCACCCAGCTTGATCGATGCAGCCTGCCGCGCAGCGGGCGAGCTCTGATCGTGAAAGCCTCTGGAGCGGAGCCACTCTGCCTTAATGGCGCGTGTGACCATCGGCTTCGCGCAGATCCCACATTGTGTTCTCCCAGTTGGAGATCAGCCCATGGTCACCGCACACCAGACATTTCCAGTAAATCGCGTTTGATTCTGGATCGATGTAGCCCTCGATCTCCCCTGAGCACGGGCGTCGACCCGGTCTGCGTCGGCAGCGTACGTCAAGCGGATCGTCGGGTTCCGCGCCGGTCACCGCGGCGACAATTCTTCCGAGGTACTCGGCCAACCTGAGCACTAGGCCCGGGAGTTCCTGCACCAGTCGGCCATCTTCTAAAAAGTGTGTCAGGTCCGTGATCCAGGTGTCAGCCATCGGTGCATCATCTATCACTCCACGCGAAAAGTTCGAGAAACGGCCGCGGGTGTTCGGCGACAATTATTTCTCCCCATCGTGTTGCCTCAGAAGCGAATGCTACCGGCGTGCCTCATAGTGAATCGTACCGGGCAGAGCAACGGAGATTACTTGCCGGTGGCTGACGCGACACGCGCGGCCGAGCGGCTACATTGTGTGCTCGCGGTGCGCGTGTCGCGTCAGCCGCTCGCGCCGGCGACTCACATCGCTCCGCGAGCCTGCTCCTCCTCGCCGTCGAGACTGAGACCGACGACCCCATCGTTATCGCGCACCGCAGATCCATCGCGATCAGTTGAGAACACGAGGCGACAGGTCGGCGTCACAACTGTACTTTCGGAGCCTGCTCGGGATTCACTGCGCGTTGCAGCCCACAGGTTTGCTCGATCCGCCCATGGCGAACCTCAACAGTCCGTTGAAAGACAGGCGCGACTGCGAAAATGAGGATTTCGGCGTCAGGGCAAGGCGCGAAACCGGAGGCAAAGTCGTGACTTTTGTCGAGGATTTCACAACGCAGCCATGACGCTGAGAGACCATTTGCAGCGCGTGTACTGTTCTTCAACGGGCTGTTAGTCCCCAGAGCTTCGAATGGCGGGGTTACCCCGCCCGCCGTCCGGGCGGCTACCGAACTGAACCGACAATTGTTCTGGTGGAACTCTCATCCACTGGTCCTCCGCGCCTTTCGTGGCGCACGCAAGCGTCCCCTCAATTCCCACCAACGGACGACTCGGCGATTGGAGGCCTGTGCCGCTACGGCGCAGACGAGCCCAGATCTTGCGATATCCTTCCGGTGAACGGAGAGTTCCCGATCACCTTGCGGATACGAGCGAGCAGTTCCGCGTCAGAGCATGGCAACGGTCATCTACCGCAGCATTTCTTGTGCTTCTTCCCGCTGCCGCACGGGCACGGATCGTTGCGCCCGACTTTCGGCACCGAACGCCGAACCGTCGTGGAGTCCGGCGAGTCCCACTGGCGGGGCTCGCCGTCGCAGAGGGAACACTCGAGGTCCTCGCCATTTTCGTCGAGAGCGAACAGGAGATCCTCGTCCTCCTCGTCGAACTCTGCCGGATCGAAGCAGGCCCACCAACTCGTCTCGGCGATGGTGTCTTTGACCGTCCGATACGGGCGATACGCGCGGAGCTCTCGCATACAGCCGTCGAGTCCGAGTTGCTCCGCTCTGGCAACCTCATCGACACCCAGGTCGCACGCTGAGATGCGTCCGCTCCGCATCGCCTCCCGAATGTCGCCGAACGCCTGCTCGGCGTGGAGATGCAAGAGCACACTCACGACGTCCAGATACACTTCCTCGTCGTCCTCCGGCAGGGACGAGAACAGGTGGTGCAGGCAGGATATCGCCTCCTGCCGGTCGAGCCGGTCATCTGCCACAAGCGTGGCGATGCCCGTTACGCACGCTGCTCGCGCGTACGGCGACCGCGACTCGTCCGCGATGATTGCCGACATTTCGGACAGGCCGGCGTTGGGGAAAGAAGCCAAGACGCGACCGAGGTCCTCGGTCACGAAGTCATCGCCGAGAGCGGCACAATCCTCTTCGGATCCCGAGAACAGCTTGGAGACCGCTGCAAAACCGGGCGCGGCCTTCATTTCTGCCAACAACAGGCATGCAAAGAGGTGGCCGTTGCCTTCGGGGTAGTCTCCATCCTCGGCAATGGAGAACGCCTCATCGATCAAGTCGATCAGCCCCGCGACGACGGCTTCGCCGTGCTCACGCGCCGCCAGAATCGCTTCGCGCGGGAACAAGGGCGACGGTAAGTCGAGCGCCATGACGACGGCCTCGGGGTCCCGTGCCTCGTCGGGATCCAGGCCCGGATCGAGAAGCTCTTCGGGCGAACGCGCGCGGAAGTATCCTGCCGACGGAATGGCGTCGTCAATCTCTTCCGATTCAGGGTGGGCGAATGGCACGTCTTCCACGAATGCGTCCCGCCAGGACTGCGCCGTCAGGGCCTTCAGGCTCTCGCGATAGTCCTCCTCGCTGTCGATTTTCTCGGGCGCCGTTTCGCTCAATGCCCCGTACACTTGCCCGGCGAACACGGAGCCGATGGCGTGGACCGCTTCGTGTCTCGACAACCCGTCGGCGATCAGCTCTTCCAGCTTTGCCGCCGCTGGATATTCGTCTCCCAGTGCGATCTGATTCTCGACCACGACGTGGGTCAGGTTGTGCAGTCGTTGGTTGCCCGCCCTTGGATGCGGCCGGCAGCGCCGATGGTAGTCGGCGACAAGGACCAGCGCCTGATCCTCACCCAGCGAACGCCACATCCGCGCATCCGGAGTCGCATCGGCATCGTAGATAAACACGGAAATGAACTACCAAGAGGCACCCCTCCTCCGCTAGCGGACGATCGGCCGCGAATCCCGAGGATCCGCGACTTCTCGAATGGCGCCGCGCGCTCGGCAGTTGTGATTTTAGATAATCAAAACTCACGACTGCCTTTATCCCAACCCGATCATACCGTTCCGGCATGATTCTCCAGCGCTTCGTGTCGCGCGATCAAGCATTCGGTCGACCGCGTCGTATTCTCGCCGGGGGGTATCCGGAAGTGATTCGCCGGAACGACCCCGAGCGGCGCCGCGCCTGGTTCGGCTCGCACCTCACCACGGTGCCTCAGAAAAATCAGGACGCGACGGATTTGTCGCATCCGGACACGACAGAACCGGAGCCGGTTTTGGCCGATATTAGCGATATTAGCCAAGCCTTGTAAAACGAGAGTTTCTTTCGCGTACGCTTCGATCGCTTGACGCCAGCCGAGAAGCGCTACCTGCGCGCGATGGCCGAGCGTGGGCCAGGACCACACCGGTCCGGCGACATCGCCGACGAGCTGGGCCGCAAGGTCACCTCCCTCGGGCCGACGCGGAACCAACTCATTGCCAAAGGCATGGTGTGGAGCCCGAGTCACGGAGACACCGCTTTCACCGTGCCGTTGTTCGACGAGTTCATGCGTCGGATCATGCCCGGCGACGAGTGGCGGACCTCATAGAATAGACGCAGGTATCGAGTGAGCGAAGCGAACGATCGATCTCGTTTGAGATGAATCGGCTCAATGGCGCGTATGCTCGTCCGCCTCGCGCAGATCCCAGATTGTATTCTCCCAGTTGGAGATCAGCCCATTGTCGCCGCACACCAGACACTCCCAGCAGATCGCGTTTGATTCGGGAACGATGTAGCCCTCGATCTCCCCTGGGCACAGGCGTCGGCGCGGTCTACGGCGGCAGCGTACGTCCAGCGAATCGTCGGGTTCCGCGCCGGTCACCGCGGCGACAATCTTTCCGAGATACTCGGCCAACCTGAGCGCTGGGCCCGGGAGTTGCCGCGGCAGTCGGCCATCTTTCAGGAAGTGCGTCAGGTCGGTGATCCAGGTGTCAGCCATCGGTACTGCACTTACCATTCGGCGGGCTTGTCGCATCCGGACAGGACAGAATCAGTTTTTTTCAGCTTCTCGTATTTCTGGTCGTTTGGTTTCCGTCCACCGTTGATCGCGCTCGCGTTCATGTCCCCTCCCACAGGGCACGGATCGGCACCGCAAAGAGCCCTTCGCCGAATCGTACACTGGCCTCGCCGTCGTATAGCACCACGCCGGCGACGAAGCGCTTGCCCGCGGCGCCCTGCAGTTTGCGCAGGCCGCGAAAGTCCGCCGCCGTGACCGTGGCGGAGGCCTTCACTTCTACTCCGGCCAACTCGCGCCCGCCGCGCTCCAGCACCAGGTCCACTTCCGCACCGTCCTTGTCGCGGAAGTGATGGAAGCGAATGTCGTCGTCGCGCCAGCTTGCGTGCCGGCGCAGCTCCTGGAAGACGAAGGTCTCCAGCAATTGCCCGAGGACATCGCGGTCCTGCCACAGCGACTCAGCGTCGTGCCCGAACAGGGCGCACGCGACGCCTGTATCGCCCAGGTGCAGCTTGGGCGTCTTGACGAGGCGGCTCAGCCGGTTGCTGTGCCACGGTGCGAGTTGCTCGACCAGAAAGACCCGCTCCAGGAGGGTCACATAATCCTTGATGGTCGGACGACTCAACTGAAACGGCGCGGCGAGGTCGCTGACATTGAGCAGGCGCGCCGTTTGTCCCGCCGCCAGTGCCAGCAGCCGCGGCAGCGCGTCGAGCGATGCGATCCGCGCTAGGTTGCGCACGTCGCGCTGGACCAGGGTCTCGATGTAGTCGCGGTACCAAGTGGCGCGCCTGCGCGGCGTCGCCCGGCGCAGTGCCGCCGGGTATCCGCCCAACGCGATGCGCGCTGCCAGCTCCTTCCCCAGACGTCCGTAGGTGCGCGTCTTGAACCGGCCCGCGAACAGCGCGTCGATGAACTTGGGCGGGGCACCGGCAAGCTCGCACTGGGCCAGCGGGTGCAGCCGCAGGATCTCCATCCGCCCGGCAAGCGAATCGGCGAGCTTTGGAACGAGCAGGACGTTCGCCGACCCCGTGAGCAGGAAGCGGCCGGGGCGCCGCCCACGATCCACGGCGGCCTTGATGGCGGTGAAGAGCGCCGGCACTCGCTGCACCTCATCGAGAATGCAGTGCTCGGGCAGGTCGGCCACGAAACCCACGGGATCCGTCGTAGCCGCGCCAAGGGCGACGGCATCGTCGAAGCTGAAGTAGGCGTAGCCCTTCGACGAGGCGATTTGCTGCGCCAGCGTCGTCTTGCCGCATTGCCGCGGCCCGTGAATCAGCACCACGGGCGCGTCGGCCAGCGCCTCGGTCAGGGCCGCCTCGGCAAAGCGGGGATACAGGGAGTCAGCGGTCACGGCGGCCAAAGGTAACTCCCCATGCTGGCTGATTGCAAGGTTCACTGTCGGCCATATGAAACCTTAAGTGACGGCTGATTGAAAGGATCGTGTGCTGTCACGCGGCCGGCTCGCTTCGTACGGTGCGCGACCGAGATCCGGGCACGGTTCCCGAGTGGTTGAAGCAGATTGGCGGATCAATTGGATCGCGCGGCTGTGAAAATCGCGTTGAACCTCGGCGAGGGTTCGGGGGAGTACCCGCGGAAAGCGAAAGCCAACTTCTATCGGATCGCCCTTCGAGCAAGCCGCATTCAAGGCGCTACTGCGCACGGAGTACCGGATTGCAGTCGTCCGCAGCGTCGGAAGTCCGACACAGCGGCGGGGGGAATCAAATCTTCGCCTTAGTTTATTGAAATAACGGAACTTTCCAGATTCGCTGAATCGCAGTTGCCCCCAATGTTGCCCCCACGATAGCCCTGCTCGCATCTCAGGCGGCGAGGTTCTTGATCTTCTTCTCCAGTGCTTTGCGCTTCTTGTTGGCTCTCCACAAGTCGTACTGCGCCTGCTGCGCCATCCAGCTCTCGGGGGTGGTATCGAATGCGATCGACAAGCGGATCGCCATCACCGGACTGACGCCCGCACGGCCGTTGAGAATCTCGGAGAGC
>JBGTMF010000263.1:0-7742 GCA_041743795.1 Thermodesulfobacteriota bacterium | reverse complement strand
GGCGTGCGCTCGCTGGCCCGCTCATCGTCACCGAGGTCTCGGCGACCACCGTCGTGCCGCCGGGCTGGACCGCGCGCATCGCCGGCAGCGACGATCTCCTCCTCGAGAGAGCCTGATGGGAGCACGCAAGTTCAGCGGCAGGACGCGCACGGGTGGCATCGATGCCATCGGCCTCGAGGTGTTCAACCATCGCCTCAGCGCCATCGCCGAAGAGATGGGTGTTTGCCTGTGCCGCAGCGCATACTCTCCCAACATCAAAGAGAGGCGCGATTATTCGTGTGCCGTTTTTGATGCGGCCGGTGCGTTGGTTGCGCAAGCCGCGCACATCCCGGTCCATCTCGGATCGACGCCGCTATCGGTGCAGGCGGCACTGGCGCGCCATACACTCGCCGACGGTGACGTCGTCATGCTCAATGATCCGTTCGCCGGGGGCACCCACCTTCCCGACGTCACCGTAGTCGCGCCGGTCTACGAGGGTGGCGCACTGATTGGCTACACCGCCAACCGCGCCCACCACGCCGACATCGGCGGCATGAGCCCGGGTTCGATGCCACTGGCGCGCGAGATCTACCAGGAGGGGCTGCGCCTGCCGCCGGTGAAGATCGTTCGCGGCGGAGCCATCGACGAGGACGTGCTTGCGATCTTTCTCGCCAACACCCGCGTGCCGAGCGACCGGCGCGGCGACCTGCTGGCGCAGTTCGCCGCGCTCCGCATCGGCGGTGAGCGGCTGCGCGAACTGGTCCGGCGCGACGGCCGCGAACCGGTTTCCGCTGCGATGCGCGCCATCCAGTCATACTCCGAACGCCTCATGCGCGAGTCGTTGCGGCTGCTGCCGCCGGGGGTCTACCGGGCAGAGGACACGCTGGACGACGACGGCATGGGACACCAGTCGATTCGCATCGTCGCCGCCGTCGAAATCGGCGACGGATCGGCGCGAGTGGACTTCGCGGGCTCCGATGCGCAAGTCGAGGGAGGCGTCAACGCCAACTATGCGGTGACATTGGCGGCTGTGTACTACGCCTTACGCTGCGTAGCCGGCAGCGATATTCCTGCCAACGCCGGCATGATGCGCCCGATTGTCGTCGACGCTCCGGCCGGGTCGATCGTCAACGCTTCCTTTCCGGCGGCGGTCGCGGGCGGCAACGTCGAGACGTCGCAGCGCATCGTCGACGTCCTCTTCCGGGCATTGGCTGCCGCCGCCCCGGATCGCGTGCCGGCGGCGAGTTGCGGTTCGATGAACAACCTCGCCTTCGGCGGCTACGATGCCGGGCGCGCGCGCCATTTCTCCTACTACGAGACGATTGCCGGCGGTGCTGGTGCGAATGCGGCCGGGCCCGGCGAATCGGCGGTACAGACGCACATGACGAACACAATGAACACCCCGATCGAGGCGCTCGAAGCGGAGTTGCCGGTGCGCGTCGTCGGCTACGCCATCCGCCGCAACTCGGGCGGCCGCGGCCGCCACCGCGGCGGCGACGGTATCGACCGCGAGATCGAGATCCTCTGCGACGCGGAGCTGACCATCCTAAGCGAGCGTCGATCGACCGCGCCGTTCGGTAGCGCTGGCGGCGGTCCCGGCAAGACAGGTGAGAACCGTCTGCAACTCCCCGGCGGTCGCAGCGAAAAGCTAGCCGGAAAAATCTCCGTGCGCGCGCCAGCCGGTAGTCGCGTGCGCATTGTTACCCCGGGCGGCGGCGCATGGGGAACGGATCAGTGACCCGTCCCAAACCCGCCATGGCGCCGCCGTCCGGAGCTTCGCGCTAGAGAGAGCCCAAAGGTCCGCCCCGCCTTCCGATTGGGGGAGGGGGGAGAGGCGAGGCGGACACTGTTGGGGTGAAACTCCCTACGCCGCGCGACGCGTGGTCTTGCTGCGCGGTGCCGATTTGTGGGTGGTCGCCTTGGCGGTCTTGCTGCCGAGGCGCTTCTCGACCTGCGTCAGGCGGCGCTTGAGGTTCGCCACTTCCGACTGCGAGGCGAGATCGAGTCGTTTGGCCACCGGGCGAACCACCCCGGCGACATTGCGCTCGACAGTTTCAACGGCGCCCTGCACCCGGCGCTCGACGGCGTTCAAGACACCGTCCAACCGCCTCTCGGCGCGTTTGGCGAACCGCTGCCCCTGTTTGTCGAAGCCGGAAACGGCCTTCTCCAAGCGCTTGACCACCTTCTTGCGGCGCTTGTCGAGATCGCTGGAAACCTTTCGGCTCTGCTTGGTCAGATCGCGAACCAGCTTCTCGGCGCGTTCCGGTAGAATTTCGAACGCCACCTCCCAGCCGCGGTTCACAGCGCTTTCCGCCTGATCCACCGCCTCGTCGAAAACGCCCGACACCTCGTCGATGACGCTCTGTTTCTTCGCTGCTCGTGCCATGTCCGTTACCTCCTGGCATCAGGTAATAACACAGTGCGTCATAATGTCAACACAGCGCGTCAAAATAGAGCTGTCGGTCTCAGCTGTCAGCTCTCAGCTGTCAGCTGTCAGCGCGAGTGGAGGTGCGGGGACTGACAGCTGACCTGAGACTTCGGTCCTTCCGCTGTCCCGTATCGCCCCAGCTCCCACGTCACCCCGGCGAAAGCCGGGGTCCACCTGGTAGCCCGGATGGATGCCGGCTTTCGCCGGCATGACGGTGGGGGTGGAGTATTGTGGGCCCCACTGAAAGCTGAAAGCTGATAGCTGAAAGCTGCGGCCGACCCAACTTGCTCCCTCGACGCAATCCGGCTACTCGTTTCGATCGCAACCGGAGGGTCGCATAGCTCAGTTGGTTAGAGCGCCTGCCTCACATGCAGGAGGTCCGTGGTTCGAATCCACGTGCGACCACTCTTCCTCTTCGAGGAATTCCGGCGTGTTAGCGTCGTCGTCGGCATCCTCGGCGAAGCCGCCTTTGTCGATTTTGTAGCCAGACTGTAGCCAATCTTCGTCGATCACATCCTGGGATGGCTCTGCGTCCTGTTTCTCTTTCCGCGCGACCGCCTCGAAAAGGTGATCCAGTTTGGCGGCCGCGTCGCGCTGCATCGACGGTACGGCGTGGCTGTATGTGTCGAGCGTGATGCCGATCCGCGAGTGCCCGAGCATCTCCTGGACGACCTTCGGATGAACGTCCTCGCGCAAGAGCAACGTCGCGGCCGAATGCCGCAGATCGTGAAATCGAATCTGCGGAACTCCCGCTTTGTCGAGCAGCGGGTAGAACGACTTGCGGCGGACGTTACTCTTGCGCAGGGGGCCGCCCTTGGTGTCGCAGAACACCCACGGCCCCGTCCATCCCTCTTCGCGCATGCGTTCGAGGTGGGCCGCCAGCGCCTCGACCGCCATCTTCGGCAACGTGATCCGGCGCCGCCCCGCCGCCGTCTTCGGCTCCGTGAGATCCAGCTTCCCGGCGAGCTCCTGCAGTTGGTGTCGGATGAACAGCGTGCCCGACGCGAGGTCGACGTCGTCGACTTGCAAGCCGAACAGCTCGCCCTGCCGAAGCCCGGTCAACAGAGCGAGGACGTAGAGGGCATGCAGCCGATCCTCCCGGGCGGCGACGAGGAACCGCCAGGCTTGCTCGGGGTTCAGGACCTCGAACCTCTTCGTCGGAGCCGTAGGGCGATCGACGTCGAGGGCGATGTTGTGTTGGATGAGTCGCCACCGGGCTGCCTGCTTCAGAATGCTGAACACGCGGGCGTGCACGAGCTGCTGCATCCGGGGTGAGCAGCGGTCGCGCTCCATGTCGGCGTAGAGCCCTTGGAGTTGGATCGCCGTCAGTTTGTTGAGCCGAATGCCGCCGATACGCGGATTGATGTGGAGGCGGATGAGCGACTCGTACAACTGGTATGTCTTGGGCCGGACCTTGCGGCGGGCGACGGTCTCCAGCCAGTGCTTCGAGGCCTCAGCGACCGTAACCGTTGACGGCTCGAGCAGCGCCCCAGCGAAGGTGTTGGACTGCAACTCGACGAGTCGATCCTGCACCGCCTTCTTGGTGGTGCCGTATACGGTTCGCCGGCGCCGTTTGCCGTTTTCGTCGTAGCCGACCGTGATCGACGCGCACCACTGCCCATCGTTGCGATGGTAGATCGCGCCTTCACCGCGGCCCCGACGACGACGGCTCATGGCTATTTCCTCGACGACTTCTTTCCGCCGGTTGCCTTCCTGGCTTTTCGGGCAGTTGGCTTCTTCTCGGCCAGGCGCTGGCGGTGTTGGCGCGCCATCACCCGGCTACGGCACTTGTTCGAGCAATACTTCCGCTCGCGGTCGGAGGCTTTGAAAAAGAAGGATTCGCACTCCTCGCAACAATGGACGTCGCGAAACGATATCTCCTTTAGCGCCAATGCAAGGTAGTAGTAGACCATCTGCTCGAAAGACTGGTCTACGGTATCCCAGATCTCGAATAACCGCTCGTCTCGCGTGCTGAACGCCCACCGCTCCAGCTTGGGTTTGGCGCGGTCGAAGAGCTCGGCGGCAAGCCCCCCCGCGTCGACGGAGTAAGGGCCCTCGAGTTCGACGAGGCGCTTCAGGAACTCGCGCAGCCGCGCACGGACCTCTTCAAAGGCCTGAAGCGACCCCACCCCCATTGCAGGACCGCCTTCCGGCGGCGCGGGCAGTCCAAGGACCTCAAGGTGGGGACCCATAACAATCCCGCGCCAGGTCTTTTCCGTCGCCTCCGCGTTCGCGCAGTGCAGGACCGGTTCGAGGGATTCAGGCGTCTTCTTCATGGAACCTTTGCTGTTTTCGCCGGACCTTTTTACCCGTTGCGCACCAGCCCGTAATGTGAGCAACTCGTTTTTCAGGAAAGCGAGATATGCGGGCGATTGATTTTGGGTCGACATTAGGCCCCGAGAAGGCGGGCGTCAAGAGGAGTGTGGTGAGGATGAAGGACGAGGAACGGGTGCTGCTGGTGAAGGAGGGGCTGGTGACGGTCGCTGAGGCGCAGAAGTTCGCGAGCCTTTCGCGATCGAAGTTGTACTCGATGATGGACACGGGAGAGCTCGCGTTCGTCAAGCTTGGCCGAGCGCGGAGGATTCCGCGGAGAGCCTTGATCACGCTGGCCGCTGCGAACGTACGCGGCGGCTGGCGCAACAGCGAGTCCTGAGCGTCATGAAAGACGGCTCGGGGACCGCCGATCCGGGGCCGCAGTCGGACGCCGTCGTCGACGAGGCCGAGGCATGGCCCGCGACGTCACTTGCGGCGGCACTCGAGGTCTACGGCAACGTCCTTCGACAACTCCGCAGGCTCCGCGACCTGCGAGAAGGCAGGGAGTCCTTAACTAGCTGAGTTTGTTGATTCTGTTTCAGGGGCATCCCGAAGGCTGCATTACCATTCATGGTACGGGATGACCCCAGATGACGAATCAAAGTTTGGATGCGGCGCAACGGATCCTGGCTCGGCTGGCTGTGCGAGCTGCTCTGCGCCGAGCAGAAAGGAGAGAAGATGGCGTTACGACTCCTACCCAACGACCGACCGAGGCCGTCGCAGATCCCGGCGTGGCATCTGGAGCGCAAGGCAGTCGTCTACGTTCGACAGAGCTCCGACGCGCAAGTCCAACTGAACCAGGGCAGCACGGCCCATCAACTCGCGCAGGTGCAGCTGGCGATCTCGCTCGGATGGGACGAAAAGATGGTGACCGTCATCGACGATGATCTCGGCGCCAGCGGCGCGTCGACGATCCACCGCGTCGGCTACCAGCGCATGCTGCGAATGATCCAAGCCGGGGAAGTGGGCATCGTTTTCGTCGCCGACCTGTCGCGTTTGGGCAGAAACCTGGTCGACCAGGTTGTTTTCTTGGACGAGTGTCGCAACCGGGGCACCCTGCTCAACGTCGGCGGTCGTGTTCACGACCCGCGTGATCGCAACGACCGCTTGCTGGCGACGATGGGAATGGGCCTTGCGGAGAACGAAAATGAAGGTCGGAGCGAAACCCTGCAGTCCGGTCGACTCGCCCGGGCCCGCCAGGGATACGCGGTTTCGAACCCGCCGGCCGGGTATGTAAAGTACAAGGGCGAGTGGCTCAAGGATCCTGACGAGCAGGTGCAGCTGGCCATCCAGGCCGCCTTCGACGCGATATTGGAGGGTAGAACTCTCAGGAAGGCGGCCGGGACCCTCAACTCCAAGCGCATCCTCCTCCCGCGCCGCGACGGTCCTCTCACTCGGTGGGTACCCGCAGACGTTGGAAAGCTCTCTTTCCTGGCTCGCAATCGCGCCTACGTGGGCGATTACATCTTTCGCAAGCGTCGCGTCGACCGGGCCCTCGGCCGCTCGCGCAACGGTCGGCTCAAGGATCGCCCGGCGACGGAGGACGAGACGGTGATCGTTGAGAATCACCACGAACCCTACATTTCCCGCGAGGTCTGGGGCGAGTTACAGGCGCTCTTGGACGCCAACGCCTCGTCGGACGCGCACACCAATCTCGGCCCAGGGCACGCGTTTTTGCAGGGGCTGATCTACTGCTCGTTGCACGGTGCGGCGATGTCGCCGAAAGACAAGCGCGGGCACACAACCGAGAACCACACCTACACCTGCCCGGGGGATGCCATGGTCGGCGGAAAGGCCTGCATGGCGATTCCCAGTCGTCAGCTTGAGCGGGCCGTCGTGGCACGCATGGGCGCCTTCATTGAGCCCCCGTCGATAGAGCAATTGAAAGAGTCGATTCGCCTCGAAGTGCAGGCGGCGCTGACTGAAGAGCAAAGGCGAAACCTGGAGATCCATCGACTGCGCCGCGAGGTAGAAGACCTGCGACGGCGATACCACGCCGTCGACCTCAATAATCCTAAGGTGAAGGCCGACTCGGAGGCTGCCTTGGAGCGGGCGATCACCGCACTCGAGGTGGCCGAATCGGGCGCCGGCGAGCAGCGAGGCCTGCCTCAATTTTCGGAACGGGATTTCGCTGATCTCATCGAGCTAGGAGGTCAATTCGAAGACCTCTGGGAAGCTGAGACGACCGAGGCCGTCCATCGAAAGCAGCTCACCCGCGCGATGGTGCGACGAATCTGGGTAGTGGGACGCGACGAAGAAGAGCTTCGTATCCGGATCGAATGGGCTGACGTTTGGCCGAACGAGTCGTTGTCGGTGAAATTGCACCCCTATGTCATACGGCTCATCGGCGAGCTCGCGGCAGAGGGGCGGTCCGATGAAGAAGTCGCCGAGGTGCTCGAGGGGCATGACTTTCGCACTTTGCGCGGGCACCGATGGACTGGGAAGGGCGTCCGGGAACTTCGGAACCGACAAGTTCGCAGGGTGAAGAAAGCAGGATAAACTTCACGTCCGTTTGTGACTCTTTCAATCAACTAAAGTTTAGCGATCACGTCGTCGGCCCATGCGCTCGACTCGAGCGGCTGTGCCGCTACGTGCTTCGGCCGCCGCTGGCGGGTGACGCGCGCGAACTCAGCGAGGATGGCAGGCTGTTGCTACGTCTGCGACGAAGGTGGCGCGACGGTACGGAAGCGACCCGCTTCGAGCCGAGCGAACTGTTGGAAAGACTGGCGGAGATGATCCCCCGCCCCCGCGCAAATCAACTGATCTACCACGGTGCCTACGCCCCCCGCGGGGTGAAACACGAACGGGCTCGGAGCGAGGCGGTGCCGGCGCATGGCCAGTGGGACCGGGCGCGAGCGGATACGGAAACCCTCGGTGGCACGGTCTCAGGCGTGGATTGGCCGAACAAGCCATCCCGGGAAAGTCTCCTGGAGAGCGCCACAGGAGGGGAGAGCGAGGAGCCCGCGCAATCGGCCGGCGGTGCGTTGCCGCCGCGGCCCCCGCCTGAGTTCGCGGGGAGCTA
>JBGTMF010000262.1:0-6144 GCA_041743795.1 Thermodesulfobacteriota bacterium | reverse complement strand
GGCGGCGGCGTTGGCGAGCGCCGGGCCGACGACGCTGGCGAGAACCTCCAACTGAGAAAGGTCGATGTGCTGGCCGCCACCGTCGCGCAGCGCGGCGATGGCCGCCAACGCGGCGACGTAGCCGCTGACCATGTCGGAGTAGGAATATCCCCAGCCGGCGGGACGGCCGCCCGGGTGGCGCATGTGCGCGGTGAAGCCCAGCTGCGCTTGCAGCGTCGGCCCATAACTCACCCAGTCGCGCAACGGTCCGCGGCGACCGAAGCCGGACATGTGGAGCACCGTCATTGCCGGGTTGAGCTGGCGCAGCACCGCGTCGTCGAAGCCCCAGTTGGCGAGTACCCGCGGACTGAAGTTTTCGACCAGCAGGTCGCTGGCGGCGATCATGCGCCGCAAGGCGAGGCAGCCGTCTTCGCTGCCGAGGTCGAGGATGACGCTGTGCTTGCCGCGGTTGAGATTGCCGAACAGGCCGCCGCGCCGCGGACCAGGCGTCGTCGTCCGTGGGTGTTCGACCTTGATCACTTCAGCGCCGAAGTCGGCGAGCACTCGCGTCGCCACCGGGCCGGCTACGACCCACGTCAGGTCGAGGACACGGACACCGTCGAGCGGCGCGCCGCCCGCGTGCGCCGGCGCCGGCGAGGGCGAGAGTGCTGCCGTCGGGGGAGTTGGTGGGTGGGAAATGTGGAAGCCCGAGGACGGAGGATCTTGGAAGAACTTGCGAGCGACGAGTTGCGGGTGCCGCGCGGCTTGCGCCAGGGTATTAACGGGGGCGAATGGGATGCGGCGCGCTTGCGCTTGTTGGACGAGGTCGCCTACCTCGTAAGCCGCCGACCATTGGGCGACGGCGTCGAACAACTCGTCGCAGTGGTCGCGGCGATATGTCGGGGAGTTCCAGCGATCGGCGGTCAAGTCGCTGTCGATGAGGTCGCTGGTAATCCATTCGCGCAGGGCGTCCCAGTCGCCCATGTGGGTGGCGAGAACTTCACCATCGCGCGCCGGAACGGTGCGGAAGGCGCGTGTCCAGTGCAGGGTTCCGCTGCGACGTGCTACGACTTGGCTCTCGCGGAACTGGCCGGTGACGTGCTCGAGAGCGGCGACGACACTTTCCTGCAGCGAGATGTCGACCAGTTGCCCGCGACCGTCGCGGTCGCGCACGCGCAGTGCCAGCAGTGCGCCGATCGCGCCGTGGATACCGGCGACGTGATAGGCCTGCAGGCCGAGTGGTTGCAGCGGCGGATCGTCCGGCCACCCATTGACGTACACCATGCCGCCGGTCGCGGCGGCGATCAGGTTGCCGCCGCGACATTCGGCGCGCGGTCCGCTCAGCCCAAAGGGCGAAATGTTGACGGCGACGAGGTGCGGTCTATTTGCCGACAGCGTCGCGTAGTCGAATCCGGCGGTGACGAGTTCCGAAGGGCGGCCGCTGGTAATGACGACATCGGCAGCCGCCAGTGCATCGTCGGCCGAGGTAACTTCCGGCGCACAACCGTAATACGCCGCCAACTCCGGCACTTCATCAGCGGGCGTGCGGCCGCGTCGGTAGCGCTCGACGGTGGCACCGATCGCGGCAAGCACACGAGCGCAGAAGGCACCGGCGATGTCACTGCAGTCGAGAACGCGAATCGGCCCGCGCGACATCCCCCGTTCGGTCAGCGCGGCTGCAGAATGTTGTCGGCGACGTAACGGGCGATGCGACGGCCCTGTGTGATTCCCTCGGTCTTGTCGAACGACCAGTGGATGCCGAGGTAGATGCGGCTCTGGCCGTTCTCCTCCTCGGCTTCGGACAGCGACGAGAAACTGCGCGGGATGAGAGGACGCACTACGCCCTGGCTGTCGACCGTCTCGCCGTTGAGCTCGTCGGACACGAAGGTGAACGGAATGTCGTCCGTGCCGTAGAACAGCCGGAGCGTCTCGAACAGCGCGCCGCCGAATGTCGCATGACCCGAGGGATACGCCGGGAACGGGGGCGTGAAGTCGACGCCGGCTACGTTGCTCGCAGGGGCGCCGAGAGGCGTGAAGTTCACGTCTCCGGCGGTATCCGGATTGCCGTCACCTAGGCCGGTCGGCCCGGTGCCTTCGTCGGATTCGCGGATGCCGGTCACCGGGCGCCAGAACTCCCAGTGGTACTTCGATTCCCAGCTCGCAATCGCGGCGTCGGCCATCGATACGTTCACCAGCGCCAGCAGCCTCGCCAATTCGACGATGTCCGACCCCATCTGGTCGGCAATCTGTGTTGTGATCTGGTTGTAGAGGCGCGGCGGCGCGCAAAGGCTCGGCATGCCGTCGTAGGCCCAGTAGATGCCGATCTGTGTCTCCTCGTCGGTGCGCACGGTCGGAGTGATCACGCCGTCGCCACCGAGGCTCTGAACCTCGGCGAACGCCGCCGCGTACTCGGCGCTGTCGAGAGCCGGCGGCGGCGGCGTGCGGAAAGAACTGTCCGCCGGGATGACGAACGGCCGCACCTGCCACCATGTTGCGCCAAGGGCGAGCGGGTGCAAGCTGATCGGGTCCTGGCGCCAGTACCCGGGTTCATCGCTCGGCAAGTAGTCGATGCCGTAAAGCGCCTCCGGTGTGGCCGAGCCGTCGCCGGCGCGCAACGCAAGGATCGCGTCGGCCGCGCGCTGGCCGAGCTCGACTCCCTGGTCTTTGGCCGGACCGTCCTCGATCGACGCCAGATCCTTCGCTCGGTAGTCGGCCATCGTGTCGGCCTGCGAGGGGAAGAGCTGCGACAGTGTCGCGTAGCCCGCCTGGGCGATTGCCGCCTTGATCGACGCACCCGGCGCGGGTTCGAGATCCGTATATCCTTCGTAACGAGGGTCGATCGCGTTGATCGCGTCAAAGATTGCGATCTGCGCGATCGCGACAGCCCGGCTGGCGCGGGCCGGGCCGACCTGCTCGCCGAACACGCGATTCTCACCGGGTGCGACCGGCGTGTGATCGAGACCACTGGCGTCGACGGCGATCTGATTCCAGTGGCGGACCCAACTGGTTTGGCCGCGCTGCGTACTGCCGGAACTGTCGCTACCACAGCCGAGCGCGACCAGGGAAACCAGCAAAACGAAGGCCGTGAAGGGCATCCTACGAGCACCGCAACGGCGGTAAAGTCTCGATTTGCCCGAGATTCCTCCGTCGACGCTGCGAATGTGACTGGTCATTGTCAAGTTCCCGTCTCTGGCCGACTGCGCGTCCGTATCGGCAACGCGCGAGGGCCAAGTGTATTCCGGCACGCTAGCGCATATATCACCCGGCGAATCGTAGCTCAACGCTCTAAGTGGCGCGCTTCATGCAAGAATCGGGCACGGTGTACGCGGTTTCGCGGGCCTATTTGGAAGCGCGAGCCCACGCGGAGAACGCATCAGAAACGAGCCCACCAGGGGGTACCTTCGGGTTCGACCCGGCGCATCTCGATATTGCGGAAATCGAGAAGGGTGCCGTCGACGCGGCGGAGTTCGACCAGATCGGTGTTGTAGCGGGTCAGCGCCGCGATTTCCTCCTGCTCGGCGCGGGTCAGCCTTTCCTGGAAATCAATCAAGTCCTTGGTGGTGGCCAGGCCGACGTCGTAGCGGGCTTGCTGGTTGCGAACGTTCTCTTCGGCGAGATCGCGGGCGACGCGGGTCGCCTCGATACTCTTCAGGTGGGCTCGAAGATTGTCGACGGCGTTCTTGATCTCCAGCGTGACGTTCTCCTCAAGCTGGCGCAGCGACAATCGCGAGCGCTCGCTAGCGATCTTCGACTGCGTGTACTCGGCCTTCGCCGCCGCATTGTTGAGCGGCACTTCGATCTGCACTCCGGCGCCATACTGGTAGAATCGGCCATCGGTGAGCAGGTTGAGAGCGCTGTTGTAGCCGTTGTCGACGCGCGGATCGGCGTTGATCTGAATGTCGCCGATGAAAATCGGGCCGGCGTCTTCACCGCCGAGGCCGTTCAATCCGAACGAGCCGACGAAATCGAGCCGTGGCAACAACTGGTTTTGCGCCGCCTTCTCCATCAGCGCGCGGCTGTTGACGTCGAGTCGGGCGGCGATCAGTTCGGGTCGGGTGGTAATGGCCCGCTCGAAGCTGCTCCGCGTATCGATTTCGTATTCCGTAAGCTTCGGGCGATCGATCGGTTCCAGCGCGACCACGTCTTCGCCTTCGGCGTTTCGCGAGTTGATCAGGGTGCTCAGGTTGTTACGAGCGACGCGCTCGAGGTTCTCCGCGCGAACCAGATTCGCCTCGCGTCGTGCCACCTCCGCCTCGGACTCGAGGACGGCTGTGCGCGGCAGGGCACCGACATCGAAGCGCCCCCTATTCTGTCGCAACAGTTCACTCGCCAGCTCCAGCCCGCGCAGTTCCACCTTGACGTTCTCGATGGCTAGAACCAACACCCAGTACGCCGCCTCGACGCGGGACACCAAGTTGGCAACCTCTGCCTTGTATTCGAAGAAAGCCGCTTCCTCGATGGTGCTGGCGACGTCGATTTGCAACAGCGCATAGCGCCATCCGAAGTTGCGCAAAAGCGGCTGGTTGAGCGACAGATTGAGGATGGAGTCGTAACGCGGTACCAGAAGCGTGCCGACGTTGGGAGGCATCGAAAGCCGGCTGTTGCTCCAGTCAAGCGACAGGGCGCCGCCCGTGACCAGACCCTTCCGCACACCGACATCCCAGTAGACGTTGTCTTGGTACGTCTCGCGACCGGCGGCCGTAAACGGACTCGAGCTCGACAGCGGTGACTTCGAGCGCGCCTTGCCGACATCGGCGAACACGGCGGGATCGAAGACTGAATAGGCGCGGCGCACTTCGCTGGTGGCGAGGATTGGGTTCAGTCGGCTGATCTCCAGACCGGTGTTGTTCTGCAGCGCCAGGGCGATGGCCTGTTCGAGAGTCATCGGTTCTGGGTCGCCAACATCCACGCCGAGGGCGCCGAAGTACTTGCCGTAGAGGACGTCCGCTCGCTCGGTGCTCCATTGGTTGCGCAGGATCTCGACGTAGTTGGGCGTTTCGTCGAGTAGCTCCAACCGGGTGGCCGCTGCGTCCGTTTCGACGGCCCTCGACGAAGCGGCCAATCCAACGGTGCCGGCGACAGAGCAAAAGACAGCGAGCGCGACACCAGCCCGCAAGTTCGATCGACGGATCTTCATCAATGCCCAGTCCTTACTCGCCGGCCGCGCCGGCCGCGCCGGCGATTGCCGTCGCGGCCGCTTGGCGATTTGTTCGAAACACAGCGCTGTCCCTACCACTTTTGCCGGAGCAGGTGCAGCCTGCCGGCGCCGCGTGCCTCATGCGCGAGAACGCAGGGTCAGCACGGCGATCTCCGGCGGAATGCCGAGGCGAATCGGGTAGCCGTAGAAGCCGACGCAGCGGGTGACGTACATCTTCATTCCCGGCCGCTCGAAGACACCCTGGTCGGGGATGCCGAGCAGTCCGACGACGGTCAGGGCGGTGTCGTTGCCCAGCTGAACGCCGACATGCCCGCCGTGTGTATGTCCCGACAGAACGAGATCGGCGCAGCGGTCCGGCAGCTTCGCGAAGGCCATTGGGTCGTGGCAGAGCAGCAGGCGAGGCAGCCCCGAGCGCGGCGCCCAATGCGACATTGCCGCGGCATAGCGGCCGGCGGCGTCGACGGCGTAGGAGGCAAAATCGAGTCCACCAATCTCGATGCGCTCGCCGCGCACTTCGACAGTGGCCAGTCGGTTGCGCAGCACCTCGACCCCGCAGCCGCCCAGTTTGCGCACCAGCCGCTGCGGATCGTCGTAATCGTGGTTGCCGAAACACGCCCACTGGCCGAGCGGTGGGTTTACCGTGGCGAGGGCTTCGTACAGCGGATCGTCGAACCCCGGTAGGCGGTGGGTGAGGAAATCGCCGGTGTGCAACACCAGGTCGACGCCGGCTGCATTGGTGAGTTCGGCGACTCGCATCAACTTCTCGAGGTCCATGGCGCCGCCGACGTGGATGTCCGAGAGATGTGCTACGCGCAGGCCGTCGAGTCGCTTCGGCCAGTTGGAGAGCGCGATCTCGCGTTCCTCGATGCGGAACGCATAGGAGGTTTCCACGCCTGACAGGGAGACGGCGAACGGCAAGCCGACGCCCGCCTGGCCGACGCCGCGCAGGAAGTTGCGCCGCTCGAGCGAGACCTCGCTGGAGCGGCGTGAGCGGCCGCGCAACCACC
>JBGTMF010000261.1:0-9383 GCA_041743795.1 Thermodesulfobacteriota bacterium | reverse complement strand
CGCGGTGCCGAGCCGGGTGCTCGCCGCATCGCCGCCGCCGGGATTTGCGCCTTCGCCGCGCTTGGCGCCAAGGAGGTGGCGATCGCCCTCTACCCACTCGTCCTGGTGCGCGACTGGCTCGATCCGAGCATCGCACGGAGGCCCCGCGTAGTCGTTCGCTACGCGGGAATCGCCGCGGCGCTGGCTGTATACCTGGTGCTGCGGCGGCTCAGCATCGGCGACGTCGTCGGCGAGCAGCCGGGCGAGGCGTCGGTCGTCACCGCGCTGCCGGAGATTCTCTGGGCGCTCGGCGCCTACATGCGCGAGCTGCTGTGGCCGTTCCCGCTCAACGCGTTCATCGACGCAGTACCGCGCGGCATCGGCTCGATCCTCGGCCTGGTGGCGCTGGTCGCGCTATCGATCTGGGCAACCCTGCAGTGGCGGGCCGGCGACGGGCGCTGGATCTTCGCAATCGCCTGCATCGTACTGAGCATCGCGCCGTCGCTGGCCATCGTCTGGAAGATCCCCGAGGTGCCGATGGCCGAGCGCTACGCCTACCTGCCGTCGGTCGGCTTGAGCCTGCTCTTCGCACTGGCACTGGCGCGCGCCGGCGTTGCCGCTAGTGCGCCGCGCCTGCTGCCGGTTGCACTTCTGTTGCTGCTCGCCGCGGCGGCGGTATGGGCGCGCAACCCGGTATGGCGCGACGACGTAAGTCTGTGGAGCGACACCGTGAACAAGACGACCGTCTCCGGCATGGCCTGGCGCAGTCTTGGCGCCGCGCACCTGCGCGCGGGACGCGATACCGAAGCCGAACCGCCGTTGCGTCGCGCGCTGACGCTGCACAACCCGCCGCTCGGCTTACAGGGCATCTACAGCAACCTCGGAACGATCGAAATGAACCAACAGCGTTTCGCCGCGGCACGGGTACTCTACGAGCAGGCGCTGCAACAGGGGGCCGACGGCCCCGACGTCCTCTTCAACCTCGGCCTCAGCGTCTTCTATGACGGAAGGCAGTCGGCAATGGCCGCCCGCGAATCGCTGCCGCACTTCCTGCGGGCCGCCGAGCTGAGTCCGCACGATGCCGACATCGACGCTATTCTCACACAGTCATACGCGGCGCTCGGCGAGGCCGGGCTAGCGCGCCGGCACCTGCAGGCCGCCATCGGCAAGGGCCTGCGCGCGGAAACCCGCGCCGGCCTGGAGCGATTGCTGGACGGAGACCAGTAGAGCGGGCTGCCCCGGTGAGTGCCCGATCCTACGCGCTGCTGCTCGATCCGGTGAACTCGCGGGCTCCCGGTCGCCAACATGCGCTGAGGGACTTTGCGGTCACTCCTTGGTTTTCAGCGTACTCTCGTTCTCGCGGATGAAACCGCGGATGTCCTCACTGAGATCGAGCAGTCGCAGCCATTGCTCTTTGTACAGCGTGACCGGAAAACGCCCGAGGCCGTACACCGAGACCGCCCCCTTTGCGCTGACCTTGAGAGAAATACCTTTACTGCCGCGCTGCTTGAGAGCCTCGTTCTCCCGCCGCAACCGCTCCAGTTCTGCTTGGACGTCTTCATCTGCCATGCGACGTTGATAGACATCCGCCGCCGATACGGCAAGTGGGGGCAAGTACGCGCGTCCTGGGGAATCAACTTCTCTTCCCGTCGTGAGCGGCCGAGGGTGTCGCGGCGGTGGACATCCCCGGAATCGGATCATAGAGCAACGGAGTATGGTGTAATTGCCGCGCCCGCCGATTCGTGGCGAGGCGCCGGGTCTGTCGGGTGCGAAGTCGGCACGGGCAACGAGGAGTTGGTCGGATGAAGACGTTCGAGGGCAAGCTTGCGGTAGTCACCGGTGGTGGCACCGGAATGGGGCGCGAGTTGGCGATACAACTGGCCGCCGAAGGTTGCGCGGTGGCGATCTGCGATATCGCGGCTGCCCGCATGACGGAGACACGTCAACTATGCGACGACGCGTCGCAAGGTCGGGTGCGGACGACGACCCACGAGTGCGACGTCGCCGACGCGGTGCAGGTACGGGCGTTTCGCGCCGCCGTCGCCGAGCAGCACGATACCGGGAGCGTCAACCTTCTCTTCAACAATGCCGGTATCGCCGGAGGCGGCAGCTTCGTCACCGGTGAGCGCGAGGAATGGGAGCGCACCTTCAATATTTGCTGGGGCGGTGTCTACAATTGCACGCGCGAGTTTCTGCCGATGGTGATCGCCAGCGACGAGGCGGTCGTCATCAATACGAGCAGCGTCAACGGGTTCTGGGCATCGCTCGGGCCGTCGATACCGCACACCGCGTACAGCAGTGCCAAATTCGCGGTCAAGGGTTTCACGGAGGCGCTGATGACCGATTTGAGAATCAACGCGCCGCACGTGCGGGTAGCGCTGGTGATGCCGGGACATATCGGCACCGAGATCGTTGCCAACACGTTCCGCATGCACGGCTCCGGCGATCCCCTGACGCTGTCGAGCGAAGCCGTCGCTCAGATTCGGGGGCGCATCGAGCAAATGGGGATCGACGCCACATCGCTGAGCGACGACATGATTCGCCAGTTCGTGCACCAGCGCGCTCTTGACTTCCGCGACAACGCGCCACTGTCGGCAGCGGCCGCCGCGACAATCATCCTCGACGGAATCCGCGCCGGCCGTTGGCGCATTCTCGTCGGCGAAGACGCCGAGGTTCTCGATCAGATGGTGCGCGCCGATCCCGAGGTGGCCTACGAGACAGACTTCAGCCGTCGCTACCAGGAGAGCGGGCACTTCGGCGGCATGATCACCGGCTAGCGGCAGCCGGTCAAGACTCCGACAGGCGCCGCGAAGGTTCGCTCGACCTCGTGTCTGCGTTGCGGGTGGAACTCGAGAGTCGGATTCGCGTCGTCGCTGCGTCAATCCGCCTGCCGGCTCTCGATGAGGGAATCGTGTGTCCCGGGTCGTGGCTTCGCCCGCAGCTGCACCACCTGCAGCACCTGAGATCCTGGTGATCGTAGGCTGAAACTCGCTCGCTCGGGCAGGGGCATAGGGCAGCGCATAGGAGGCGACGGGCATCCACAAGCGGAAGTCCTTCGAATCCGGGTCGGCCCTCGGGTCGCTTTGTTGCGTTTTCGCCCGTGGGCACATCGTGCCCTGAGAGTTCACGCCTATTCAGACGCGGCAGTGATGTTTCCAGGTTACCGATACCGGATCCTACGGCCAGGCCCGGTTTCAATTGAAAGGGAGGTGCCATGAGAACATTTGTGCACAAGGCGATGTCGAGAGTTCTCTTCGTTGTAGGAACCTGCGCGGTAGTCGGATTGATGGTCAGCCCGGCCGCAGGCACACGCAACCCGGCCAAGCGGGCGAGAAAGCTCATGGTTCCCATGGTTCAGGGCGTAGAGCCGTGCTTGGCGACCAACACCAAGGCTCCGGGAATCCTTCAAACGCCGGCCTGCGACCCAGTTGTGCCCTCGGATGCGGGATGCGTGTTCGGTCTCAAGGGCATGGGAAGGGTCATCGCCATAGAGAAGCACGGCGATATCGCGATTCATGCAAAGCTCACCGGTATCGATCCCGCATGCTCGAACGCGACGTTGTGCCTCGTCGTAACGATGCGCGCGTCACAAGACAACTGCGCAAGCACGGGAGATTGTACCACTCACACCCAACTCAACTTTCCGCTCTGGTTAACCTGCTGCGCGGTCACAGAGAGCGGCCGCTGCACGGCCAAGACCTCAGTGAATCAAGGGCTGCCTGGACTTCTCGTTCCAGGGAACCGGACCGAGTTTGTGATCGGCGAGGTTGGTTTCGTTCGCACCGGCAGCAGCGGCGCCGCATTCCGCGGCGGACTGATGCTGCCGTAAGTATCGGCGGCGACCCCGCTCGGGCCGATCCATGTGACGTCGCCATCGACTCTATCATCGGCGTTCCACGTCGCAGGTTTGATTTCGGCCCGAATGGGTCGCCTCGTCGCGGCGAAGTTGCAATTGCGGGCGCGGGCGTTCGAGAGGGGAAGAAAGACACCCGCTCGAGGATCTCAATCGCGAGCCGTTGACAACCCTGGACGCGAAATGGCATCGGGGCACCTCCATTGCGGTCGCTGGCTGCTGGGGCGGCCGGAAATGAGGGGGGAGCCGATGCAAAACGTCAAGCGCCTGGCGAGAATAACAGTTCTATCGACATCTCTCTTGCTGGGATTCGCCGCTGCCGCGCAGATCGATGGTATCAAGGACGAGCTCGAGCCATGGGCGCCGCCGCCCAACTTGTTTCCGAGCTGGCTGAGCAGCGCACATACGCCGGCCTACGCGCCGACCACGTACGAATTTCCCTGGATCCAAACGCTCGAAATGAGCGCATCGGGCCCATGGACCCTACTCTCGCCGCAGCACGGTTCGTTCGTCAGCTGCAGCGGCGCGGGAGGCCCCTTTGGCGCGCTGCCACAACACCTCGTTTCGTCGCTCGACGGTCGTTTCGGCGCCAACCATCTCGTCGAAAGCCCCTGCTACCCGGCTGGCGGAATGTACTGCTGGGCAGGTTGGAACAATCCCATATTGCCCGAGCGGATCGCGACGGCGACGGCCAACGCCTTCGTCGCTGTCGATGCCTTCTGGTCATTCTTCGAGAGCCTCGGTTGGCTCGGGTTCGACAACAGCGGAACGCCGATCAACCTCGAGTTCGGCTCGGTAACCGGGCTCTTCAACTACGGTTGGAATGCGGGAACGAACTCCGTCACCTTCTGCCCGGGCTCGGTGCTGCACATCAATCACACGGCCCACGAACTCGCGCACGGCGTGGTCGCCGCCACCGCGGACTTCTCGTACAACTACTCGGGGTCCGGCGGCGATGGCGCTCGCATCATCAACGAGGCCTACGCGGATTTCTTTGCCGAAATGGTGGAGTTTCACGCGGCGCTTCCCGACACGTCGTTGAACCCGAACTCGCCGGGAGACTACATCGTCATCACCGGCAAGAACGACCCGGGTATCTCAGGCGGATTCTTCGCTCCGTCGAAGCCTTGTTACACGGGGCCGGTGGGATCCGTCAGCCCGGCCGGCTGGTATTCCGAGGGAGGTCCGATCCGGCATGCAATGTACCTTCTGGCCGAGGGTACCGACCCGGCGAATCTGCCGCACAGCGATGTCTGCCAGGGGCCGACCGTGTTCAACGGTATCGGCAGGCAACGGACGGCGCAGATTTGGCTCGATGCGCTGGTAGAGTGCGACTGGCGCGAGGACGGATTGGCGATCGATCTCTGCGACGCGCGGCGCTGTACCATCGACGCCGCGCCGTGCCCGGACAAGAACGCCGTGATCCGTGCATGGAACGCTGTCTCTCTCAATGCCCGCGCCTGCGGAGTGCTTGATCGCCTCTGCGCCGTCAAGCCCGAAGAGTCCACGCGCTGAATGCGTGCTAGCACGTCCCGCGGTGCGGCTCCGGATCATTCGAACGAAAAACGACCAGAACAAAGGATCGCGCAGCGCGCGCACATTCCTATGCCTTCGTCCTCTGTCGCTCGAAAAGCGAAGGAGGATGCCTACGAGGGAAGCGAGTATCCGGCTCGAGAGACCGGTTCAGCTTGAGTCGCTGACTCACTTACGACCTCTTGGCGATAATCCGTTCGGACGTCGTCATCTCGCGTTCGCCGCCGCGGCGTTGGCGGATTTGACCGTGCAGAATGTCGTCTTGCCGAAGCCCCGGGATCGGCGGGTCCGCGCCGCGAGCTGTACGGGTTCGACACAGGTGAAGGGCGCGCGGATCACCAGCACGGTCGGCGTCGCGGCGATCACCTCCGCAGGTTCTCGACCGACGAAGACGCAGTTGGCGTCTGACGGATGGCACGGCCGCCCGACCCCCGCGCAATCGCGCTGCTCTGCGGCTCCGCCGATCGCGTCGAACTCGCGTCCGTAGATCCATACCAGGTCGCCGGCGGCGGCGAAGTTGGGACGGATCTCGTCAATGATGGGCGCACGCAAGAGCGCGGTCGGTCGCGCCGGGGCGAGGTCGACGGGGGCGAGCGGTGCCTCGATCGCCCCCATCTGTACGGCGATCTCGCTGCAACGATAACCGGGGCCACAAAGATCCCAGTGGTTGCCGATTGCGGCTACCGGCTGGCTCGAAAGGTTCTGCAGGTCGGTGCGACCTGCGCCGGGGAATCCGTTGAATGCAAACGCGTTGAACCCTGGTGACCGCTCGTCGCCGAGATGGACGATGGAGTTGCCAACGGTTGCCACCCCGCCCAGGATGTTGTTGACGAGGGCGACGCCGCGAACATTGGCGAACGAGGAGAGGCCGGCGGCATCGAGCACCGCCAGGCCGAAGCCGGTGCCCAGATCGTTCGCTCCGTTGCCGCAGACGAAGTCATCGCGAAGGGTCGCCTGGGAAAGTGAGCGCACCGAGACGCCGCGCAGTTCGTTGCGGAGAATCAAGTTGCCGCGCGAGACAACGATCGACGGCTGCTCACCGCCGACGGGTGGGCCGTTGGCGGCGAGGCCGTTGGCGCTCGTCGTTCCGCGATTGTCCTCGGCGCGGTTCTCAACCGCTGTGAGGGTGCCGCCGAGCGTTGCCTGGATGCCACCGTCGGCGTTGCCGTATATCCGACTGCGCTCGATCCAGGCGACACCGCCCTCCGAGATCTTGATCCCCTTGTCGAAGGCGCCGGTGACATCGACGTCGACCAGGGCGTTGGCGCCGGCGATGCCGGCATTGTCACGAACGGCGATACCGTCGTCGCCACAATTGCCCAGCGGCGCCTGTCGATTGGCGATGATGCAGCGGCGGTCGACGCGGCATCCCAACTGGCCCCGCAATTGGCAAAGCTCCTGCGCCCGGCCGACGATCTGTACCGACTCGATGCGATTGTCGTTGGCGGCTTCCCCGTCGACGATCAGGACGTCGCTGTTGCCACCGGAATTGACGAGGCGCAGGCCGATGATGTGATTGCCGCTGCTGCGCAATCGCAAAACCGCGTGCGACATTCCGTTCGCATCGATCGTCCGCCGATGCAGGCGACCTTCGCTGTCGATGCCGTCGATCGTCAGGTCTGCCGCCGTAATCGGCGGCAGAACCTCCGACAATTGTATGGAGCCGGACATCAGCCCGGCAAACTGGATCAGCGTCGGCCCCGCGGCCAACTCCGCTTGCTCGAGGGCCTGGCGCAGGCAGCCGTCACAGCCGAGGCTGTCATCGAGATTGGTTACGCTGACGACCGTGCGGAACAGCGGCCAGCGCACTTCGTGAATGCCGCCGCTGCGATCCATCGCCAGGCCGCGCCGCGCCTGCGCCTGTCCGGCACTGGCGCCGCCGGTGACCTGAATGCTGTGCAGCCAATCCCCTGGCGCGAGGCCGTCGAGCGAGAACGCACACGCAGCGACGCCGTCGCACTCGACTTCGAGGAGGTAGGTCGTAGCCAACTCCCCCGCGTCGTCGCAGGACGGCGTGCGCAACTCGCCCGACAGCAACATCTCGGAAAGAGCGGCGCCGGCCGGCGGAACGACGATGGCCTGCACGGCCCCGCCCGCCGACGGACAGGGCGCCCCGCCGGCACTGGCGGCAACGAGCAGCACCAGCAGAGTGGAGCTTGTGGTCAGCCGCGACACAGCCGAAACAACGTGTCGCGACGCCCGCGATATTGCAAACCGCGGCTGTAATGCGCCGAACGGCGCCGAGGTGTACCGATCAGATACCGCCGATGTCGTCCGGGTCGATGCTCGCCGCTTCATCGCGGCTGGTGACGTCGGCGCCGAGGCGCTCTTTGATCAGCCGCATGACGCTGGTGTAAACGTGCTCGGTGCCGGCGTCGTCACGGACGAGGAAGAAAGGCGCCGTGTCGACGCCGTGCTGCGTGCCGAGCTGGATCCCCGGGCTCTGCGGATCGCCTTCGAGCGCCCACACTACCTCGTCGATGCGGTCGAGCAGGCCGCGCGACGCCAGGTGATCGGTCGCCTGCGCGCACTTGCGGCAGTCGGATCCGTCACGCAGGCGTTTCTTCACCATCCGGACGTACATGCCTCAGCTCCGGACATCGCGCTTGCCGCGATGTCGCTCGTATGGCTCAGGACGCTTGCCGAAGGTTCCCGGAGTGCAGGCCACATTCCTTCTGCGTCGCCTCTTCCCACCACCAGCGACCCGCACGCTCGTGCTCGCCAGGGCCGACCGGGCGGGTGCAAGGCTCACAGCCGATCGAGATGAAGCCGCGGTCGTGCAGCGAGTTGTAGGGCACCTCGTTCTGCCGGATGTAATCCCACACTTGCTGCGACGTCCAGTTGGCCAGCGGGTTGAACTTCACCAGCGGCGAGTCGGGCGAGCCAAAGGTCGGGTCGTCCTGCACGACGGGAACCTCCGCCCGCGTTCCCGGGCTCTGGTCCTTGCGCTGGCCGGTCACCCAGGCGTCGAGCGGCTTGAGCGCGCGGGTCAGCGGCTCCACCTTGCGAATTCCGCAGCACTCTTTGTGGCCGTCCCGGCGAAACGAATAGAGGCCCTTGGCCTTGACCAGCTCCTCCACCGCGGTTGGCTCGGGAAAGAACACTTCGACTTCGATGTTGTAGCGCTCGCGCACCCGGTCGAGGAACTCGTAGGTCTCGGGATGCAGGCGCCCGGTGTCGAGCGAGAAGACGCGAAACGCTCCGCCGATCTTGCACGCCATGTCGACGAGAACGACATCCTCGGCGCCACTGAAGGAGATCGCCAGGTTCGGCGTGTACTCGGTGATGGCCAGGCGGATGATCTCGACCGGGTCCTTATGGGCGTACTCTTTCGCGAGAGAGTCGATCTTATGCGGGTTCAGAGCCATATTCCGATATTCCTTCCGAGGTGGGATTTGCGACCGCAGGTGCCTGCGGGCAATCCGAATCCCCTATCAGCCACCCATATCGGCCGCAAGGAAACCCCGGCGATGGTCGAGAAACTTTCGGTCGCGGCGCATTCGCTACTAGACGACGCCGGAAAGGGCGCGGTGGGCGTGGGTTTTGTAGATGACACGCATCGGCGATCGCTGACGCCGGCCCCGCGGCAACCTGGTGCCGCCGGGCCGAGTTGGCCGCGGCCGGGATTCAGCCGAGTAGTGCGGCGCGGGCAGCGTTGACGGAGGCTGCGTCGAGTACGTTGAAGCGAGAGGCGTCGCGTTCGATACGGCGGATCAACCCGGTAAGCACCCGTCCGGGGCCGATTTCGACGAAATTTCCGATGCCGTCGGCGCTCATGCGCCGGATGAGGTCCGTCCAAAGCACCGACCGCGTCACCTGTCGCTTCAGGCCGTCGCGGATCGCGGCGGCGGTGGTGACCTTTTCCGCCGCCACATTGTTGTAGAGCGGCACCTGCGGGTCGGCGATCGTCGTAGCGTCGAGATCGGCGGCGAGCTTCTCCTCGGCGGGCTGCATCAGGCGCGAGTGGAAGGGCGCGCTGACGGCGAGTTGCCTGCTCTTGCCGCCGGCGGCGGCGGCG
>JBGTMF010000260.1:0-1500 GCA_041743795.1 Thermodesulfobacteriota bacterium | reverse complement strand
GCGACGAGTGCGAGAAGCTCATCGAGGCCGCACTTGCCGAGCGCGGTTTCGACATCGACATCCAAGCCGCCGCCGACGTCGCGACGCTGGTGCCGATTGCGCTGGCCGCTGCCGTCATCGTCAACACCGCCGGCCTGGGATCGGATGTGGCGGCCGCCGGCGGCGGCGCGATCAGCACCTTTCTCGTCGAGAAGTATTACCACCTCCTCGGGCGCGGCGTGATGGCCGAGGCGCAGCGGCGCTGGACGCAATTGCGCGGCGCACAGCTGGGGGAGTTTCTCCTACAGGCGGCATTGCCGGAAGCGATGACGGCACTGCGGACGACTGTCGACGAAGACGCACGCCTCGCCGACGAGATCGATTCGTTGCGCGCCGCCATAGCCGCGAATTGAGGAGCGAGATGGATCGAATGCCCTACCCAGAAATGGTCGCCTCTGGCGCGTGAAGTCGATGGACGCGAAAGAGGACGGAACCTCGCAGGCGGTGACCTCCGGCATGCGCGCCAAGCTTCGCGCGTTGCGCCGCGAGCTGCAGAGCGACGTCGATTTCGTTCGCGAACTGCGCGCGGTCACCGAGCGCGCTGACGAACTGGACAGCCTGCTCGGTGACCTGGATCGCCAGCTGGAGCGCGTCGGCCGCGCCGCAGTCATAACCCTGGTCGGTGCCACTGGGGCCGGTAAGTCGACGCTGCTCAACGCCTTGGCGGGGAGCGCGATCGCCGTCGAAGGAGTCGACCGACCGACCACGCGTCATCCTATCGTTTACGCGCCCCGCGACGCCGACGTCAGCGAGTTGGTCGGTGTCGACGTCGAGCGTCCACAGGGATACGAGAGCGAGGGCAAGGTCAAAGTCGTCCGCTACAACGCCGAGAGCGGGCCTTGGACGGCGCAGATTCTCGTCGACGCGCCGGATATGAACAGCATCGATTCGCAGCACCGCGCTACGGTGACCGCGCTTGCCGAGCGCAGTGATGTCCTCGTCGTAGTGCTGCACCGGCAGTCCATCCTCGAGGAGTCGGCGGTCTCGTTCGTCGACGACTTTGCCGGTCGACGGCGACTTCTCTTCGTCCTCAACCGCATCGACGAGGTTACCGAAGAGGCGCGCGAGCAACTGCTGCGCCAGGTGCGGCAGCTGGCGGCGGACCGCTGGCAGGCGCCGGAGGCGCCGGTGGTGGCGATCAGCGCGCGCGCCGCGCAGAGCCAACCGAATGCACCGGGGTGGGCCGAGTTGTGTACGACGCTGCGCGGTCTCGTGCGCGAGAGTGTCATTTCCGGCGTTCGCCGACTCAATGCGGTCGGCACTGCGGCCAAGATCGAAGATCTGTTCCGCGAGATTTCCGCCACGGCGGGAGCCGACCTCGAGCAGCTGCCGGTCGACGCCGAGGCCGGAATGCGCATTCTGGTCGAGCGCTGTGCGGACGAGGTTGCGACGCGTCTGGCGCTGCGCAGCGCCGATCTGCGCGAGCTCTTGTGGGGCGAAGCAGCCAAGCGTTGGGACGGT
>JBGTMF010000259.1:0-25431 GCA_041743795.1 Thermodesulfobacteriota bacterium | reverse complement strand
GAGCGTCTCTCCCCGCCGCGCCGCCGCGGCGACTGCGGTCAGGGTCGGCGTGTCCCGCCGTACAGCCCGTCCGGGTGACGGCGTGAAGTTCCAAGCGACCGGACTGAGTGGCGAGTTCGAGTGCGAGTGGCAGATTGCCGGGCGCGCGCGCAGCCGCTTCTGCGAGAGTTTCGAGTGGGAGGTGCCGGCGACGCAACCCGCAGGGCCGATCAACGCGACCGTGCGCTACCGCGCACCAGGCGGCAAGTGGAACTCGGCGACGGCGCGAGTCGAGGTCGTGTCGGGAGCGGCGTCGGCGATGAAACCAACTGCCGACACAGGAGCAACGGAGATGCCGCGGCAGGCTTCTTCGGGCGGTTCCGCGTCCACGGTTGGTGACAGCGGGAATTCACAACGCGATGCCGCGCCGACCGTCGTGCACGCGCCGCGCCCTGCGCCCCCGGATCCGCAGCGCGGCGCGACAGATCCGCGACAGGCGATCGCCTCGCACTACGCGAAATACGAGCAACGACTGCGCGGTGAGTCGCGCACTCGCGATGTCACGCTTTCGTACGAGGTAAAGCAACTGGAGCGATCGGGAAGCGGATGGATTGCCGAAGTTGAGCGTCGCGTCGAGATCCCGGGACAGCCTGCGGGGATCAAGCTAGAGCGTTTCGCGATCGTCGACGAAGGCGCTGGATTAGTCGCCGAACTCAGCAACTAATCCAACGATAGTTGCCCCGTCACCGTCTTTCATCGGTATAGGGGATAATACGTAGCCGACCATTTTTACGACTTTGGTGATTGACATTGCCGGTTTGAATCTGAAATAGGGTCAAAGTCCGATTTTCCTGGGGGGAACATGAAACTCGAATCGGAGGGGGTATGCGACATATCCAGGCGCTGCTGATCCTTGCAGCATTGACCACGTTGCCGCACGCGGTGGCGGCGAGAGACCTTGCGAAAGTCTTGCGGGGGCTGTTCGGCGGTAATCCTCAGGTCGGCACTGGGCTTGGCCAAAACATAGTCGGTGGTGCCTCTCCGGACCTTGTAGGGCTGACGCAGTCGATCGCGCAGGGAATAAAAGCGTTCAGCAGCCAGCTCCCGGTACCGGCTGCGTCTGCCGGTTACACCTACGAATTCGACGAAGAGTTGGACCTCTGGCTGCGCACCAGCGAAAGCCTGGGGCCGCTGTTCACGCAGCGCGCCCAGACCCTGGGGGCCGGCAAGTTCGCCGTAAGCGCCTCGTACTCCTTCGTACATTTTGACACATTCTTCAAAACACCGACAAATCGCGTCGTCAGTATTTCTCCGGTTGGTCAGCAGATACTCGCCGAAACTCCCGCCGGTAACCAATTCCCGCAGATTGCCGATGACGTCATCGAGTTGAAGCTCAACTTCGACGTCGATGTGCACAACGTCTTTTTCTTTCTGTCTTACGGCATCACCGACAAATGGGACGCGCAGTTGGCGGTGCCGCTGGTCGCCATTCGATTCCAGGGTGATGCGACCGCCAAAATCAAGGATCCAAACGGCGACTCGAGTGTGGATGGATCACTGAGTCGCGTTGAGTTCGATCCCAATAATCAGGGGTTTCGCGATCCGCTTACCCTGCAGGAGTTCTTTGACGAAGACACCGTCGGTATCGGCGACATCTATTTGCGAACCAAGTACCACTTTCTGAGCGCCCGCCAATACTACGTCGATCTCGCCGCGGTAGGCACATTGACGATTCCAACGGGCGGCTCCGACAATTTCCGCGGCTTCGAGGATCCCACGTTCACGCCGCAGTTGATCGTATCGCGCAACCTACCGTTCGTCGCCCCGCACCTGAACGTCGGGTACTCCTTTCGCAGCCGAGACGACGGCAGCCAGGTCAACTGGGCGGCCGGCGCCGACTTGCGAGTGGCATCCTGGTTGACTCTGACGCCCGATTTCCTCGGCTTGCACGACACCGACACTTCAGCCCCGGTGAAGACCGACATCTACCAGTACTCGATGGGGTTCAAGGTCAATCCATGGCGGCAGCTGGTTCTGGCGGCGAACTTCCAGTTCCCCCTCAATCGAGACGGATTGAGAGCCAACGTCATTTACACCGGCCAAATTGAGTACACGTTCTGAGCCGAATCCTGGAGACATTTCTCGATGTACAAATATGGACAGCGTCAAGTCTGGAGCGAGCTGGTTGCAGTCGCTTTCGTAATCTTCGCTGGTTGCGGAGGTGAGCACGATTCTAATGCGGAGTTGGGAGTCGCAACACCGCGCCCGACCGAAAAGCAGGTTTGCAATCAGTTAGGACTAATTGCTGAGGAGTGCGCCCGCCCCACTCCTCCGAGCCGAGTAGTCGGTTTGAAAAGTGTTGGTGGGGGCGCGATTACGGTGCGTGGGTCGGCGCCGCTGGTTTCGGTATCGAACTTCAGTCTCGGTTTGGTGTTGGCGCTTCCTCCCGACGGAGAAGACGAAGAACTCTTTGACCCACCTCTCGTCGGAGACAGTAATCCGCAAAGATGCTTATTTGTCGAGAGCAATGATCGTTTAAGGACTGCAATTGAAAGTGCCCCCTTTGTCGGCTGCAAATTAGATCCAGCGAAAGTCGAACGATACATGCTCACCGGTCATGGCAGTGAGAACGAGGTGCTGGAAATGCCTTCGTTCAGGCTGATGCACGGCTGCAATAATGGATATAGTGAAACATTAAGAAGCCCTCCGGATAGTAGCAGGGGCTGTGCAAATGGGTCGCGCAGCGAAAGACCGGATTGTGAAGATGGAATCGACAATGATGGTGACGGTTTTGTCGACTGGGATGATGGCAATTGCCTTGAGTGCAGCGAGATGTGCTCTGGAGATCTTGCCTGCGTAAGTGAGTGCAAGGAGAGTGATGACGAGCGTCCTCAGAGCGAGCATGACTTCGTCGAACTCCCGGGATTCGAGGACGGGGCCTTATCTGTTCAAGTATTCCCCATCGATGACGATTCCTTTCCGGCTCGTGCTCAGATCCTCGGCACGCCGCTCCTCAATCCGACTTTCAATCTCGGGCCGCTGCTGGGCGACGGCGAGAGCTGTAGTGGGCTCAACGTCGATTCGCAACATTGGACCGATTTCCTTTCAGAATTGATGAACGAAGTGAGAAAATGTAGCGCCGAAAAGACCGGATTTGCATGCCCCGCCGACGGTTGCGGTGGGCTGCCGGCTTTCGCGCTACTTGAGGAACGAGATGTAATTGCGGCTCCGCGTTGCGTCGATGGGACTTGCGACGCAGGCGATGCTCGAGAAATGGGATGTTCCTCCGACGACGAATGTCCACCGAGAAGCGATGATGTTTGTCGCGCATCTGGTGTTGGGATCTGCGAGAATTCCCAATGTCATGGAGGTGTCAACGACCTCGATTTTTGCGAAGCTGACTCGGATTGCAACCCGGTTCGGACGGAGAATTGGACGACGAAAGCCGGCGACGTATGTGAGACGAGCGTTTGTTCCAATGATCCTTCCCGCTCCTGCGATACTGATCCAGATTGCGTCGGTGGTGGAACGTGCGATGAATGCCTGCCGAGATTCACTTTCGCTTTGTTCGACCGCGTCCAAGTCGATACGATTCCTACCTCGGAGCGGGTGTGCCTGCCCACTAACCAGGATCTGCTTGTTGGTCCTGACTGCTTGTTGAACGCGCAAGGATTTCAGCCGCAAACGTTCGACCAAATCAGGGATAGAAAGGCGAAACTCGGAGATTTTGTCGTTCCGGTTGAGGTTGTTGTCCGTTTCCAGCGGCAGGTCTCCAGTGTTGATCCACAGCCAAGACCTCGAAGTAATCCCGAAGAGCTGGACGAAGGGGGTACGGGCGCGCCTAAGATTCCAGGCATGTCGGTGCGCCGCGTTCCGATGCTTCTCACGACTGGCTCCGCTGTCGCTTCCTCTTTCGTGGGTGAGATGCAGCAGCAGGTCGACGCATGCGTGTACGGACGTCCCGCAGACCTTGCCAATCAGTCCCTCAGGCAGGACGTGACGGCCAGTGCAATATTGGTTGGGGCTGCTTCGCTTGACGGCGACGCAGATGGCTCTTGCGAAGATGAGAGCCCAGAGTGCGATCCAATGGCCAGTCCAGACATTTGTGTTGAAGATGACAAGATATGTTCGCCACGTTCGTGCCGGTGTGTCGACCCAGACTTCCCTGGTGCGCTACTGGAGCTTGTTGTGAACGCAACGTTTGGTCAGCGACTCTTCTCGGAGATGACTGGTTCAATCGAATTCGACCCAAAAGAATTGAAGCTTGGCGCATCCGCATGCCCGGAAGAGGAATCTTGTGATTTCACTGCTGGCAGCAATACCAAGGCAACGTTTATGATACGCCCCGATCCGCCGGAGGCGTTTTTGCGGTTTACGGCGTCTGTCTCTGTCGATAACGAGGAGTGTTTGACGCTTAAACCTTCGTGTGAAGGACAAAACAATTTATGCGTAGAGTGCGCTATGTCAAGCAGGTGCACTCTGGCGAGTTCTCAGTTCGCTGGGTATTTGGTTGAATACGAATCTAGTCTAGATTGCGCAAGCACGGAACTAATAGTAAATGTTAAAAATGTTGACGAAGCGAGTGAAGGCAAGCTTACGGTGACGGCCAGTGCCCTCATTCCCGTGATCGAAGCAATGGTTACCAAGCAGATTTCTACTCCAGTTACGGTTCAGGATACCGAGTCCGCTAGGAGGCCCGAAAATGTCGGGACAGTTCAGGTAAAAAACATCGGGAAGGGAACGCTGCGGCTGTCTCAGCTCCAGATTGTAGGCGATTCTGCCGACTGCTTCTGTTTCGGTACCGGGGCGGGTTGTCCGCACTCGGTCATGCCGACAGAGCCTTGCGCGGAGGGGGCAGTTTGTATCGAGGCGCAGCAGGTTCGGTTGAACCCGGTCAGCGAGTGCGTGGGAGAGAAGTCAGCGCAGATACGGGTGAACGCAGTCGAGGGGAACGCGAACCCCGTGTCAGTAACTGTTACGGGCACCGTTCAACAGCCCGTGATCGCAGCAATGGTTACGAAGAATCCTGCTCCTGTTACGGTTCTGGATTTCCCTTCCGCCAGGATGCCGGGCAATGCCGGGACAGTGCGGGTAACAAACTCCGGGCAGGGGACGCTGCGGCTGTCTCAGCTCCAGATTGAGAACGACCCTGACAACTGCTTCTGTTTTGGTACCGGGATGGTTTGCCTGAGCGAAGTCATGTCGACAGCGCCTTGCGCGGGGGGGGCGGTTTGTATCGAGGCGCAGCAGGTTCGGCTGAACCCGACCGATATTTGCGTCGGAACGAGAAGTGCGACGGTGGTTGTTAGCAGTACCAACGCGCCCGACGTGTCGGTAGCTGTTGTCGGCGTCGTGGAGCAGCCCTTCCTTCAGGTCGTTCCTGCTACAGTCGAGCTGGCGCCGGTGACGGTGGGCCAAGACGGTGAATACGAGAGCGTTGTCATAGACAACTCCGGTGCGGGGTCACTCGAGGTGTCCATGGTTTCGCTTGTCGACGGCGGCGACCCAGAATGTTTCGAATTGGATTTGGGCGATTGCGTCAATCTCCCGACCGCGAGTTGTGCCTTCATGGTTCGTCTGTCGCCCAGACGCGGAATGTGTGATGCCGGGCGTCGCTCGATGATCGTGCGTGTCGTTACGACGAATGGTTTGCCGCGATCAGCGGATGTCACGATCGTTGGAGATGTGCTCGATCCGCAGATCGTTGCCGATAACGGAAACGGAAATCCGGTCGATTTCGGACCACAGTTGATTCGGAATTCGGAGTCCGACCCGGAGATCCCGCCGCGCTTGTTGGTCTTGCGCAGCAGCCTGGAGAGTGAGCCGAATTCAGTGTTGCTCATTGATGATATCTCCATGCCCGAAAGCGTGTGCTTTACCCGCGAAGCCAACTACGTTTCGTGTGGTATGCCGACGTTCGTTGATGCTTGCGTCGGCGAGCCGGTAGCCGGTCTATGCCGGATCGAAGGTGCCAGCCGCGCCTGTGTAGAGATCGGCATGACGGGGGCAGCCGAATGTGAAGACGTCACATCCACAACGCTGAACGTCGTGCCGGCTACCGGGAACGCCCTTCCGCCGGACCCGGTGATGATCTTCGGCCAGACGGTAAAGGCGAATATCCTTGTGTCCCCACTCGATTTTGGCGGTGTGGGGGTCTCTGATCCGGTGCTCGAAGTAACGCAGAGCTTGCAGATCGAGAACATCGGCGATCCGAGCACGCGTGTTCGAGTTTCCCTTGATGTCGATAGTTTCGCGGCGAACAGAAATTCGTCAATACCGGCGCGCGACGGTGGGCTGTTGCCATGCTTTCGAATCGATGAGACGTTCTCGACGCCAACACCACAGTCAAGTTGTGCGGGGTGTGCGGCCGTCGAGATTGAGGGTGGTGAGGCTGATTGTGTTCTTGATCCCGGGGAGCGAGCGTGTGTCAACGTTACTTTTATTGCCAATCCGGGGTGTGATTACCTCGGTGTGGCCGGAGGCATGGACGACATCGCTATCGTCAAGAGCGTAGCCTTCGTCGGTTCCAGTCCCGAGGAAATCACTGCGCCGGACGTACGAGTGGCGCCAAAAGCGAGGGCTCTGCTGCCGGTGATCGCAATCAAAACTTCATCGGGGGACGACGTCTTACCGGGGGACGTCGTTACGTTTCCCTCTATCGATCGGGACAACACTGCGACGGCCTACCTTGCGATCGAGAATGCGGAGATTCGGCGCTGTTCGATGAGCGAAGTGAGCGAAAACTGCACTGGTGACGAGGCCTGTACGGGCGACGACAAGTGTCTCGCCGCTGCCTCGCACCTGGATGTCGTTGAAATCGAAGTCCTCAACGACGATGATTCGGCTGGCGAATGTTTCAGCGTGCGCTACAAGCAAACTCAGGATACGGAGGGGGAACCGGGATGCACTCGAGGTGGCAGAGAGTTCGCGCTAAACTGCTCGAGTGCGACCGCCACCTGTCGTGTCCGTAGCAATCAATTGGCTTGCGTAGAAGTAGTATTTGATTCGAGTGCGGGGGGTCTGGAGGGGCGTTGTGTAGCATCGGAAGCTACCACCGCGATGTTGAAAATTACGAGCACGGCACAGAACACACCGCAGGACCCGAAGTTGAGGGACGAGCTCACCTTGACTTTGGAAGCGCGAGCAGATCGCCCTGCTATTGGATTCATTACTTCTGGCGAAAAGACGAACGAGCTCGTATTCGGCCCTATCCTCTCGCAGCCGCCGCCAATTGAGACGGACCCGCTCGATCTCCATATATTCAACGCTACCGAGGCGGGTTCGCTGCTACTGAGCGAAGTGACGGTTCCGGGCGGGTCGACATGTATTAAGTTCTCGTTAATTAGAAACCAAAATGGCTGCATAGATAACTGCCAACTGCCTCCTTTTACTGGGCAAAACTGCATGCTGGCGGCTGGCGAAATGCTATGCCTTCAAGTGCAATTCCTCAACAATTCGGGATGTGCTCCTCCGGGGCCCGGTGGTGTCGAAATCCGTGCCCTGAATGCACCGATGCAGATCGTGCCGATCACGGGCTTCGTGGTAACACCTACGCCGACTTATACGCCGACCGCTACCCCGACTGAGACGCCGACTCAGACACCGACCAACACGCCGACGGAGACACCGACCAACACGCCGACGCCGACACCGACCAACACGCCGACGCCGACGGAAACTCATACGGCGACCCCGACCAACACCCCGACAGACACGCCGACGCCGACGGAAACCGCGACGGCGACCCATACGGAGACGCCGACGGCTGACCCAACGCCGACAGCAACTGCGACGGCGACCCAGACGGACACACCGACGGCGGACCCAACGCCGACGGAAACCGCGACGCCGACCCCAACCTCGACTTCGACTGCAACCGATACGCCGGTGGCAACTCCGACAGCGACGGCGACGGAGACTGCCACATTCACATAAGAGTCAAATCCTCAGCGGAGGTGATGCATGACTGGAAGTAGATTTTATCGATTGGCGATATGCGCGTTACTCGCAGGCGGCTTGGCCGTCGGGGAGGTGCTGGCCGGCTCGATTCCGGTCCTGATTGCCAGCATTTCGCTGGTGACGGCGACGCGGCAGGACTCCCAGACGGTCCAGGAGTTCCTCAAAGAGTACGAGTCGACGCTGGCGAGCGGGCGCGTCGAGGAGATCGTACGGCTGTACCGCGGCAAGCGCGATGGCCATGAGGGGGTCCTGCATGATTACTTCCAGAACGTCGTCGAGGACCTGGAAGTTCATCTTGAGCAGGTCAATATCGTCGTCGACGAGGACGAGGCGACGGTCTCGTTCAAGCGCACGGACAGGTTTACCGACCGCAAGACGGGCGACGCGGTTCGCAAGTCGGTGAAGGTGGAGAGAACGCTCGGGCGCGAGGGTCGATCCTGGAAGATCGTATTGGCACCCCGTTGACCCATGACTCGTGGACCGCGCGCCTGGGTGGGCGCCGTCGCCGGGCGAATCTGGCTCAAATCTGATGAGGATAAGTATGCTCTCGCGTAGGTTCGTAACCGCGCTTCTCGTTCTCGCCTTGCTGGGCGGTTTCGGCTGTGGCGCGACGAAGCGGAAATGGGACAAGGGCACGACCTACGGCGCTCTGACCGGGTTGGTGGTCGGCGGTGGCGCGGGGGTTGGTATCGCCAACGGCGCGTTCGGGCACGAACGCGGTTCCGAGATGGCGCGAGGCGGAGCTATTGGCGCAGCGTCGGGAGCGTTGATCGGTGGACTGATCGGGCATTACTTGTTCGACCCCCCGGTGGAGTTACCGAGCCCGATACCTGTCCCGCCGCCAATGGAACCCGCGTCCGTCGACCCTACGGAACTCGAGCCACTGGAAGAGGGCGAGGTGCTCGCGGTCGTTCGTGAGGAGCAGCTCACTGGGTTCGAGTTCGATAGTGCCGACCTTCCATTCGGTACCGCAGCTGACCTGGATCGGGTCGCCGGCCGATTGGCGGCTGCCCAGCCAGCCAACATCGTCGTTGAGGGGCACACAGACAGCGTGGGTACGGCTGCATACAATCATATGTTGGGCCTACGACGAGCCCAGTCGGTGGCGGACTACTTGATTGCTGCTGGAGTCCCGGCGAGTCGAGTTCTCGTCCGATCGGAAGGATACGCCTCGCCGATAGCGTCGAACGAAACGGACGAGGGCCGCCGAGAAAATCGCCGCGTGGAAGTTCGTGTTGCGAACGGTGAAGGGGCGACAGACGCGGCGCTAGAAGACGAGACACAGGTCGTCGCATACGTGCCCCTGTCGGACGAAGCTCCAATTGCCGACGAGGTGCCCTTTGGCGATGAAGTGCCTACCGTAGCCGATACCCCCGCTGCTGAAGACGTCGCTCCTGTTGCGGTGCCAGCCGCTGCGGTGGACCCCGCCTCGTCGGGATCGGCCCAGGAGGTAAACGACGGCCGGCCAGCCGACCATGTGATTTACTTCGACGAGGACTCATTCACGGTTTCTAGTGTGGGGCAGGCGAAGATCGAGGAGATGGCAGCTGCCTTGAAGGCGAATGGGAACCTCGAGGTCGAGCTGGTGGGCCATGTCGCTGAGTCGGAAACCGTGCAGAGCCTTGCCTCCTTGCGTACGGCCAGGGTTCGTCTCGAGCTGGTCAATCGCGGCATCGATCTATCGCGGGTGCGCGCCCGACCGGCAAGTGGCGCCGCTGAAAGTGGATCTCTCAATCGGCGGGTCGAGGTGTGGCTCCGCTGACAAACGACACGGGCACCGGTGATCAGGTAGGGATTGTCGCTGGACCCGAGCCGGCGCTCGTGCGGGCCGGGCTGCCCGACGTGAAGTTGCACGGGCTGCGGTACTCATTCGCTCCCACGCTGATCAGGATAGGCGCCAATTGCTCGCCGACTAATGCAACGAACTTCCAACTCAGGACACTAGTTGGCGGTTGCTCGAGCCATCTTGTCGATGTGCGCGTCGATTAGCTCGAGGAATCCTGCAGGGAAACGTAAGTTGCAACGGGGCGATGTTGCTCGTTGGAAAAACCCCCGAGTCGCCCTCAGTGACAGTGGCTCTGACTCATGCTGCAGAAAGCGATCTAAGGGTTCGTAGGGAATATGGGTTGGCCAAGCCGACACATTCGAGGCACGTCTGCCGTCCACGTGTCCGTCCAGATTCCAGGCAGCCTTCGGCCAGCTGGCCGAACGTCGGAGCCGGACATCGTTGGAGGCGTCGTACTCTCGAGGTCTGCGTAGTCGTTCGCCGATCCACGCGCTAGCGCCGACCGTCACGGCGTTGCCCACGAGTTTCCAACGAAATCCTGATCTCCCAACTCTCTCTGCAGGCTCCGTCCACCCGGCGTCGAAACCTTGAAGTCTCTCCGCATCACGTATGTGCGGCTTGACTACAGACCCCTGCGGAAGAACGATCGCCGGGGGAGAAGGTATCCCAATCGTTGAGCCGCCTTTCAGCGTTGGTACGGCGTTGAGCGCCCAACCGAGTCCACGAATCCCTTCTGTCCAATAAAAGCCACATGCGTGTTTACGCCAGTCGTCGGATGAGATTGTTTCCGGTTCTCCAGCGTCGTCCGATAGGAGCACCGCTCGCGGATCATCGTCGAGCGCGGCGATGAGGAACACGCGTTGGCGACGTTGCGGAACGCCGAATGCGCGGGAGTCGACCACGCGATACGCCCACTTGTAGCCGAGACTCTCGAGGGTCTGCACGATCACCTCGAGCGCCCGCCCTCGAGCGAGTTGGAGCATGAACGATACATTCTCAATCAGTATCCAAGGCACACGTTGGTCCTTCACTAGGCGGAACACCTCACCAACGAGTCCAGAACGCGCCCCTGCGATACCTTCCGTTTTGCCGGCCTGCGACAAGTCTTGGCAAGGAAAGCCCGCCGCCACCAAACTAGTGCTCGACGGTAGTCTGTGGATCCGCCTCACGTCTGACTCGAATTTTGAGGCGAGAGTCCTCGAACGAAGAACCTCTGCTGCCGCGTCATCTACCTCGCAGAGCAGGTTCGTTTCGTGACCCGCGTGGCTGAGACCTGTCTCGATTCCCCCGATGCCGGCAAATAAGCCCGCGACTGACAAGGGCGGCCGTGGCTTCAAGTCGCGAGAATGTTCTCGGCGATCTGCGCGCTCCCCCTCAAAGAGTCGCAGTTGTTCGTTTGACCTAAGCACCTAGGACCTCTTCGCGTACGCCGGGTGATCCTCAGCAGCGAACGGCAGCGTCGCCTGCTGAGTTGTCAGGTACTCGTCGATCCTCTCGATGAGCCAGTCCTTGGCCGAACGACCGTCTCGTACGAGGCGCGAATGAAACTCCCGCTTTAAGAAAGGGTCTATTTCGAACACCAGCCGTCCACTCGGGCCTCTCGCCATAGTGCTGTTATGTGACATCTGTCACAACGAATGTCAACGCATTGACGGGAACTGCTTGCGGTACCCGCGTCCTTCCAGGAGTATCCCGCGCGATGCAGATGAGCGGACCCTCAATACTAGTCAGATCCTTGAACCTGCCCCGCATCCCGGATCAGTACGGAAACAAGTGGCAATACCACTCGCGGAGCGACCGACATTCCAAGATCGCGTGTTGGGGGGTTTTGTTCGACTTGCTCGGAGAATGCGCTCTCTTGCGGAACCATGTTGAGCGAGGAGTGGTCGGATTCGGGATCAACCACGAGATGAGAGATTTCAAGACCGGGCGAAAGAAGGACCTCGACTTGGTGTTGTGTCGCCCAGGGTCGCCAGGGTCGAGCCCCACAAGAAGACTCTTCGCGGACTTGGTCGACAGCTACGGGATTCAACTCACGGCCAGTGAAAGGGATGTTCTTCTTGCATTCCCGGAATTGGGTCGGGTGCCAGTGGGCACTGTACATCTCGCGCTCGAAGCGAAGGCATGCATGACCGCTCACGTAAAGGCGCTGCCTCGGTTGCACGATGAACTCAATTCGAGCCACCTCGCGATACATGGTGCGTCAGAGTTCTCCATCGCTGCCGGCTTTACGATGGTCAACCTAGCAGAGGAATTTCTGAGCGCCGATAAGAACAGGTTCAATTTGACGTCGTCGCCGCCACAAGTGTCACGGCACAGGCAGCCCAACGACTGCATGCGTGCGATAGAGAAGATTCGCGAGATTCCCCGCAGAACGAGAACAGGTGAGGATGGGTTCGACGCTCTGGGAATTGTCGTCGTTCGTTGTCGAAACGACGGGTCGCAAGTGACGCTTGTGCAGGAGCGTCCGGCTCCCGATCTCAACGACATTTTTCATTACGAATCCATGGTGCGTCGCCTCGCGCATCTATACGAAAACAAGTTTTCGAACATTTGACGGCGCGATCGTTCTCGATGGGGGTGCGCTCGTTCAAGCGGATCGAGAACCGGCTGCACACTTCGAACACGCTCCTACTGACCACGCCCGACGCATCACGGCGAATGCACAATGTCCGTCGCACCGGGACGAATCCCGAGCTTGCGGTCCGTAAGATTGCCTCGTCTCTCGGGCTTCGGTACCGCACCATCAATCGGAACTTGCCTGGTTCGCCCGACTTGGCGAACCGCTCCAAACGATGGGCCGTCTTCGTTCACGGCTGCTACTGGCACCGCCACGGAGGTTGCCCGCGAACGTCAACGCCTAAGAGTAACCGCAAATTCTGGCAGGCGAAGTTCCAACGAAACGTTCAGCGTGACCGCGCCGCGATTCGGGCGTTGAGACACCTTGGCTTTGATGTCGTTGTGATTTGGGAGTGTGAATCTCGGGACGTTGAAGAATTGGTCAAACGTTTGGGTCGCTTGAGGCATTGAGGTTATCCGAGTCCGACGCCGCTTGTTGGGGATTGCCTCGACTGGTCTACCACGGTGCATACGCCCCCGCGCGGGGTGATGCACTAGCGAGCTTGGCCTATCACACGGTACTCTCGCTCCCGAATACGCTGAAGCCACGTTCAGCCACACTCTCGCCCGTTACTGCTTGCGCCAATAGCAGAGTTTGTCTTAAAGACGTCGCCTGGGGAATAGCTGGACAATATGTCACTGACCGTCAGGGACGTCGAGAATCTTGAAGAAGATCTCCTTAGAATCGGCAAAGCCGATGGGAGTTTTGGTGAATCCACCCTCCTGGGTTTGGTGGACTGTTATGAAAGCGAGGCCCCCGGCGCCGACATCCTCGATCAGCAGTCGTTTGCCCAGCTTTGCGAATGCATCCGCTCGTCGACAGATGAAGCGGCTCGCCACCTGGCGCTGGGTATCTTGGCAGTCATTCAGCATGACGGCCGCGAACGACCGGAGCGGGCTCGGTTCGTCCTGAGATTCGGCATTCGCCATTTGGTATCGCGCCTCGGCCACCGTTTCGGCTGGCATGGCATTCCGCTGCCGCCGGCGGATGAAGAGGCGGCAGACCAGCTATTTGAAGTGGCCAGGGGCGATTCGACTTACTCCGACGAGATTCTGCTATCCGGGGCAAGAGCTTTCATCGACAGGTTCGAAGAAAGCCCCGACATGTTTGGGAGGTTTGCTGAAGATCTCCGAGTTCTACTGCACGTGCTGACGCGAGAGGGCGCATCGGAAGAGCAAAAAGATATCGCCCGAGCCGCGTTGGTCTATTTCGTCGAGGCGTCGGACGCCATTCCCGATCACCTCGGACCCGTAGGCTTGCTCGACGACGCTCTGGTCGTCCGCCGGGCCGTTGAACGGATAATGCCAGGACGATCCGTGCTGGGAGGCTTTCTAGATTCCTTCATTGGAGACTGGCCTTTCTTGAGGGATCTGCACCTCTCGACCGAAGCAGGAACGTACACACTCAGCGAGTTCATGATCATCAATGTTGCGATGATTCTAGCTGATGCGCCAGACGAATCGGGCTCGAAGAGACGGGCCGTGGTACTCTCGACGATCCCCCCTCCTCTCCCCTTCCTCATCGGCTTTGTCTGCGCGCTTGCAGCGGTCCGCACGTACGCGGACAGGGACGATCCGCCGATTCTGGATGTCGGTCAGCGCTTGGCTCATCGAGAGACGGGCGCCGAGCTGATTTTCGAAGCCTATGGACGCTATGAAGGACGGCGCTTCGTAAACTGCTCAGTCGACGAAGCAACGCACTTCAAAGCACGACATCCCGGCAAGAAGTCCGCTGGGGAAGTTACGCAATCCCGACCGATGACGGACCTGGCCTCGCTCGTGCCGTCAAACCGAGGCTCGTCACGGCTCCGTCGTGGTTCTTTGAACCTCGACAGATCTGCCGCGCAAATCGGACCGCTCGAGCGGACTTTTGGGACGACTAGTCCGATTAGCATCCCTGCTGACGCACCGGAAGTGATCGTGATCGCTCCGGTAGGCGCCACGAAGGACCTAGCCAATGAACTGACCCTTCATGGTAGCCCCCTGATCGACATCATCTCGATCGCACAAGCCCGCCTCGATGCCTCGGAGATCGAGAACGTGGAACTGGGGTCTCGCCCGACAGGACACCCGCTTCTTACGATCGTACCTTCATCCGCGGAGGCCTACGAGCTGGCAACGATGGGAGAGAAAAAGGTCGCGGCGGTCATCGGCCCGGTCCGACCAAACGCCACAGACGCAGCGAATTTTCGTAAACTGGCAGACGATGGCATTGCCGTTCTGGCCCTCGTCGAGGAAAACGACGTCGAATCGCTCGAGACACTAGAGCGCGCAGACTTCGACCTTTGGGCCTGGGACGAGGAATGGCTCGGCTATCTCCGTTGGCCACCTTTTAACGCCCGGGGCAGGAATCATCCGATCGCGAAACATGAGCGCAGCTTGGCCAACCAATCATCGGCGAGCGTCGAGGTGGTGAGGCTGGAGTTCGACGAGCTGGATCTCGCGTTCGAGCAACTTGAACGGCTGCAAGAAGTCGCCCGGCAGCGCGACGACGACCTACTCGAATCGGCAGCGGCCGATGGATTTAGAACGCTCGTCTCCCTGTGCCGTCAATGCGTCGGTCCAGCGCCGGAGCCTCATTTCGGCCTGGAGCGCTTCAAAGAGCACCTTCGAAGTGGGACGACATGGTGGTCAGCTGAAGCTCAATCTGCTGCCGAACAATCAATAGACCGCCTAGAAGCGTCGATCCGGAGCTTGAGAGAGAACAATCCAAAGCACGAGTTCATCTTCACTTGGTCGAAGGACAATCCTGCCGCCACCATCGTTACCAACCGGCAAATTGCGGAGCGAGCCTTGGAGGCTCCGGAACTCTCGGGACCAACGTGGTCGGTCGGGACTAGAGGCGGCTTCGTTTCAACCCCTGTCCTGATTCCGGCCTGGTTGGGTAAAACGCAAATGGAACGAGTGCTGGTGCCTCCCGTCTCGATGGATCTGACGCTTGCGCTATATGGCCCGGAGATCCTTTGGTATCAGGCTCTCGCCAAGCGACGCCAGGCATCTCGAAGGAGAATCAAGGCACTCGTTCGGGAGCATCCCTTGATCTCGTTTCCGTCGACTCGCTTGGAGTGTGTTCCGCGACGCGACGAAGGCCCTCAGCAAACGTGGATCGTCGACGAGGTGATCGAGCGAGCGCGCCGCAATCTTGCGTTGACCGAGCTGGCACGGCTAGGGGAGGAAGAGACGTCCGCGAGTCTGGTGTACTTCGCCGGCGGGCACTGGGCCGCCTTCAGCTCGGAATACCGGCTGAATAAGGTCACTGGCCTCGATGCCGCAAATGAGTCCCGCCCGGACGAAGCACTTCGCGACGTCACCGTAGCCGATCTGCGCCCTGGGGACCTGGTCGTGATGGTTCGGGGTTCGGACAGTGACGCCATTCGTCACGCTGCCGATCAAATGCTCCCGGCTGGAGCGAGAGAAATGGCCGCGGAGTGGAGAGCTGCTCTGGTCCGCTTTCACGAAGCCGGCCACTCTCAAGCAGACATTCGACGCAGGTTGGCAGCACAAGGGTGTAAGCGAGTACCGCAGACGATCAGGGGATGGCTGTGCGACGATCGCATCATCGGCCCCAAGGACGCCCTCGACGGTACGATCGAGGCGATTCAGCGAACAACCGGCGATGAGCAGCTGCTGGCCCGGTTGGATGGCTGCAAGAATGCAATTCAGCTCGTTCGCAGTACCCACTTCATAGTGGCGCAAGAATTGTACCGGAAAGTGCTCGAACGAACTCGCGAGTGGCTGGATATAGATACGTCCCCTGATCAATTGGTCGAGGTCGAGAATCGCCTCGTAGTACTGACGGTTGAAGCAGTCGACCGATCGCCGGCGATGGTGCCACGGAGTGTGATGAATCGCCTTCGAGAAGAAGCTGCATGACCAGAATGATTCCACCTACGATCCACTCCGCAATACGGAGCGGCGCCGAACGACGAATGTTCAAACTGATTCAGCAATGCCCGGGATCTGAAAGCTGGATCTGTTTGCATTCTCTCGGCATCGCAAATCACGAGCAAAAACGCCGCGCCGAGATTGACTTCCTGCTTCTTACGCCCGAGGGCGTTTTCGTTCTGGAGGTGAAGGGTGGAAGAGTAGCGCGGCAAGATGGAATTTGGATCCATACCGATCGGTTCGGAGAAACCCATCGAAAGGTCGAAAGCCCCTTCGATCAGGCGTCCAGCGCGATGTTCGCGATCGAACACATCTTGCGCGAACGATTCACAGGCAGCGCTATCGGCAAGCTTCTCTTGGGCTATGGCGTCCTCTTCCCTGACGTCGAGTATGAAAGTCTCGGCTGCGAATCCGACCGCTCACTCGTCTACGACATTCGCGACCGGAAAGCGCCATTCTCGACATACGTGCGAAGACTAGCCCAGTACACTCGCGCACGGCAGCCCGGCCCCCGATTCAAACCTAAGGTTGAACATCTGCAGAAGGTCGCGGACCTTTTGCGCGGCGATTTCGACCTCATACCGGCCGCGACGTCCGTCATTTCCGATACCCGACGTGAGTTGTTTGATCTCACTCGCGAACAATACCTCGCCTTGGATGCCGCCGATGCCCATGATCGCCTCCTGATAGAAGGACCTGCTGGATCTGGCAAGACCGTTCTGGGGATCGAAGCGGCTCGACGCGACGCTCGGGTCGGCAGGCGTGTTTTACTCCTGTGTTTCAACCGCTTTCTCGCAGCCCAACTTCAGTCCCGAGTAATGGAAGAAACCTTTAGCGGCAACATCACGGTCAGCACCGTACATGCCCACTATCGCACTCTCATTTTGCGCTCCTCGCTTTCGGACGAGTTTCGGATGGCGTCCGAGGGGGTAGCGGAAGAGGACCTCTTCCAGAATCTGTTCCCGGAGTATGCCGCCCTGGCAGCGATGGAGCAGGTTATGCCACCCGCCGACAGCCTCGTCGTCGACGAAGCTCAAGACGTCTTGACCAGCGGAAACTGCTTCGCTTTGTCTGAGTTGTTAAAGGGGGGGTTGCGCGACGGTCGCTGGCGATTCCTGTTGGATGGGAACAACCAAGGATGCGTGTACGGGCGGCTCGACGATAGGATACTTGGAGAAGTCTCCCGAATGGCAGATCGACAACTTCTGCTCACTTTGAACTGCCGGAACACCAAGCCCATCGCTTTGCAGACTAATGTGCTCTCGAACCCCTCGAGACGGTCAGCTGGCCGGGTTGAAGGTGTTCCGGTCGAGTATCTGTCTTACGAGACGGAACGCCAACGTTGGGGAAAGTTGGAGAAGGTCCTCGTCGAACTCCGGGCACAACGAATCACACCGGGTTCGATTTCAGTTCTGTTGTCGAGAACCCCGACCGACGAGCAACGTTCGACACTCGCCCGCCTCGGACTTCGCTTTCTGAAGGAGGCGGACGTGCCCACCCTCGGTCGCGAAGGCCTCACACAGCCCACATGGTCTACCGTGTCCGCATTCAAGGGTCTCGAGAACGACATCGTCGTGCTGTGTGGAGTGGAAGACATTGAAACAGACTGGGGTCGCAGCGTGACGTACGTGGGAACATCGCGTGCACGCGTCCGCCTTTTAGTGATCGTGCACAAACAGTGCGACGAGAGGCGCCAAGAGCGCTTTGAACTCGAACTGGTCAGAAGAACGCAACCAGAGGAAAATTATGCCTGAGGCTCGCTCGGTACGAGAGAACTTATTGGGCTTCTTGAGCCGAGACTTGATCGGACCAGCCGGCGGCGAATTTGAGACGTTGGAGGATTCGCCACGGGTTCGGTACGCCGCAGGAGTACTTTTCCCCCAGGGAGTCCTTCGTGACGAATCTTCTTCGATCGGCGGGATAGAGATCGAGGCCAGCAGCCAAACGGCGGCGGAGGACCAAGCGTCGGAAGAAGTGGAATACGCCGAGAACGAAGGCGAGCAGCCAAAGCACCAGCGCGACCCCCATCCAGAGGTCGTTTATGACGACTCCATAACATTAGCGAACACCTATCGACCTTCGGCTATGGCTCTGAGTTTCACTGCGATTCCGCCCGACGGGGGCCTGATTGTTCAAGTGCGCGCTGCCACCTATGTGACCGAAGTCACTACGTCGGAACAGGGGCGAAAGATCACAGTTTGGCATCGGACGCCGCTCGAGCTACCGGCCCTGACCATACCGTTGAAACACCTTCGTTCGCGTTCCCACCAAGACTGGAAACTCACCGATGGTCTCTGCCTGAGGGGGACGTTTCGGCCCAAGACTGAGGGCAAATGTCTCGTCACGGTTAGCGTCTTCAACTACACCGTCGAGAACCAGCGTAGTGCAGAGACGTTCTTTCAAACGAGTTTCGAGGTCTTCGGGGTCGGCAACTCCGCTCCTTTCGTAGAGTACCGCACATTGGAGAGCTTGCAGGCCGATGAGGAAGACACGGCCCTCGCAATGCTCTATCGGCGTCGTCGGGTGTTCGCCGTCGGTCACGGAGTAGCCGCGGATTGGAATGAGGTCGGCGACGGGAGGGCCGATAAGGTCTCGACTACCTTCCTTCCCACAGTCGTCGTACCACCGGTGAACCCCGTGTCGCACGACCAAAGATACCTCGACATGGCGTTTCTGCGTGGGGACTGCGCTGACCCCGCCCGAGAGATTCCCGACGCTCTCGAGAAACTGTGCCGGGAGTACGAAGAATGGATCAGCGGCTGCGATCGTGAAGCCGTAGAAATGGAGGAAACGTACCGGGCTTCGGCCGCTCGAAACATATCTGTTTGTCGAGCAGCACTAAGTAGAATGCGCGCCGGGATCGAGCTGATTCGGAGCGACGAAAAATCTCGCGAGGCATTCATGCTCGCGAATCGTGCAATGTTGATGCAACAGGATCACGCGCGACGCAGACGTAACTTGAAGGACTTGTGGACGCCATTGCCCGACTGGGATTCCGGATATCGATCCGACTGGAATACTCGGCAAGGCTATTGGCGAACGTTTCAGATCGCGTTCATCCTTATGACGATCCCCGGAATCGTGTCGGAATCCGCAGCCACCCATCTCGAGGGATCTCTGATCCCCGATAGAGAGCTCGTCGACCTGATCTGGTTTCCCACCGGCGGCGGTAAGACCGAGGCGTATTTGGGGGTAACCGCCTTCACGATCTTCCGCTATCGACTGGACCAAATTGGCGACGAGGGTTGCAAGATTCTGATGCGATACACCCTTCGCCTTCTCACCAGTCAACAGTTTCAACGAGCGGCCTCCTTGATCTGTGCGTGCGAACTCATTCGGAGAAAAGATCCAGAGAGGTTGGGCTCCAACGAGATCTCCATCGGCCTGTGGGTCGGGATGTCGCTTACGCCGAACACCGAGAAGGATGCGCTGAGGGCCTTGGCCCTGCTGGAGCGTAAGGGGAGTGAAGCGAAGAATCCATTTCAGCTTTTGACCTGTCCATGGTGCGGCACCGAACTCGACAATCCGGACCGCTACGGCTACGCCGAACGACAAGGGCGTCTGGTGTTTCAATGTCCGTCCCGCAAAGGTGATGAAAACTGCCCGTTCGGTAATTTGGCCGCCCCTCTTCCGGTAACCGTGGTCGACGATTCGATCTACAAAATGCCACCGACCCTCATCATCGGCACCGTCGACAAGTTCGCAATGCTTGCATGGCGCTCTGAGGCAGGCAGCCTTCTGACCAAAGGAGGTGGCCCGAGGCTGGTCATCCAAGACGAGCTCCACCTGATTTCCGGCCCACTCGGCTCGATGGTCGGACTCTACGAGGGCGTCATCGAGTACCTCTGCAGTCGCGATGGACAGAGGCCGAAGATCATCGCTTCTACAGCAACGATTCGCCGCGCCAATCGGCAATGCAAGGCGCTCTACGATCGAGAGACGTTTCAGTTTCCCCCGCCCGGACTCGACGCGTCGGACTCCTTCTTCGCCAAGGAGGATCGAGCCTCGCCAGGCCGTCTATACACCGGCTTCCTACCAACGGCGGCGTCGTCGCCTCTGACGGCCCAGGTCAGAAGCGTGGTCTCGCTCCAACAAGGATTATTGTTGGTCAGCGAAGGAGCCCCGGATTCGGCAATCGATCCTTATTGGACCCTCGTCCAGTACTTCGGAAGTCTTAAAGAACTGGGCCGGGCGGCCACCTTCCTAACTGCCGACATTCCCGAGTTCATCCCTGTTATGCATCGGCGTTTCGGTATCGAGGGTGATCGGCGACGCTGGATGAAGACCAGCGAGGAACTCACCAGTCGGAAGAACGAGGATGAGATCCCAAAGATTTTGAAACGCCTGGAGGTTAGCTACGGGGTGGGGCGTTCCTGGGACGAGCAAGCACTCGACACCCTTCTGGCGACGAATATGATCTCCGTCGGGGTCGATGTAGACCGCCTCGGCTTGATGATGATAGTCACTCAACCCAAGGGTACGGCCGAGTACATCCAGGCCAGCAGTAGAGTCGGGCGATCCACGCGAGCCCCGGGCCTCGTGTTCACTCTTTACAACGCAGCCCGTCCACGCGACCGTTCCCATTTCGAGCACTTTCGCGGCTACCACGAAGCGTACTATCGCTTCGTGGAGCCCACAAGCGTCACGCCCTACTCTCCCCCTGCGTTGGAAAGAGCGCTACACGCCATCCTAGTGATCGCCGGTCGACACGTCGCGAAATGGGCCAGCCCGACCGATTTCGATGCGGAGGACACAACCTTCGAAGAGTTCCTAGACTTCCTTCGGAGCAGAGTCCGGAGCATCGACCCCGACCATCTTCCCGAATTCGAGGGGTTGCTCGCCGATCGACTCGAGTATTGGGAGGAACGTTCCTGCGGGTCATGGGGCAGTCTCGCGGGTAGCCGAGATGAACCAGGGCTCATGCGGCCGGCAGGTAGTCAAAAAACGGATGCCGATCAGTATAGCTGGGAGACTCCGACGTCGATGCGAAATGTCGACGTCGAATGTGCAGCCGTTGTGACGCCTCGATACACGGTAGCGAACGCCTGAGGTCGACGTGCCTCGACTAGTCACCAAAAGATCGCAGTCGGTAGTGCCGTTCGGCGTGGGCTCGGTCGTCGAGTTCGAAGACGAAGCGTTGATGCCGGCGGGTCTGGATTGTTGGCCTGAGCATCAGTCTCCGCGCGTGTTCGATGACAGATTGGCACAACGGTTGGGGGTCAGGTACTTCTGCTTGCCACCGCCAAAGCCCGAGCGGGGAGTCTCACAGCCCGCCGCTCCCATCCCATATGTTCGCTTTCCGGAGTGGCACTTCTGTCCCCGGTGCCGCGTCTTGCGACGGGCGGATCTGTATGCGGAGAGCCGACCCCGGTGTGACAACAATCATGCCTCTCCCCGACTTCGCGGCAAACCTACTTGCGGCTCGCGCCTAGAAAAGAAGCGATTGTTCATGGTTCCGCTTCGGTTCCTTATGGTCTGCCCGGCGGGGCACATCGACGACTTTCCTTGGGCTCTCTGGGCACACACTGAATCCGGAAAGGATCGGAACTCCAACATCGGTTGCTTACCCGACCAGCTATACTTCTTTGCAACTCGAATCGGCGGCATGTCCGGACTGTTCGTCTCCTGCGAACGCTGTGGTAAAAAGCGATCGCTCATGGGTGCAACGGACGAGCACGGACTCAAGGGTTTGCAATGCTCCGGCCGACGTCCCTGGCTCGGTAAGGAGGGAAGCGAGGCATGCTCCTTCGGCACGCAAACGACGCAGGGAAGGGGCGTGGTCGCGCTTCAACGCGGTGCTTCGAATCTCTATTTTCCAGAAATGGCGACCTCCATTCTCATTCCCCCTCATTCCTCTCGCATTCGACAGCTCCTCAGCGATCCAAGAGTTCGGGAAGCACTCGAATCGAGCCTAGAAGATGGCAAGATCCCGAGCGCATCGTTCGTTACGGTCGCAAAGCTGAACCGAATGGACCCGGATCAGTTGAAGGAAGCCTACTACGCAAGTAGGCAGCCCGATCCGACAATAGGACCTCGGGACGAAGCAGGATTCCGCCACGCCGAGTATCATGCCCTTAGACAGGAACGTCGCGATAAAGAGGACGACCTGACGTGCCGCCCCCAGTTTCTGGAATCCTACACCCCGATCGTCAGGAACCATCTCCAGGGGATCAGCCTCATTGAACAGCTCACGGAAACACGCGCACTGACCGGATTCAGCCGCATAAAACCGGATCCTACGGCTCGGCAACGACTGTCCCTGGGATCATTGCCATGGTTACCTGCAGTCCGCGTCCGTGGAGAAGGAATTTTTCTTTCTCTCGACGCTGATCGACTGAAGGAGTTTGAACGGTCGAACCCTGACGATCGATCTCGCCTCATAGAACGTGGTCGCGCCCAGGAGCGAAGCCCCCTACCGGTGGACTCGCGGCTTCTTCTTCTCCACACCCTAGCGCACCTGCTAATCAAACGCCTCAGCTTCGAAGCGGGTTACGGAGCGTCGTCCATTCGAGAGCGTGTCTATTCCTCCCCAGAAGGAAGCGAGTACCCGATGGCCGGACTCCTCCTCTATACGGCAGCCGGGGACGCCGACGGCACCCTCGGTGGATTGGTCGAGCTCGGTCGAGCGGGCTCATTCGAGCGCGTGCTCGTCGGCGCGTTGGAAGACGCGAGATGGTGTGCGTCGGACCCGATTTGCCTCGAAAGCAGCGGACAAGGTCCGGATTCACTCAACCTCGCGGCCTGCCACGCATGTGCGCTTCTGCCAGAGACGAGTTGCGAGTTCCAAAATCGATTACTCGATCGAAAAGTGGTGATAAACTTCTTCTCAACTTAAACCATCCTCGGGGGACGGGCGCCCCGAAATCACCCGCAGGCGATCGGCGCGAACCTTGAACACGATCTGTAACAACCGACTGGCCCCCGTTTGTCCGAGAGCACGCCAGCGCCGCTCTCCCCCCGACGAGTGTGCGGGGTCTTCGATGCAGCGATCAGTTGGACGAGTGCGGCAGCGCCTCGTCGCCGGTCGACGCGTGTACCAGGAATACGCACCCGCCGCGCGAGGTCACCGGCTCGTGAATCGTGTCGGGGTCGGCGCGGCAATAGTCGCCGCTCCGCATATCGACACCGGACACCTCGAGATGTCCTTCGATCAAGTAGATCTCCTCGATGCCGACGTGGCGATGGCGCGGCAGCGAGGCGCCGTCGCACATGCGCGTCAGAAAAGTGCGGCGTCCCGCGCTCGTATCCTCGGCGAGCACGCGAAACTCGATTCCGTCGAAGCCGGAGTCGATCCACCCGCGGTCCTCGCCGAGGATGAACTCAAAGCCTGTCAACTCGCGTCGCGGCTGATCGGCGTGAGCGAGCAGTGCACGAATCTTGGCGTCGAGGTTGGCCGGAGTGCGTAGCGGCGTCACCCCGGCACCGAGCAGTCCGATCGTCTCGTCGTACTCGGCGAGGAGGGCGGCGCAGCGATCACACCGGCCGGCCAGGTGAGCCTCGAACCGTTGACGCTCGGTCTCTTCGAGAATTCCCAGCGCGTAAGCCTCCGCGTCGTCGCAGATCGTTTCTTCGTCCCCTTGATTCATAGCGCCCCTAGTCGCACTTGCCTGCGACCACATCGTCGCAGAGCAATTGTTTGTCCCCTTGATCTTTCGCGCCCCCTAATCGCAGTTGCCTGCTACCTCCGTCCGACCGGAATCGAGCAACCCTGCCCGCAACTTCTGCATTGCTGTGCGAATCCTCGTCTTTACGGTTCCCAGAGGCTGCCCCAGGCGATCGGCAATCTGTGACTGAGAGTAGCCGCGAAAGAAGGCTAATTCGATCACTTCCCGCTGTGCGCTGGTCAATGCGTCCATGGCGCGGTGAACCTCGCGCCGTCGCGCTGCGGCATCGCCGGTAACCTCCGGTCCTGGCGCTGGCCCTCCTCGTTCCGGATCCTCGTCGATTTGTTCGAGATGCCGACGCGCCGCGCGACGCAAGGCGTCGAGAGCCCTGCTTCGCGCGATCGTGTACAACCACGCCATTGGAGATCCGCGCCCGGGGTCGAACCGATCCGCGGTCTCCCACGCCTGCACGTACACGTCGCCGAGAACGTCTTCGGCGGTCGGCCGGTCGACGACGATGCGCAGCACCAGACCATACAGCATGGCGCTGGTCGCCTCGTACAGAATCCCCATTGCCGCCTTGTCCCCCTTGCCGGCGCGGACGATCAAGTTCGCCATGTGCACGTCGAACTCCGCCCCGTCTCGCGCATTCGCTGACACGGGAACGCGTTTAGCACTACCCCAATGCGCAGAGCAACGCGGTGCCCGGCTGACGTCCACCGCCGCGGGACGGCGGACGTCACGGCGCTAGCAACGCCATTCGGCAGAGTTCGAGCGGCGTCCCAGACCGTCCGGCGGAACGGCAGTCGTCTGGAACATCCGATGCGTTTGCCAGCGTTGCCTCGAACAACTCGATGGCGCGTGGGGTGCGACGCGCCGTGAGGTTGATCACTGCCGCCCGCAGCGCGCGCGGCGGATCGTCGCCGGCCGCCATCCAGAACTCGGCCGCGTGGTCCGCGTACATTTCGGGCGCTTCCTCCATCCGGGCCTCAAATCCCGCCTGCGCCTGGCTCCGCCACGCAACCGCCTCTTCGGCGTTCCCCTCGGCGATCAGCATTCGCGCGAGATGCGCCGCGAAGTCGGGATCGTCCGACTCGACCGCCAACCGCCGCAGCATGCCGATCGCCACCGCCGCATTGCCCAACTCGAAGTGGACTTCCGCGAGAAGTCCGAGATTGGCGGCGAACTCGGGCAAGAGGCCGCGCGCCTGTTCGAAAGCCGCGCGCGCCTCATGCAGCCGCTCGGCCTGGAAGAACATCTTTCCACGCGAGAAATGCAGCCACGCCAGCGGGATTGGCGAAGCGTCGCGGTACTCGCGAACCGCGCGCTCGAAGTGGATCTCCGCGTCGGCGGTTCGACCCATGTCGCCGAGCAGGACGGCGAGCGCGCCGAGGGTTTGCGCGTTCGGATACTTCTCCACCTCCTCCATCCGCAGTGCCAACGCTTGCTCGTACTTGCCCTGCCCGTGCAAAACGACCGCCCGCACGGCCCGCAACTCCGCGGCGCTCGCGCCGCGCTTACGCGCGGTCTCGATCGCACGCTCCGCTTCGTCGAATCGGTGAAAGTGCGCGAGGACCGATGCCCGCGCGACCGCGCCGC
>JBGTMF010000258.1:0-2994 GCA_041743795.1 Thermodesulfobacteriota bacterium | reverse complement strand
GCCGGCGCCGGCCAGCCAGCGCAGATCGGCGAAGCGAACCGCGGTCCAGATGCGGCCGTCGTCGCGGCGATACGAGCGCACATCATCCACCGTGGCCGAGAAGATTGTATCTGCTTCGACCGCAATCGACCGAAACGACTTGGCGATCACCGTCGTCGCCAATGCCGTCGTTGCCAGCAGCAGCGCGGCGCACAGCACGAGAACGCCGCCGCGGCGGCGATCATCACTCGTCATGGTAGACACTCGCATCCGCTCTCAACCCGGCAGGTGCACCTTCCACCACGGCGCGCCCGACTGCGAGTACTTCGCCGCCGGTACAGATTTCTTCCCAGCCGCCGACTTGACGGCGGGTACCGCGACGGCGCGGCGGCCGGTCGTCGGAAGTGCTTTCTTCGAGGCCTTGGCCCCCATCGTTTTTCTCCTATCCAACATCGGGCCGATCCCGATCGTTACATCTGGACGATTACATACGCATTCGCTCGCAGCCGCAAGGTCCCTACGGCCGTCGTGGGTTGGAACTCGCTGCGCTCGTCCCCCCTCGCACAGGCATGAGGCGGTTACTTCGCAGGCACCGCGTGGACCTGGTGTGAAAAACCGGCTAGGGGAACTTGCGTGGGTGCTGCAACCGGGCGAAAGGCCATTCCTTCCAGCAGAATCGCTGCCGGCGAGCGGCATGGTCCGGTCCGCGTCTTCGTCGGCGGAACCTTCGACGGCCTGCATTCCGGCCATCTCTACCTGCTCGATTTCGCTCGCGCACAGGGCGCCAAGTTGGCCAAACGCAGCCGCCGACCGGGCGTGCGGCTGAGCGCGGTCGTCGCCCGCGACGAAAGCGTGCTGCGCATCAAACAGCGCCACCCCCACCACAACCAGGAGGAGCGCAAGCGCTTGCTGGCCAGCTTGCGCGGCGTCGACGAGGCGATCGTCGGCGTGCGCAACGACTTCATTCGCTCGGTGCGCCGCGTCGACCCCGACCTGATCGTACTCGGCTACGATCAGAAATCGAGTTGGGAGGGAGCCCTGCGCGCCGCCGGCATCCATGCCGTGGTAGTGCGTTGCCCCGCCTACGAGAGCCGTCGCCTGAAGAGTTCCAAGTTGCGCAACGACCTCGTCGCCATGGCCACCTGACGGGTGGCTCGCGCCCGCAGCCTCAGCGCGGGATGCGCAGCGACTCGCCGACGCGAATGTGGTCGGCGTCGCGCAAACCGTTGGCCTGGCGGATTCGCGAGACCGAACTGCCGTATTGGCGGGCTATCTGCACCAGCGTCTGGCCGCGCTGGACGCGGTGGGTGACCGCCGCTTTCGCGCGCGGCGGCGAGGAGGCAGCGGCGGTTGCGCCGGGAACCTTCAGCCGCTGGCCGCTGCGGATCAGATTGTTGCTCTTGAGGCCGTTGGCGCGGCGCATACTATCGACCGAAACGCCGTAGCGGCGGGCAATGACGGAAAGCGTTTCGCCCTTGCGCACGACGTGCGTTCGCGCCGTCGACAGCGGGCGGTCGCTCTTCGCCGAGGGCGGCAAGCTGGCGTAGCAATCGCGAAACGAACCGGCGGCACTTCGCGGTAGGCGAACGCGATAACCGATCGGCAGCATGCGGCGGCCGCTTATGGCGTCCGGACGCACCGCCGGGTTGAGTGATTTCAGGGTTTCCAGGTCGGTGCCGGCGCATTGGTGCACCGCTCGCACAGATATGTGGTGCGGCAGGTCGAACTCCTCGGCGTCCATCGGCGGTTCGAAGCGGATGTCGCCGAAATACGATCGGTAATCGCCGTGGACCTCCAGCGCCGCGATGAACTCCGCGTAGAAGTTCTTCGAGGCGAAGCCGAAAGTCGGCCCGTCGTAACGCGCGACGATCTCGCCGATGTCGGTCGTGCCGACCTCGCGAACGGCGCGCGCCATGCCGCCGGGACCGTGATTGTAGGCTGTGATCGCCAGCGGCCAGGTGCCGAGGCGATCGTAGTTCTGACGCAGGAATCGCGCCGCCGCGCGCGTCGCGACGAACGGGTCGAGCCGCTCGTCCACCGCGTCGTCGACGCGCAGGAAGACACGACCGGTCGCCGGCATGAACTGCCACATGCCGGCGGCGCCGACCTTCGAGTAGGCAAACGTGTTGAACGACGACTCGATCAGCGGCAGCCGCGTCAACTCGATCGGCAAGCCCTCGTCGCGAAAGATCTGCTCCATGCGCGGCAGGTAGCGGGCACTGCGCTGCACCCCTTCGAGGAAGCGCTCGCGGATGCCGCGCTGAGCGCGCACCCGCTTGCGGTCGGCGGCGCGCAGGAAGCGATCCGGATGCGGATCGTCCTGCAGCAGGCTGCGGATTCGCATCTCTTCGACCGACAGGGAAGTGGCGTCCGGGTGCCGGTGCAGACGGCCGAGAATCTCCTGCACGCGGCCGATCTCCTCCTCTTCGACACGGTTCATCGTGCGCCGCAGCGCCTCTTCGGACATGGTCGCCGCCTGGTCGTTGAAGTCGAGGATGCTGTAGACGCGACCGGGATTCTGCGTGTCGTGAATGACCAGGTGATAACGCGAGTAGGTCGCGAAGATGTGCTTCCAGAACTCGACGTTGGCGGCGAGACTGTCCGGCAAAGGGAAGCGCTCACCGGCCGCCGGCGTGACACCGCCCGCCGTCAGCAATGTGAACATCAACAAAACGCGTACGCGAGTGGACACGGCGTTCTCCTACCCAACCCCACCAGACAATTCACCGACAGAGCAAGTATCGACAGGGCTGGGCGACTGAGTCAAGTCACATCCGCCGTCGCCGTCTCGTCGACGGGCAGGGAGACCTCGAAACACGCTCCCCGCTGCACCGTCCGGTCGACGCGGATGGCGCCGCCGTGGCGTTCGACGATGGCGAACGAGAGACTGAGGCCGAGTCCGACGCCCTGCCCCTCCGGGCGTGTCGTGAAGAACGGCTCGAATACGCGATCGGCGACGTCCGGCGCGATTCCCGGCCCATCGTCGGCGACCCGCAGGACGACGCGCCGCTCACC
>JBGTMF010000257.1:0-10673 GCA_041743795.1 Thermodesulfobacteriota bacterium | reverse complement strand
TCACTACTACGGACCCATCCGCCACCCGCCGCGACCCGACCTTCCCCTCACGGGTTGTCGGTTGAGGTCACGCCCTCGTCGCGTGGGCTTCCCGTGTTCCGGTCGATCTCCCTGTCATGCATGCCGTCGCCACTACCCCGGTGGAACTGCCTGGACTCTGTCGCTCGTACTCTCCAGTCAGCAACGGCCTTCCCCGCTATCCGAACGGGTCGGCTCCCACATCATGCTTTTCGAGGCCTGCTCAGCGTTCACTCACGTTACGGCCTGCATGCGCGCGGGGTCACCTTTCGCGACCCTTTTCATCGGAGTGTTTCAGCGAAATTCGTTACCTCCTCTCACCGCTCCGATTGCTTCCGGCTGGAACGACTAGTTGCCGGGTGGGACTCTCACCCACTGGAAATCGCCGTCTTTGCACGGCGCACTGAATAGTCCGGGCTAGAAGCCCGTTGAAACAGGAGAGACCGTCATTGATCACCTGGATCGCTCGTAGCCCGCGCACAGTCATCGCCCTCTTCACGGCGACCACGATATTCCTCGGTTGGTTCGCCACCCAGGTACGTATCGAGAGCTCGATCGAGAGCACCCTGCCCGCAGGCAGCCCGCAGGTTCGGTTCTATGACAGAATCCGCACCACCTTCGGGAGCGACGAGATCGGGGTCATCGGACTGCGCTGCGAAGACCTCTTTGCCGCGGAGACCCTGACGAAGGTCCAACGGATCACTCGCGCGGTCGAGAAGATCGAGGGGGTCGAAAAGGTCCTCAGTCTCACCAACGCGGTCGATGCGTCGCAAGATGCCTACCGACCTCCGCCGTTGATCGTCCAGATCCCGCCGACCGCGGAGCAGCGCGCCTATCTCGTCGAGCTACTGGCAGACACTCCCTTGTACGGTATCAACCTGGTCGCGCCCGATCTGCGCGGTACCGCTATCAACATCTTCTTCGAGAATCTCTCCGACGTGGAGTACGTCGACCTCGGCATCGACGAGCAGATCCGCGCCATCCTCGACGCCGAAAACGACTCCGAGAACCTCTTCTATACCGGTTCTTCGCACATCAAGCAGGAAGCGACCGCAAGCATGCGGCACGACCTCTACGTCTTCACGCCAGCGGCATTGCTGCTCGTGCTGGGCACCCTCTGGCTGTCGTTTCGCCGGCTGCGGGCCGTGGTGGCACCGATGATCACGGTGCTGGTGGCATTGGTATGGACCCTCGGAATCATGGTGCTGGCCGGAAAGTCGATCAATCTGGGAACTTTCGTGCTGCCGCCTCTGCTGCTGGTGATCGGTAGCTCGTATGCGATTCACGTCTTATCGCAGTACTACGAGTGTCTCGCTCGGGTGCGGAAGAACCGAACTGCGGTGCAAGAGTGCCTCGCTCGGGTGTGGTCGCCGCTGGCAATCTCGGCCGGGACCACCGTGATCGGCTTCGGCGCGCTTGCCGCGAACCAAATCACGGCGATCCGCGAACTCGGCTTCTTCGCGGTGATCGGGATCGTCATCCTCGCAATCTCCTGCCTCGCCCTGTTGCCCGCGATCCTGATCGTCTGGGGCGACTCGCAACGAGCCCACGTCGCCGCGGTGCCAAAGTCGGACGGTTTGCGCAGCGCCCTCGCCAGGCTGGGCAGTATCGCGTACCGCTCGCGCTGGGCCGTCATCGCCGTCTCGCTCCTGATCGCCGCCGCTGCCTCGATCGGGGTGCGCGAAGTCCGCACCGATTCGGATTTCCTCGGCTATTTCGATCCGGACTCACGGGTCAGGTCCGACAACGAAGCGATCAACCAGTACATCGTCGGCAGCAACCCCTTCTATCTGGTGATCGAGAGCGATGGGCCGGGGACGCTGGAACGCTGGGAGGTCTTGCGCAAGATCAAGGATCTCCAAGAGTACCTCGCCACGTTGCCCGGAGTCACCGGCAGCGTTTCGATCGTCGACTACTTGGAGCTGATCGAGCGCGGCTCACTCAGTGGCGACGAGGACTTCACCATCGGCGACGACGGCGAGCTCATTCCATTCGAACAGCCCAAGCCCTTCTGGGACGAGCCCCGCAGCCTGGAGCCGCTCCTCAACTTGATCCGCAAAAACGCCGCGTCCTTCTCCAATGTCATCACGCCCGATTTCGCCACCGGTAACATTTTGGTGAGAACCTCCCTCAGCGGCTCACGCGCCACCGAAGCAACCCTCGACGCGATTCGTCAGCAGATCACTGCGACGTTCCCAGGAAACCTGCGTGTGACACCGACCGGCACACTCGTGTTGATGACCGGCACCACCTCCGAGATTGTGGTCGGTCAGCTCCGCAGTTTGTCCCTCGCTCTGATCGCCATCTTCCTGGCGATGTCGTTGATGTTTCTGTCAGTGCGGGTGGGATTGCTCGCGATCTTGCCCAACGCCCTCGCGATCGCGGTGTTCTATGGGCTGCTCGGGTGGCTGGGGATCTATCTCAACCTCGGCACCAGCTTGATCGCGACGATCGCACTCGGAATCGCGGTCGACTCCACCATCCACTTCATGACCGGTTTCAGTCGCAACGCGAAAAAGGAAACCGACCAGCGCGCCGCCCTGGCGACGACCATGGCTGGTGTGGGAGTCCCGGTGGTCTTTACCACCATGGCCCTCTTGCTCGGCTTTCTGACCTTCGCTGCATCCAGTTTCGTACCGATCCGCCAGTTCGGCCAGCTTACCGCGTTGACCCTCGCCGCCGCCCTGCTCGCCAACATGATTCTGCTACCCGCTCTGCTCGCTACCACCCGCATCATCACGCTTTGGGACATGGTCGGTCTCAAGTTGGGAGAGGATCCGACGAAAACCATTCCACTTCTCGCTGGCCTGAGATCAACCCAGGCGAGGGTCGTCATCCTGATGGGGAAGCTGAAGCGCTTTAGCGACGGAGAAGCCATCGTTCGACAGGGCGACACCGGTCGCTCGATGTACGTCCTGCTCGAGGGCAATACCGACGTCTTTGCAGCCGACGGTGCTCAGCGCCGCAAGGTCGCCGAGATGCAACGCGGCGATGCGTTCGGCGAGATGGCTCTGGTCCGAAGCGAGAGACGCACTGCCGACGTGGTCGCGGTCGGATCGGTAGAAGCCCTCGAGATCGACGAGAACTTCCTGGAGAGATTGCAGAAGCGCTATCCGCGAATCGCCGCCCGGGTCCTGACCAACATGACGCGAATTCTCAGCGACCGCTTGGAGCGGATGACGGAGCGCTACGTTTCGAAGGATTAAAGCCCGATTCGCCCTCATCGCACCAGGCGGATGGGATTCGTCCGTGGAATTCGCCGATCCGCGCCCTTTCGCAGGGGACCTCGGTCCGTGGAGTAAGATCGCCTATCGTTGCCAAGCCAACCACCATTCGAAAAGGCGCTTGACGGTGGGCGTCAGCTTCGTGCGGTTGTACGGATCGCCGACTTTGCGGATCGCCTCGGCTTGCGTCGGGTACGGGAAGATGGTCGAGGCGATGCCGCCCAAGCCGACTTTGTTGGTCATCGCCATCGACAGGGTGCCGATCAGATCGCCGGCGTGCGCGGCGACGATCGTCGCACCGACGATTCGATCGCTGCCCTTGGCGACGTGGATGCGGACGAATCCTTCGCTCTCGCCGTCGAGGATGGCACGGTCGATCTCGTCGAGTTTTTGCGTGTAGGAATCGATCTCGATCCCCCGCTCGCGGGCTTCGGCCGGATAGAGGCCGACGTGCGCCACCTCGGGCGAGGTGTAGGTGCACCAGGGAATGGTGAGCGCACTCGCCTTCTTGCGGCCGAAGAAGAGAGCGTTCTGGATGACGCTGCGGGCCATGAAGTCGGCGGCGTGGGTGAACTGGTAGCGCGAGCAGATGTCGCCGGCCGCGAAGACGCGCTTGTTCGAGGTACGCAAACGGTCGTCCACCACCACGCCTGTCTTCACGTCGTATTCCACCCCGGCCGCCTCGAGTCCGAGACCCTCGACGTTGGGCGCGCGTCCGACCGACACCAGGAGCTGGTCGACGACGATGTCGTATGCCTCCCCGTGCGAATCGGCCTTCAGGGGAATACCGTCGGCGCCCTGCTCGACACGCAGATTCTTGCCGCAGCAGCGCAGCGTCTCTCCGTCGCGCTCTAGCGCCGCGCGGACGATCTCGCCGGCGTCCGCCTCTTCACGCGGAAGCACGCCGTGCATGGCCTCGACGAGATGCACCTCGCTGCCAAAGCGCGCGAACGCCTGCGCCATCTCGCAGCCAATCGGACCGGCGCCTATGGCGACGAAGTTGTACCGCCCTTTCGGAGTAGGGTTGATCCAATCCGACGGGCGAACATTGGCGGCGAGGCGTGTGTTCTGTGGCCCGAGTGGCTGAAGCGCCGCAATGTCGTGATCGTTCATGGATTGCTCCTTGCGGCGCCTGCAACGCCAGGTCGCCAACCGCATCAAAGGAGCCGACTTCCGCACACTCGCCGGCAAGGGGTCGAGTCCCGTTACGCAGTGGCTGCGCGCCTTGGCTCGGCGCGCTCACGAGGAGTGCGGCGGCCCCGGAGTCGGCGCCATCGGCATGTGCTTCACGGGGAACTTCGCGCTTTCGATGATGCTCGAACCATCGATGCTGGCGCCGGTGCTGTCCCAGCCTTCACTCCCCCTCGATGATCCAGCTGCCATCGAAAGCCCGCCGGACGAGATCGCGGCGGTGCGCGAACGTCTGGTGCGAGACGATCTCACCGTCCTCGCCTATCGCTTCGCGGGAGACCAGATCTGCAAGGCGCAACGTTTTGCCGCCTACTCCGAGGCACTCGGCGATCGCTTTGTCGCACGCGTGCTGCCGGACAGTGCGGCGAACGGCGACGTCGCGCCGTTCTTCAAGCGACATGTGCCTTACTCGCACAGCGTGGTGACGCAGCATTTGATCGATGCGGAAGGCGAGCCGACGATCGAGGCGCGCGACGAGATCCTCTCGTTCTTCGCGAAGCGATTGCGCGACGGTTCAAAGCGCGAAGTCTGAAAGCGAAGGGTGGTCGGCCCGGATGCGGGCCGAGGTTCCGATGGTACGTCGTTCTCGCCTGGCGAATCGGCACGGAGGGATAAAGGGAACGTGTCGACTTCGTTGCCATTCCGGCCATCGGGTCGTAGCATCCGAGGCATGAAGACATCCGCCGCCTCGACGGCGCGCGCCGCGCAAACGGTAGAGATCTACGACTCGGACTTCTTCGAGTGGACGCAGCGAACCGCGGATCAACTCCGGGCTCGCCGGTTTGCCGAGGTCGACGTCGATCACGTCGCAGAGGAGATCGAGGACATGGGCAGGCGCGATCTCCGGGAGCTCAACAGCCGCACGGAGGTCCTGCTGGCGCATTTGCTGAAGTGGAAGTTCCAGCCGCGCCGCCGCTCGCGCTCTTGGCGAGCGACGATCCTGACACAGCGGCATGAGATTGAAGCCGTCCTCAACGACAGCCCGAGCCTACGCCGCCGTCTTGCATCGGCGAGAAAGGCGAATTACGGGCGTGCCCTCGCACGGGCGGTCGCCGAGACAGGCCTCGAAGTCAACGTGTTTCCGCCCTCCTGCCCCTTTTCGAACGAAGAGATTCTCGACGCTCGCTTCCTACCGGACTGATCCGGCAAGTCTAGGAGACGCATTCTCACGGCAGGGTTTCCGGGATTCGAGTCGAAGCATTCGTTGCCGCTGCTTCCTTTAGCGCCAGGCTCGCCGACCGGCGCCGGATGGTAACCGTGTGGGTACGCCCGGTATGGATTCTCGCTGCCAAGGACGGGCAGCTCTCGGGATCTCATTGATGATCATAGCCCCACGCATACACGGCATCTTCCGCGCCCTTCTCATTCTCATTGCGCTCTCCGCGACCAGCGCATGCAATCAACAGCCGAAGAGCGCCCCGGTTCGCGTCGCGGCTGCGGCGGATCTCACGCTTGCGTTCGAGGAGCTTGGGCGAGACTTCGAGCGGCAGACGGGGCGCGCGATCACCTTTAGTTTCGGCTCGACCGGCCTGCTGGCGAAGCAGCTTCGCGAAGGTGCGCCCTTCGACCTGTTCGCCGCAGCCAACGCATCCTTCGTCGACGATGTGGTGGCCGCAGGGGCATGCGACGGCGCGACGAAGGCGCCGTACGCACGCGGTCGTATCGCTGTCTGGACGAGGCGCGGATCCGTGACTCCCGCGCAGTCCTTCGCGGATCTCGCCGACCAGCGGTTCACCCGCATCGCCATCGCCAACCCCGAGCACGCGCCCTACGGGCAAGCGGCCAAGCAGGCGCTGCAGCACGCGGGGCTCTTTGGCTCCCTCGAGTCGAGGCTCGTCTTCGGCGAGAACGTCCGCCAGGCGCTTCAGTTCGCCGAGACCGGCAACGTCGAGGCCGCCATCGTCGCGCTCGCGCTCGTCGTCAACGATCGCGACAACCCATGGCTGCTGGTGGAGGAACACATGCACCATCCCATTGATCAAGCGCTGGTAGTCTGCACCCGCGGTGCAAGTCGCGAAGGAGGCAGCGCCTTCGCGCTCTTCGTCAATTCGGAACCCGGCCGTGCCGTCATGCGGCGCTATGGATTCCTAATGCCGGGCGAAGCGATGCCGCACATTCCATGAACCTCGATCCACTCATCCTATCCTTCGAGGTTGCCGCGATGGCAACGTGTATTGCAGGAGCAATCGGCGTCGCCCTTGCCGGGCTGATGTCCCGGGCGCGCTTCGTCGGCAGCGACCTACTCGACGTACTCATCACCGCCCCGATGGTGCTGCCACCGACCGTGTTGGGCTACTACCTCTTGCTACTGGTGGGGCGCGACAGCACGTTCGGCCGCGCCTATGAGGCGCTCACCGGCTCGCCGCTGGTCTTCACCCAGGCTGCTGCCGTTCTTGCCGCTGCGATCGCCGCACTTCCTTTCATCGTGAAGTCCGCTCGCGCATCGATGGACGACGTCGACGCCAGACTCCTCGGCGCCGCCGCCACTCTCGGGGCGTCTCCGCTCAAAGTGTTTCTGACGATCGTGCTGCCCCTGACCCGCAGCGGTCTTCTCGCCGGCCTGACGCTCGGCTTCGCCCGAGCGCTCGGCGATTTCGGGGTAACCCTGATGGTCGCCGGCAACATCCCGGGGCTTACCCAGACGGGCGCGCTTGCCATCTATGACGCGGTTCAGGCGAACCGCGAAGCCGAGGCGGCCGGCATGGTTGCGGTGATGTCCGCCGTCGCCATCGTCGCCCTATACGCCGGAACGAAGCTCGTCAGGAGAAGGCCACATGCCTGGTGACCCGCGGCTCCTCGTACGTGCTCGCGTCGCCGGCGACTCCCCGGGTCGACCAAGGCTCGACGTGAACCTCGAGCTCGCCGCCGGCATCACAGCGGTCGTGGGTCCATCCGGCGCAGGAAAGACGACGCTCCTCACCACCATCGCCGGCCTGGTGCGGCCCGAAGTGGGACGCATCAAGCTTGGCGGCACCGAGTTCTTCAACAGTGACACGGGCATCTTCGTGCCGGCCCACAAGCGCAAGATCACGCTAGTTTTCCAATCACTCGCACTCTTTCCGCACCTCTCCGCATGGAGGAACGTCGCCTACGGCTTGCCCGTGAAGACCAAGGCCGAGCGACGAGCTGGAGCGCTCGGCTGGCTTGCCCGCGCCCGCGTCGAGCATCTCGCCGATCGGATGCCCGCATCGCTTTCGGGAGGCGAGGCACAGCGAGTTGCCATCGCGCGAGCGCTTGCTTCGGAGCCGCGCGCCCTGTTGCTCGACGAACCCTTCTCGGCGCTCGACCGCGAGTTGCGAGCAGAACTCAGCGCGGAGGTCCGCGCGCTCGTCTCCGAGTTGGCTATCGTGGCCTTGCTGGTAACCCACCACGAAGAGGACGCGATGACGCTCGGCTCGCGCCTGGTGTCTCTGGCGGAAGGACGTGTCGTCGACGAAAAGATCCGTTGAGAGTCGCCGTAGTTTCCCCGTACCCGACTCTGTGTTCGCGGCATGGCGTTCGCACTTTCCCGACGAGAGCTAGTCATCCGTTGAGATACAGGACACGTGAGATACAGGACACGCGCTGCAACGAACTGCTAGCCGATCACTTGCACCAGACCTGACTCTTCAATTCGCCCGTCGCTGGTGAGCAGCGGTGCACCATAGTGCAAAGCCGTCGCCACGATCAGCATGTCGGCGGGATCGCGCAGGCCGGTGAGACGGGCCGCTCCGGTGATGATGGGTATACTGAGGGGAGCAATTTCGAGACCTGCGATCGACATGGCTTGCTCCAACCAGGCTTCCAATTGCAGCGGTACTCGTAGGCGCCCCCCCTGAGACAACAGCGCCACCTCCCAACCCGAGATGATCGATAACAACAGTGTATCGCCGCCGCGTTTTCGAGCGCGATCGATGGCGGATCGTTGCTTTCGGGAGAGCTTTTCCGGCTTGCTGACCCACCACACCCAGGCGTGGGTGTCGAGCACGAGCGCGCTCACCGCCGCTGTGCTTCCCAAACCACGCCGGTGTCGAAGTCCTCGACGCGATCCCCGCCAGTCACCGTGCCGCGCAGCCGCGCCAGCGCATCGTCGGCCGGAGCATCCTCCAATGGGACGACCCGCGCGATCGGCTTTCCCCGCTTCGTCACAACCAGCTCGAATCGTCCGCGTGCCACTTCGTCGACGAGCCGAAGGCAGTGTGCCTTGAGTTCCGAGATTGCCACCGTCCTACTCATGGGTCACGCCTTACAGCACTATAGTCAAATGTCAATGGTCCAATGGCTCGGTCGATGAGGTGCGAAGGAGGTGGGGATACGACACCCGAGAGACCATCTCTCCGCGCCTCCGAATTCCTTCGAAAGATCATGGTTAATCCAATCAAGGTTTTTTGAGAATCGATCGCCGCTACGCTCACGGTTGCGACGCGCGCGTCTGGCGAATTGCCGCTCCGCGCTGCTCCGCCTTTTCCCACATGCGAATGTAGCCCTCGGCCGACTTGAACAGCGGCTCGAGCGCCGCGTCGTCGATGCCGTCGCCGCGAATCTCCTCGATCAACTCAGGCAGCATTCCGATGTGCACCAGTCCCTCGGTGTTGAAGTCAATGGAGCGTTGGCCGACCGCCGGTTGAAAGAACGTCACGTCGCCGGCGTACGAGGTAAACGGGTAGGTCAGGGGATCGGTCTGTGGAGTAGAGCCGCAAACGCTTTTCTCGCCGAATCTGGGTCCAGCGGCGCCGGCGAAGCCGTTCAGGTCGAAGCCGAACCCGAGCGCGGGGAAACCGCCGTTGTCGATGATCCGCTGGAGCTTGGCTTGATAACCGTCGTCGACCGTCGCCACGGTGTCGGCTGCGCGGCAGCGGCCGAAGTCCGACTTGGATACACCGCCGAGAGCGTACAGCTTGCCGTTGTTGTCGAGACCGTGCGTGCCGGCCGCCGGATAGTCGTTGGCCTCGAGCATCTCGAACACCCGCTTGTACGACTGGCGCGGGAAGTGATCGATCTCGAGGACCATCCCCTTTTCCATCACCTGCTCGACGAGGAACTCACCGAGGTCGGTCAGGCCGGCGTTCTGACAGTGATTTGCCACTCCGGGCAGCGGCGGCACGAGAAAGAGATCGAGAAATGGCGCCAGTTCGCCCAGGGGATCGAGGAAGAACTCGCTGAGATCGTTCGCCGGAACCGCAAAGAAATCGTCACGCGGCATGTTGAGCCCGGGAAAGGCAAGCGGCCGGCGGTCAAAGACGGTCGGCACCGATTCGTCGCACTCGGTGGTAAAATTGGAGAAATGGCTGGTCTGGAGAACATTGCCGATCTCGATGAAGGCCTTGTCGCCGTCGCCAGCCGAGAAGGCGTTGTCGTACTTGTGGACGGGAAACAACACCCGCACGCCGCGCTCGTAGACTTCGTTCAATCGCGCGACGACATCCGCCTCGGTGCAGCGAGCAAAGCCGATCGGTGGCGTCAGGAAGCAGTCGAAGAGGTTCGACGTCTCGATGCCCAGCACCACTGCCATCTTGCCCGAGAGAATGACCTCGCGCGCTTGTTCCGGCGAGGTGACGATGCGAAACCAGCCGGCGCCGAGACCACCCTCCTGGGCGTCGACGTAGTCCTGCATCCGATAGGCCTCGTCGATCTGCCGGTCGACGCCGACCATGTCGTTGCAGGAATAGCGGATCGGTTGAATGCCGCCACGGCCGAGGAAGTCGCAGATGATCTGATTGTTGACGGCGTGCTGAACCACCAGCCGCAGCCCGCCGCGGTAGGCTCGCTCCAACCATTTGTAGTACTGGGTTTGGTGTGTGGCGCTATCGTGGCCGCTCGGCCATTTGGTGAACTCCGGATAGCCCTCAGTCGCATGGTTGAATTCGGGTAGCAGTCCGTCGGCGATCGCGGTGATGAAATCGGTAAGCTGGATGTTCCGTCCGGCATCGAAGCCGGCGCCGAAGAAGTCGGCGCGTCCGTCGACGCCGTGAAACATTTCGCAGCTCGGCAACGCGTGTTCGATGCCCAACGGATGGTACGGCGCACCGTGGAAGATCCCGCCGCCGCCATAGCCGAAGTTGGCGAAGATGTGCGAGTGCGTATCGACGACTCCGAACACCGAGCCGTCATCAAAACTCGTCCGTGTCACAACGCCGTCGCTGTGGGTACTCTCCTCGGGAAACTCGGCGCAGCCGTCAGCCGCCTGCAGGGCCAGCGATGCGGCGCCGGTGGCGGCGACGACGACGCCGGGCTCGCCGATGAACACGCCCGTACGGCGGT
>JBGTMF010000256.1:0-2404 GCA_041743795.1 Thermodesulfobacteriota bacterium | reverse complement strand
TATTCATGAATGTTCGAAAGCGAAAGCGCCAAATGTGCGTCAGATCGGGGCGCGCGCAGGGATGAGCGACGCAGGCATAGTAGACACTATGTCGAGGAGCGAAGAGCGAGCACGGCCCGAGATGGCGTGCAGTTGGCGCTTGCAGCCGCATATTCATGAATAATCCGGGGTAACGACTCGCGGCGATCCAGGCGCAGCGGAGAGAGCGCGCGTCGCGGACCACGTCAATTCAGTGTATCAGGGCCGTATGACCGGACTTCCTTACCGTATCAACGACGCCGACAACCACTACTACGAGCCCGACGATTGTTTCACGCGGCACATCGAGACGAACCTGCGTCGGCGGACGGTTTGGGTGGATCGGTCCCAGGGAGCAGGGCCGGGGCGTATGTATGTGGGCAGCGAGCGCTGTCAGTTCTTCAGCGTAGGCGCCGCCGATAACATAGGTGCGCCGGGCATCATGAAGGACTTTCTTCGCGGCACCAGCGAAGAGGGCGGCAGCCCGAGCCTCAACCCGATCAACGGTCTGACGGTGCCCGAGTTCGTCGACGTGAAGGCGCGCTTGGCGAGGATGGACGAGCAGAACGTCGAAGCCTGCCTGATGCTGCCGACGGCAGGTGTAGGCGTCGAGCCGCAGCTGCGCGAACCCCAACACCGCGACGTCTTGTACCCTACGCTGCGCGCCTTCAATCGTTGGCTCGCCGAGGACTGGGGCTACGGCACCGCCGGCCGTATCTTCGGCGCGCCGCTGGTGTCACTTGCGGATTTGTCGCAGGGGATCGAAGAGCTCGACCGGCTGATCCGCGAGGGGGCGAAGTTCGTCGTGCTCACCGCCGGCCCGGTCGACGGAAAGTCTCCCGGGCATCCAGACTTCGATGCCTTTTGGGCGCGCTGCGCCGAGGCGTCGATCAACGTCGTCTTCCACATCGGCCGCACTCCGTTCAGCGAGATGTACAACACCCCCTGGGGGCTGCGCCCGCATCCACCGTCGCACCGCCACTCGCTGATGGAGTACTACCTGTCGTTTACCGAACGACCGATCACCGACACGATCACCGCACTGATCAGCGACAACGTCTTCGGCCGGCACCCCGCGCTACGCGTTCTCAGCGTCGAGTACGGCTCCTCGTGGGTGGCCCCGTTGATGCGGAAACTCGACCACATCGCGCGTTTGTACAGCAAGGACATGTGGCGTTTCGGCGCGTTGCCCGCGCCGCCGAGCGAGATGCTCAAGCGGCACGTCTGGATAGCACCGTTTTACGAGGACGACGTCGTTGGACTGGCCGGCGCCATCGGCGCCGGCCACGTGCTCAATGGCTCCGACTACCCGCACCCTGAGGGGCTGCTGTGGCCGTTGGAGTTAGTCGACGAGCTGACCGGCCTCGGTGATGCCGACATCCGTCGCATCATGCGCGACAACTTCGCCGGGCTCGTCGCGGGCTGACCGCTTCACCACCGACCCGGTGCTGAGACGCGCCGCGGGGCCTGTGGTGAAAAAGAGGATGCATGGGTATGCTGCGAGCCTGTGAGTCGCGACACTTCAGCAACCTTCCGCGAGATCCGGTCGACGCTCGAGCCGCTGCGCACGCGTTCGGAGCCGGCGCGAGCGGCGCTCGATCTGCTCGAACGCGATCTCTTGCCGCGGTCGGCCGGCGGCGACGCGTACCTGGTGGTCGGCATCGTCGGCCCAAACAACGCCGGCAAGTCGGCGTTGTTCAACGCCCTCGTCGGCAGTGACCTTTCTCCCTCGATGCCGACCGGCGGTGCGACCCGCAGATTGGTAGGCGCGTTGCACCCGGATATGCTGGCGCAATTGCAGGCGGAGCCGACCCTCGCACGCTTCCGCCTGCGCCAAGTCGACGGCGGACGCGCCGAACAGGCCACCGAGCGCGGCAAAGACCCGAATGAGGTTCTCGTCGTCACCGATGCCGCCATACCGGCGCACGTCATGCTGATCGACACACCGGACTTCGACAGCATCCTCGAGGACAATCGCCTGGCTAGCGAGTCGCTGCTGGCCGTCGCCGACCTGGTAATCGCCGTCGTGACGCGGCACTCCTACCAGAATCGCGCCGTCGTAGATTTCCTCGAGGGGTGGTTCGCACACGGGCGCCCGTGGGTGCTGGTCTACAATGAGGCGATCGACCACGACACGGCAGCGGCGCATTCCGCAAAGCTGGCCGGAGATGTGGGAACACCGCCGCTCGGAAGTTTCTGGGCGGCGCACGATCTGCAAGTGCAGACGGGAGCCAAACCACTCGTACCTCGGGCACTCGAAGATTCTGAAAGGACGTTGCGCGATTTACTCTTCGATCTCGATGAAGTGACCGAAGTCAAGGTGCGGGCGTTCGCCGCGGCGCAAGCGCGCCTGCGCACCGCCATGGCGGCAACGGCACAGTCGCTG
>JBGTMF010000255.1:0-14682 GCA_041743795.1 Thermodesulfobacteriota bacterium | reverse complement strand
CGCCCGCGAAAAGACATGCCGCCGACGATGGCGCGAACCTCGCCGCCGGGCAACCGCCGCCGAGCTGTGGCGACGGTGCTGCGGCCGGCGATGCCGCCGCGGTTGCCTCGGCGGCCAACGATCCGCAAGATGGCGTTGACCCAACGAACCGCTACGGGTTGCCGACCGCGATGACCGTACACCTGCCCACCCGACTGCTCGCTGTGCTGGCCATTGCCGCCCTCGCGATCGCTTGGCCCCTTTCCGTCCGGGCCGCAGATCCGCTCACCGTAGTGCGCGATTTCTGCCGCGCCGACGGAGCCGGCAAGCGGCTCAGCCCGTCCACCTGGCGCGCATCGGTTGCCCCCTTGGTCGCCTGGCCGCTCGAACCTGCCTGGGATCGCTTGGTCCTGGTGGGGGGCTACGAGATGAAGTCGCCGCGCCGCGCCGGCGACCGCGTCGAAGTCGAGGTCACCTACTCGGTCATCGCCGACATCTCGCCCGGCAAGGTGGTGCGGCAAGAGCGTGAGGACAAGGTCACGTTCGAACTGATCGCTGCCTTCGACGGCAGTTGGATCCTCAGCGCCGCCCCCTTCCCGCCGCACGTCTTCGAGAGCGTCGTCGACGCCGATGCCCTCGCCGCGTTGTTGGCGCCGGGGTCGTCGTACGAGAGCAACACCGACTTCGTATGGAAGCTGCTGCGCGACGCCGACTGGGAGATCCCATACATGCAGAGCACGGCGATCCCGGACTCCGCTCACTTCGAAGAGGTCGGTACGGCGACGGCGGGCGATCTGATCCTCTATTACTCGCACGGCGTGCCGTATCACCTCGGTTGGATGCTCTCAGACGACACCGTTGCCTCGACCTCGCTCAATGCCGGCCGGCAGACGACCCCCTTCGCGGCCTACCCGGGCCACATCCGCTACTGGCGACCGAGGCGCTCGACGGAAAGCGGAGACGACCCCGTGGCGACGCCTTCTCCCGCCGCCCTGCGCCGCCGTTGAGTCCGCCACGACTTGCGACGGACGCACTTGCGACGGCGACCCGGCCGCGCCTTGCGCAAGCCGCCGGTTTTGCAGGATGAAGGGACCGCTGCCGATCGCCCCGCAGCGACCGTGCGACCTTCCATGAACTTCTCCTACACGAAGAGCGAGAATGATTTCCGGCTCGAATTGCGGTCGTGGCTCGAGAGCAACGCGCCGCGTGACCCTCTCCCGGCGTCCCTCGAAGCGGAGGTCGAGTATCTGAGCTCTTGGCAACGCAAACTCTTCGATGCCGGCTGGGCGGCCGTGCACTGGCCGCGCGAATACGGCGGCCGCGGTGCCTCGCTGACCGAACAGGCGATCTTCCAGGAGGAGATGGCGCGCGCGCGGGCGCCACAGATGATGAACCGGGTCGGCATCAACCTGGTAGGGCCGACGCTGATCGCGCACGGCACCGACGAGCAGCGCAGTCGCTACCTGCCGCGCATCCTCAGCTGCGAAGAAGTCTGGTGCCAGCTCTACTCCGAGCCGGACGCGGGCTCCGATCTCGCCTCGCTGCGCACCCGAGCCGAGCCCGATGGCGACCTCTTCCGCGTCAACGGCCAGAAGGTCTGGACCAGCTACGCGCAGTTCGCCGCCTTCGGCATTCTCCTGGCACGCACCGACGCCAAGGCCCCGGTACACAAGGGCATCAGCTGCCTCATCGTCGACATGCGGGCCGCCGGCATCACAATTCGACCGCTGCGGCAGATCACCGGCAGCGCCGAGTTCAGCGAAACCTTCTTCGACGGCACGACCGTGCCACGCGCCAATCTGATCGGTGCCGAGAACGCTGGCTGGACGGTGGCGAGCACTACCCTGGCGCACGAACGCGGAACTTCGTTTCCGTTCAAGGAACAGGTTCTTCACAAGATCTTCGTCGACGAACTCGGCGATCTGCTCCGCGCCCGCGGCATCGCCGGGCAGGCGACGTTGCGCCAGCACTACGCCGCCCGCTGCATCGACGTCGAGATCATGCGCCTGCACAACTGCCGCATGATGACGCGCCTGTCGCAGGGAGAACTGCCGGGACCTGAGAGTTCGGTGGTCAAACTCTTCTGGGCCGACCTCACTCAGCGGTTGGGAGAACTGTCGCTCACGGCACTCGGACCCGCGGCGCAGCTGCCGGCCGGTTCGGCGCGTACCGTCGACGACGGTCGCTGGCAGCAGAGGATGCTGTGGTCGCGCTGCGCCAGCATCGCCGGCGGGACGTCGGAAATCCAACGCAACATCATCGCCCAGCGCCTTCTCGGCTTGCCGAGAAGATGATTTCAGATTTCAAACTTCAGATTTCAAGGTCCGTGGTTTTTTGGCGATCCCATTCGGCTGATATTTGAAATCTGCCTCTCTCCTTGAAATCTGAAATCTGAAATCTGAAATCATCACTATGGATTTGAGCTTCAGCCCAGAGGAAGAGGCATTTCGCCGCGAGTTGCGCGATTGGCTCGACGCCAACGTGCGAGAGGTCGGCTCGACTGAGTTCGAGTCGCTGGCGGAAGAGGTTCGCGTCCTCGTCGCCTGGCAGCGCCGCCTCTACGAGGGCGGCTGGGTGGGCGTGCACTGGCCGCGCGCGTACGGCGGACGCGGCGCGACGACGGTCGAGAACTACCTTCTCCAGGAGGAAATGGCCCGGGCTCAGGCGCCCGAGATCATCGGCCGCATCGGCATCAATCTGGTCGGTCCAACTCTCATCGCGCACGGCAGCGAGGCGCAGAAGGTGCGCCACCTGCCGAGCATCCTCGCCGCCGAGGAGATCTGGTGCCAGTTGTTTTCGGAACCCAATGCGGGTTCCGATCTCTCGTCGCTGCGCTGTCGCGCCGAACGAGACGGCGACGAGTTTGTCATCAACGGGCAGAAGACCTGGACCAGCTACGCGCAGTTCGCCGACTGGGGCATTCTCCTTGCACGCACCGACGCGGCAGCGGCAAAGTCACACGGGATCAGCTTCCTCATCGTCGACATGAAGAGCCCCGGCGTAACCGTGCGACCGCTGCGCCAGATGACGGGTAGCGATGAATTCAACGAGGTTTTTCTCGAGGACGTCCGCGTGCCGGCGGCCAACCTGGTCGGCGAGATGAACAGGGGTTGGCAGATCGCGCAGACGACACTCAGCCATGAGCGCGGCACCTCACCACGGCAACTGGTGATGCACCGCATCCTGCTCGAGGCCCTCTTGCAGCTCGCCCACGACAGCCGTTACGGCGAGCGCACGGCGGCCGATGATCCGGTGATCCGACAGAAGATCGCCGGCATCTATAGCGAAGTCGAGATCTTCAAATTGCACAACTGGCGCACGCTGACGCAGGTTCGCCGCAGCGGCAATCCCGGACCGGAGAGTTCCTTGGTCAAGCTGTTCTGGAGCGAAATGAGCCAGCGACTGCACGACGTCGCCATGCAGATCCTCGGCGCAAACGGGCAACTCGCCGGCGGCGATCCGCGCGCCGTCTGGCACGGCCGCTGGTTGCGATCGTATCAGTACTACCGCGCCGCGACGATCTTTGCCGGGACCTCGGAAGTGCAGCGCAACATCATCGCCCAGCGGGTGCTCGGCCTGCCGCGCGGCTGACCGCTCGCCCTGGCAACCATCTCGCGCGACGAATCTCCTGACCGACCAAGCAACCCGCTCAGAACTCGACGACGGTGCTGGTGTCGCCGTCCAGGCGGACGCTGTCGATGAAACGGATCAAATTCTCCGTGCTGTGCATGATCAAGGAGAAGGTACGGCAACCGTGGCCGAAAAAGCGCACGCCGGTGAGAAATCCATCGGTCACGCCGGTGGCGGCGAAGAGAATGTCCGGTCCCGGCGCCAGGTCGCGCTCGGTGTAGATGCGGCTGAGGTCGGTGATTCCCATCTTGCGGAAGCGCTCGGCGTCCTGGTCGTCGCGCGCCGGCAGTAACCGGCCCTGCATGTGGCCGTTGAGACAACGCAGCGCGGCCGCAGTCAGCACTCCTTCGGGAGCGCCGCCGATACCCATCACGGCGTGCACGTTGGTTCTGCGCACGGCGGCACTGATACCCGCCGAGAGGTCGCCGTCGCCGATCAACTTGATGCGCGCGCCGGCAGTGCGGATCTCGTCGATCAGCTTTTCGTGTCGCTCGCGGTCGAGGACGATGACAACCAGGTCCGAGACACTGCGCGACAGACTCTTGGCGATCGCGGTCAGGTTCTCCTTCACCGTGGCGTCGAGGTGGACGCGCCCCTTGGCGGCCGGCCCGACGATGATCTTGTCCATGTAACAGTCCGGCGCGTGCAGCAGCCCGCCCTTGTTGGCGGCGGCGAGAACCGCAATCGCATTGGGAGTGCCGAGCGCGCAGAGATTGGTTCCCTCGAGGGGATCGACGGCGATGTCTACTTCGGGGTCATCCTCGCCGCCGCGTCCGACCTGCTCACCGATGTAGAGCATCGGTGCTTCGTCGCGCTCGCCCTCGCCGATCACCACCGTGCCGCGCATCGACAGGGAATCCATCGACTTTCGCATCGCCGAGACGGCGACCTGATCGGAATTGCGACGATCGCCCTGCCCCATCGTGCGAGCACAAGCGATCGCTGCATCCTCGACGACACCGAGAAATTCGCGAGACAACCGATCCAGTACGGCCATGGTACTCCCCTATTCCACCCGACCACGGCGCGATCGAGTTCCATGAGTCACAATCGCTCGACCTTAGCTCGCGGTACCGCTCAAGACAACGAATCCGGGCAAGCTTCGAACCCCCTCTCCCCGCATCTCCGGCCTTACTCTCCCCATCACGCCTTTGACAATCCCTGCCCGGGCGCGGGTATATGCGGCATGGTCGCCCTTCCGCTCGACGGAGTTCGCATCCTCGACATCGGTACCCGCATCGCCGCGCCGTTTGCCGCCACGCTTCTAGCTGATTTCGGAGCCGAGGTGATCAAGGCCGAACTGCCCGGACGCGGCGACTTCATGCGCAACATCGGCCCCTTCGCCGACGGCTATTCGCTGTGGTGGTCGGTCGAGGGGCGCAACAAGAAATCGATCACTCTCGACCTGCACAAGCCGCGCGGTCGCGAGATCTTCCTCGACCTCGTCGCCCATTGCGATGTCGTCGTCGAGAACTTCCGTCCCGGCACTCTCGAGGGTTGGGGCCTCGACTACCCGCGTCTGGCCGAACGCAACCCGGGGGTGATCCTGACGCGCGCGTCGGTCTATGGCCAGACTGGACCGTACAGCAAACGCCCGGGCATGGACCGCAACGGCATCAGCTTCAGCGGCCTGCTCTATCTCACGGGCTACTCCGATCGGCCACCCGTGCGACCGGGAATCATCATCGCCGACTACCTCACCGGAGTCTTCAATGCCCTCTCGATCATGATCGCCCTGTACCACCGCGACGTGCACCGGAGCGGAGGGCAATCAGTCGACCTGACGCTCTACGAGTCGCTATTCCGCATCCTCGAACACACGCTGCCGGCCTACGACAAGCTCGGTATCGTTCGCGAGCGAACGGGAAATCGCCTGCGCAACTCCGCGCCCCTCGACAATTGGGAGACGGCGGACGGACAATTCATCTCGATCGCCGCCCCGGGCGATCAGCTTTTCCCTCGTCTGGCCGGCGCCATGGGACGAGCCGACCTGATCGACGACCCGCGCTTCTCGTCTCTCACCCGGCGAGCCGAGAATGCCGACGCAATCAACGAGATCGTCGCCGCATGGTGCCGACAGCACAGCGCCGACGAGATCGAGCGCATCATGCTCGACCAGGACGTTCCCGTCGCCCGCGCCCTGAGCATTGCCGACATCGTCAGTGACCCGCACTACCTGGCGCGCCAGAGCTTCGTCACCGTCGATGACCCGGTGGCGGGGCCGATCAAGCAACCGGCCGCCTACCCGAGGTTCTCGCAAACCCCGGGCGAAATTCGTCGCCCGGCACCGGCTCTCGGCCAGCACAATGCGGAGATCTACGGCGAGCTACTCGGCCTCGGCGAGGACGCCCTCGCGCACCTTCGCGACGAGGGGGTCATTTGATCGGCGGACTGCCATCGCCCGCGGAAGCGTTTTTCGTCGCCGGGTGATACGGTGCTGCGCGTGCCTGTCGACCACGGATACGAACTTTCGGTCAACGACTCCGCTGATGGGGTCGCCGTTGCAATTCGCGGCCGAGTCGCCATCGCCAACGTACAGCGACTGCGCGGTGAACTGACGAAGCTGATACGCGACAATTCCGCCATGCTGCTCGACCTCTCCGGCGTGACCTACTTCGACAGCGGCGGCGGCGCGCTTCTCCTGCAGCTGCGCCAAGCGCTGGCAGCCCGCGGAGCGCGGCTGCAGGTTACGCAATCAACGGCCGACATCGACGGCTTCCTGCGCTTGATCGACGAGGAGTCCCTCGCCGCCGGACATGCGCCGACGCCGCCGCGGATCAATCCGATCGAGCGCCTCGGCGGCGCCGCCCTCGGCTGGCGGGACGACGCCGCCGACATCGTGCGTTTCGCCGGCGAGATGGTCATCGGCCTCGTCCAGGCGATCCGCCACCCGACACAGATCCGCTGGGCCGAGACGTGGGACTATATGGCGCGCAGCGGCCAGGACGCCCTACCCATTGTCGCTCTCATCAGCTTCCTGATGGGACTGATCACCGCCTTCCAGGCGGCGGTGCAGTTGCAGCAGTTCGGCGCCGACATCTACGTCGCCAATCTGGTCGGGCTTTCGATCACGCGCGAGCTCGGTCCGCTGATGACGGCGATCATCGCCGCCGGACGCTCCGGCGCCGCTTTCGCCGCCGAAATCGGCACCATGAAAGTTTCCGAGGAAGTCGACGCGCTGGCGGCGATGGGTCTCGATCGCACCCGCTTTCTGGTCACGCCAAAGCTGATCGCCCTGGTCCTGATGCTGCCCTGTCTGACGTTGTTCGCCGACCTGGTCGGCATCCTCGGCGGCCTCTGCGTCGCCAACCTGGGCCTCGATATTCCGGCGCAGGTGTATTTCAGGCAGATGTCGCTTTACATGACCTTCGCCGACATCCGCATCGGCCTGGTGAAGAGCGTGGTCTTCGCCATCCTCATCGCCGCGGTCGGATGCCTGCGCGGCTTTCAAGCGAGCGGCGGCGCGGAGAGCGTCGGCCGCATCACCACGTCGGCGATCGTCTCCGGCATCTTCTCCATCATCGTCGCCGACGCGATCTTCACGGTGCTTTTCTATGAGTGGTGAGGCGAACGGTTCAGGCGAAGCGGCCATTCGCGTCGAAGAACTGACGACGCGCTTCGGCGACAAGACCATTCTCGAGAACGTCAGCTTCACCGTCCGCCGCGGCGAGGTATTCGTCATCGTCGGCGGCTCGGGCTGCGGCAAAACGACGCTGCTGCGGCACATGATCGGCTTGCTGAAACCGGCCGCGGGGCGCATCTTCATCGGCAGCGAGGACATCACCCGCCTCGACGAGGACGGTTTGCAACGCGTGCAGCGCAGCCTCGGCGTCACCTTCCAGGCCGGGGCGCTCTTCGGTTCGCTCACTCTCGGCCAGAATGTCGCGCTGCCACTGCAGGAACACACCAATCTGCCCGCCGACACGATCGACTTGCTCGTGCGCATGAAGCTCGACATGGTGAGCCTCGGAGGATTCGAGGATTTCATGATTTCCGAGCTGTCCGGGGGAATGAAGAAGCGCGCCGCTCTGGCACGGGCGATGGCGCTCGACCCGTCGATCCTGTTTTTCGACGAACCCTCTGCCGGCCTCGATCCGATCACCTCGGCCGAGCTCGACGAGCTGATCGTCCAGATCAACCGCAGCCTCGGCACGACGATGGTCGTCGTTTCGCACGAGCTTCCCAGCGTCTTCACGATCGGCGATCACGTCATCATGCTCGATGGCAAGACCCATCGCATCATTGCCGAGGGGGAGCCCCTCATCCTGCGCGATCAGGGCACCGACCCCACGGTTCACGCATTCTTCAATCGCCTTGCGGAGCAACCGAGCGAAGGAGGCGGCGCCGATGGCGTCTGACACCCGCAAGTTCCAGGTCGGGCTCTTCGTGCTGAGCGCCGCGGCGATCGGTATCGGCGCGGCCATCTGGCTCGGTGCCAGTCGCTACTTTGCCGATGAGATCCTCATGGTGACCTACTTCTCAGAATCGGTGCAGGGTCTCGATCCAGGCTCGGACGTCAAGTTTCGCGGCGTTCCGGCGGGACGCGTGCAGAGCATCGACATCGCGCCGGATCGTCAATTGATCGAAGTGACCCTGAGCGTCAAGACCGACGTCGCCGACGTCGTCCGCGGCGACGATACGCTGCGCGCGCAGCTCGAACTCGCCGGAATCACAGGATTGCGCTACGTCGAGGTCGACCATCACGCGGGCGATGCATTGCGCAAATCGCCACCGCTCAACTTCCGGCCGCCGCACGAGACGTTGCCGTCGACCCCGTCCTCTTTCGCCGCCATCCAAGAGGCCCTCGCGGAGATCTACGACAACGTCATGGCCGTCGACTTCCCGGGGATTTCCAACGATATCCGCGCCACCTTGGAGGCGGCCGACATGGTCCTGCGCGACGACCGGCTGCAGCGCATCCTCTCGAGCCTCGCCGAGTTGTCCGAGTCGGCCAGCCGCGTCACCCGCAATGTCGAGAAGATCACCAGCGGTGTCGATGTAGCGCCGGCGATCGAGGATCTGCGCAGCATCGCCGCCGAGGCGAGGGGCTTTCTCGCCGAGTTGCGCGGACAGGACGTCGGTGGACGTTTGCGCTCGACGCTCGAGGACTTCGGTGGCGCGGCGCGCTCGACGCAACAGTTCATCTTCAACCTGCGCGAAACCATGGACCGTCTCGATCGCACCCTCGGCAATCTCGAGACGCTGACCGACGACGTCTCGCGCCAGCCGTCGCGTTTGCTTTTTTCCAAACCGCCGGAACCGCGGCGACCAGGCGACGGGGAAACTCGATGACTCCCCCGCGACTCGCGTCGGCGTTCGCCGCCCTGCCGCTCCTGTTCCTCACCGGCTGCGTTTCGCTCGGTGCCAGCGCGGCACCACCGATCTACCGCTACGCCCTGGCCTACCCCGCTCCGCAGCCGAGCAATACCGGCGTCGCCGCGGTATTGCGGGTGGCGCCGCTGCGCAGCACCGCCATCTACGACCGCACCGACATCGTCTATCGCGCCAGCGCACTCCATCTCGACGCCTACAACTACCGCCGTTGGGCCGTGCGACCTGCCAGGATGATCGGCGATTTGCTCGAACGCGATCTTGTCATGTCGGAATCCTTCAAGGCGGTCATCCAGGGCCCCTCCCCCCTCGTCGCCGACTACGTTCTCGACGGCGTCGTCGAAGCGGTCGAAGAGCACGTCGACGAGCGTTGTAGCGCCTACCTGCGAATTCGCTTCCTGCTCGCACGCAGTGGCGATCCGACCGCCACGGGAGCGTTGCTGCAGCGCATATACGAGGCGGAGGAAGCGTGTGGCGGCGATACTGCCGAGGACTTCGTCGAGGCGATGAGCCGCGCCCTCGCCTCGATCTCCGAGCGATTGCGAACGGACCTGGTCGCCGTCGCCGGCGCTTCCCTCAGCGGAAGTCCTCGGTAAACAGCACCTGCTGGACGTAGACGAACCTCGGTGTCAACGGCGGCAGGTTGGCGACGTCGTTGAATGCCGGATCGTAGTTCCAATTGCGCGCCGGCGGGTTGTATATGTTGCATCCGGAGGTGTTCGTTCCGCCGGTGCCACACCAATTTCCTTCGATGTGTTCCGGCTCGCCGAGCGAGACGAACGAACCCTGGTAGTTCAGCGCGTGGCCGCCCCAGTCTTCGTGGAAGCGCGGATAGTTCTCCAATCCGCCGTTGTAGTTGCCGACGACTGTGGTATCGACGCCGCCGAGAAACGCGGAGTTGATCCACGTCGTCGTCGCGTCACGCCGTGTACTGGCGAGAGACTCGTACGTCTGACCGTCGCGACAGAAGTTCCCACTGCAACAGTCGGCGAGACAGCCGGTTGCCGCGCTGGCACCGCGCCAGAACCTTCCCGAAAGTACGTTGACGCTGTCGCCGATCAGCGCGGCCGGCTGGCGGGGAAGCCCGCCCGCCGCCGTGCCGCGGTTATAGTCGCCGACCACGTATACCGCCTGATCCGACACGACGGTGACGCCGGTCGGATCGGCGGATACCCCGATGCCGCCTGGCAACGGAATGTCGGCGCTGCCGAAGACCCGGACACCGTAGTTGTTGATTGCCAGCGAGTCGGGGCCGTCGATGGTGAGGAAGATCACCAATCCGCCGTCACTATCGTCCGTCGTCGCGAAGAACGGCTCGCCGTTCGCCTGATTCCAGACGATCAAATCGCGGACGTTGAGATTGAGCAACAGCATCCACTTTTCTTCGCGATGGTTGTAGAAGCCGCCGCGGCGATAATCGAGATCGAAGGCGCCGACCGCCGCCCCCATGACGTCACTGTACGCCCCCGACCCTCCCCCGTGCGGTCGCGCCGGGAGGGCTGGGGAGTAGCAGGCGAGAAAGGAGTTGTTGCATTGCTCGACGCCAGGCGCGCAATTGCAGCCGGGCACATCGGTGTAGAAGAGCGGCATCGTGCCGCGGGCCGAACTGTTGGCCGCGTTCCATGCACCGTCACTCATGAAGAGATGCAACGTGTCGGTCAGCGGGCCGTTGCGGGCGCCCGACGCGTCCTGCACCTCGATCGAGAACGGCAACACGCCGCCGCCGGGCAGATTGTCCGCCTGATCGACTTTCAGCGCGATGCGCAGATCGGCGCGCTCCCAGAAAATCCCGGTGCCGACTCGGATGATGTCCGGCTCGGGAATCGCGATGTTGCCGATGTCGTCGATGATCGAGCCCTGCCAGGTTGCCAGTTCCGCCGTCGGCGCAACGCGCGTCGATCCGCTCCCACAGGGGAGGTTCTTCGGGTCCAGGTTTCCGAACGGCGCCACCACGTCGAGCAGCATGTCGATGTTCACCGAGCCGGTACACTCACTCTTGTCCTTGCGTCCGCGGTGGACGGAGCCGCCGGCCGACACCTGCACGGTGAAGACTCCGACCGCCGGATTGTCGATGATGTTCAAATCATTGACGGCATTGACGTAGAGGTTGGAGTTGGTGTGCACCCGGCCCATCAGGTTCATGGTCGGGCCCGGCAGAATCTCGAGATCGTTGCGGTAGAAGGCGACGAACTGGAATAGCGGGATGTAGCCGACGAGAAACTCCGCGCCGACCCGCGCCTCGACGTCGCTCCGCGAATTCGTCGCTTGCGCGTTCACCGTGTAGCGGTACTGCAAAGCATTGAGGCCGGCGAACAACTCGCCGGACGGGATGACGATCTGTTGCGGGTTCCCCGGACGCGGCGTCATCTGGTAGAGGACCTCGCGTTCCCCGAGGTCGAAAACGCGCGCATCGAAGTCCGACCCGGACGGGACGTTGTAATTGAGGAAGATGTTGCGGTACTCGCCCATACCGCGATTGAGGCCGGATTCCGCGGCGTAGAAACCGGTCACCGAGCTGCCCAGGGCGCCGCGCAACTGGGTGTCCGATCGGACCGCCACGGCAAACGTTACGCCGAGCGCCATCAGCAGGGATGTCAGTATGATGACCCCGACCAGCGCCAACCCTCGTTCGTTTCGCAGCATGGGAACGATCTCCATCGGGACACTATCGGGGCAAGATGTTGCGCGGCTTGACGCCGACCTGGATCGAACGGCGAAAGTACTCACCATCTGGCCCCGGCGCCTCGGATCGCGCGGTGAGGTTGACCAACACCTGCTCCACCGTCTGCCACTCCGCATTATCGGCCGGCAGATTGACGACGTCGCAGTCGGGATTGCAGTTGGCGCGCAACTCGTACTGGACGTCGAGTTTCTCGATGCCGACGGCGAATGAAGTCGGCGCACTGCTGCCGAGCTGGATCATCAACCGCGGCACCATTTCGCCCTTCCGTTCGAATGTTTCGATGAAGAAACGCCGCTGGTCGATGCCGTAGACACCGCTGGTCGGCGGATAGTCGATCGACAGCGCGCCACCCGTGGTGAGGGAGGTCAACGAAGTCACCGCGGTGATATCGAAATACTCGCCGCTGCCGTTCGGATGGCGGATGTAGGCCCGCATGCCCGATGAGAACCCTTCCGAGGACTCCACGGGAATGACAACTTCGGAAGTCGACACCATTCCGGTCGAGGCGGTTCGGATGCACGACAAGTCCGGGCGAGTGAGGCCCGTCCGCGTGGTGATCTCGTCTTGTTCGCCGTTGTTGACTCCTTCGAGCGAGATGAATTCACCTGTTACCGGAAGGCACGCACCGCCCAGGCGCAGATCCCGAACCATGACGTCTAGCGCGGCCCGCGCCGCCTGCGTCGTTTCGACTTCGCGTCCCTTCATCATCATGTGGCCTTTGCCGGCGACGAACATCCCCGAGGTCGCGGCAATGGCCAGTCCCATCAAGGCCACGGCGAGCAACAGCTCGATCGAGGTGAAGCCGGAGGGCGCTGCCGGGCGCATGCGCCGTCCCGGGACACAGCTATCGCCTCGTTTCATCAGAACCGGCGGACGGAGGTATAGATCGTCTTGACTTCGAGGTCCTGCCGACCTCCGGGCTCGTCCCACCCCACGTGCACGGTGATCTGCTTCAAGTTGGGCGCCGGAACATCGGTCTCCACGGACGTCGCCACGTCGAAGACCATCGATCCCTTGTACACCTGCTCCGACGACGGCAGCATGTCCGGATATCTCGCCGCGCGAACCGACTCGAGGTGCTCCTCGGCTACCGCATAGGCGACTGTGTAGAGATTGTTCTGCGAGGTCTGCCGGATCTGCTGCACGAGGAAGTCGCTGGTCGTCGCCGCGCCGACGACGAAGAGCCCTAACGCCACCAACGTCTCCATCAATGAGAATCCACGTTGCCCCAGGCGGCGCCGCCGTGTCGTTTCCATGAATCAATCCTCCACGTAGATCTGCCCCGACGGCCAGACGGTAAGACGGTGTTCGACCTTATGCTGGAGGTCGGCGATCACCGGCCACAGCGGCTCGTTGTGCGAGATCATCATGCCGCGCGTATTGAACTCGACTCGCTCGGGCACGACCTCGACGAAGTAGAATTTGATCTGGGAAGGCAGCTGTACCGTCTTCACCACCGAGGTCACCTGCCAGTCACCGTCGGTGGTCAGCGTCAACCGCTGCACCTGATACGAGCGACTTCCCTGCAGCGCCACGGCATAGTGGTCGCCGGAGGTGATCGAGCGCGCACGGGCCCACCGCAAGTCACTGACGACCTGCTGCACGGCAGTGTTGATTCCCTCGCGGCGTGTGTCGATGTGGGGAAGGCCGGCGAGGGCGACGATGCCGAAGATGGAAATGCCGACGAGCAGCTCAATCAACGAGTAACCACAGGTACTGCGCAAGATCCGTGTTGATTCGCTTATCATCGAGAGACCCCTGGACTGGGCGACCAACGTCGCGGGGTCTATCGCTGCAAGCTTCGGACCATGATCGAGGAGTCACGCAGATTCCACAAAGGGATTCCGCCGCTTCGCCAAGGATTGCGACGAATGCGCACCACCGTCGAGAATGCGACGGACGACTATGGTAACGCAGGGGCATACCGCCCGGCGTACCGCACTGCTCAGTCGTCGCCGCTCAGATAATCAGCCAGCATCTCCACGCTGTGTTCGGCTTCATGGCAGTCCGCACAGAGGTTCTCCCAATTGCTGCCGTCCGGCGGGTTGTTTTGGTGGTTGCCGTCGCGGTGATGCACGGTGAGAAGGTGCAGGTTGGCGGATTCGAACTCGCGCGCGCAGCGGGCGCAGATCCACCCGAACATCGCCAGCGAGCGCTCGCGATAACCGCGCTTGCGCGCGCGCGCCGTCTCGATCGCTTTTCGCACACCGTCGCCCGCCGCCGCGCCGGTCGGCCGGCGCGGTGAGGGTCGAAAACTGCGTGTCACCATGGCGAACCTCCAACCTTCCTCGGGATTTCGCTCGGCCGCGCGCCGCACCCGCGAGGCTCGCGAGTTCGCCGTGCATACGACTTCGAGCGGGCGGGACTCATGCCTACCGCCTCCATCAGAAGCGCACCTCGAATCGGATGCAAGTCCCGTCGGCGACTTCTTCCGCCACCACGACTTCCGTTACACTCGCAGCCCCCGGGCCGTGGCGGCTCCAGGCAACGAGCGCTTCGACGCCTTGGTTCGGCCCCTCGGCGAAAATTTCGACGGATCCGTCTGGTCGATTGCGCACCCAACCGGCAAGTCCGAGCTGCTCGGCTCGCGCTCGCGTCGCGTAGCGGAAGCCGACTCCCTGGACGCGTCCGCGAACGGCGATGCGCACGCAGCGAGTCATTCGCCCACCGCTGAGACTAGCAGCCCGTTGAAAAAGTAGACCGGGCTGCAAATGGATCTTTCGCCCCAGCTCTGCGTTGCCGAATCCTCAACAAAAGTCACAAATATTCCTTCGTCATCGCGCCTTGGCACAGGCGCCAATTGCTCGCCGACTCATGCAACGAACTTCCAACTCAGGACACTAGGCGGCGCAGTCCGCTCTCGTCGAGCACTTCGATACCGAGACGCTGCGCCTTCTCGAGCTTCGCGCCTGCGTCGCTGCCGGCGACCACGTAGTCGGTCTTCTTGCTGACGCTGCTGGTGACCGCGCCGCCGGCGGCGACAATCGCCCGCGTCGCCTCGTCGCGCGAGATCGAAAGCGCGCCGGTGAGGACGAACGTCTTGCCCGCCAGAGGACCGT
>JBGTMF010000254.1:0-8391 GCA_041743795.1 Thermodesulfobacteriota bacterium | reverse complement strand
GTCGGCGGCGCCGCGCGCTGCCGACCGCTGGCGGCGTATGGCGTCGCCCGTCTCGGGTTCCGCCAGATCGTCGCTCGACAATAGAGCGATGCAAACGGCGAGCGCCACCAGCAGAACCACCCCGGCGAAAGCGGTGTGCCTGGCGTTCGTGTGGCCCCCCGGCGTCCGCCGCGCTGCTCGATTCGGCTGCTTCGTCGGTTGGTTCTCCATCAACGCCTTTCGAACCTATTCCGCTGCACCCGCTGCCGCAAGCACGGCGCGAGGCCGGTCACTGCAGCACCAAGCGGAGGATCATCAGAGCCGGTGGGGCGAGGTAGTAGACGGCGCGGTGGACGAACTCGACGATACGCCGCACCCCCAGATCCCATCCCCTCGCCGACCATGCGGCGACGAAGGCGATCGCTTCGCAAAACGCACGAAGGATCGACGCGAAGAGGAGCAGGTACATCGCCGACATCAGCCAGTAGATGCCGAAGCCGAGCAGATACGCCTTCAGGCCGTACTCGTGATACTCGCCGAAGCTGCCGCCGTAGGTGATCACCTGGCGCAAGCGAAACAGCGGTATCGCCGGGACCAACGAGTAGGCGACAAACTTGAACAGGGGATGATCGAGGAAACCGCGTACCCTCTGGCGAGCGTACGCGTAACGCACCACCGGGTGCCGCAGCGCCTGTTCAACTTGCGCCGCCGCCCCTCCTGTCGACAGCGCTGCAAGCAGGACCGTCGGATCGACCGCCGCCATTCCCTCCAACATACGCTCGCCCGAGCGAGCACGAAGATCAAATCCGGCCCGAGGCAACGGCACCGCCCAAGGCACGACGGTGCCCAGTTTCGCCAGCGGAAGCGTCCGTCGCTGTCGACGCTGCTCGACCACCAGGGCCCCGTCCTCGATCAGCGCCGAAGCGGCGTAGATGCGGCGCAGCAGCCAGGCCGCCACCTCCGGCACGATGAACAGCGCGGCGAGAATTCGCTGCGCCTGGAGAGGCGACAGCGGAGCGTACTCGAAGGCGTTGTACAGCGCAGGCGCCAGCAGCGGAACGTGATAGAGCGCCATGAGCAGCAACGTGCCGCGACTGACGACGAGTAAAGCCGATACGACGAGGCGGCCGGCCGGCGGCAATAGGAGGATCGGAATCAGCACGAGATCACGGCCTGAGATAGCAATTCGCGGAGGCCGAGCGAAACGGCTCCTGCGTCGCCCATTGAGCGCTTGACGAACATCCTGAAAAAAGAGCGGGGGAGGGAACCGAAGCCCCCTCCCCCGCATCTCGGCCCATACTCCTCTGCCGACTAGGGCGCCGTCGGGTTGAATACGGACAGTGCCCAACCCATCCGTTCGTGGCCCATTCGATTCCATGCCGGGTTCTTGCCGCCGACGATGTTGGCATCCGAATAATCCGGTGCCGTCGTCACCGAACCCGAGCCGCCAAACAGGCCGACGTAAACCGTGCTGCCTTGGTAGGTCGGGTGGGTGTCATCCGACTGGATGTAGTCGTACGTCGTCGTCGACGTCGTGCGCTTGAAGTTGGCGTCGCGAAGCGTCGACTTCAGCGTCACCGATATCCGATTCACGTAGTTCGCCTCGGACTCACCCAACTGGTAGGCAATCGCATCCGAATCAACCAATCCGTCACCGTTGGTGTCGAAATCGGCCGCCATGTATTGGGCAAACGAATCCGCGCACTTGAAGCCCTTGAGGCGAGCGAAGTTACAGGCACGCCAGTTGCTCTGCGCCAGATATGGTAGGAACATGTCGCGCATGTTGATCTTGCTGCCGTTGACCGTGCAATTGCTGAGTGTGTTGTCAGCGTCGTAGCCGGGATAGTAGATATTCGAAACCACCTTCAGTTTCACATTGGCATGCGCATTGGCGTTGATGTAATTCATCGCCAACTCCTGGTAGTTGGTGCAGTTGGCCAACGCCGTGTTGATTCCCGTGAAGTTACAAGTCCCGGACTGGTTCTTGAAACTGCTCCGAGCTTGCAGAAAGTCATTTCCGCACATCTCGAAGGTGACGACCCGCGTGTTGCTGCTCTGCATGTACGACCGTTCGCTGACGATTTTGTTGTCGTAGATGTCCTTGGCGACAGCTCCCGACTTCGTCCGCCGCACGACCTCGATGTCGCTGTTCCATACCTTTTGCAGGTACTCGCCATCCACCCCCGGCGCGGCGCGCTTGGCGACGCGCGAGATCGAGCCGTAGTAGCCGGCGTAGATCGAATCGCCGTAGGCGGTGACACGATACTTGACGCTCGTATTCGCCCGGTTGATCGTCCACGTCGCGTTCTGCGTCAGCGTAGATGCCAGCGCAGGTGAACTGATCGCGACACTCGCGGCGACAAGCGTCGCCAACAACCCAAGACCCGACACACGGATCCCCCCCATTTGTCTTACCTCCCCAATCGTGGGCGGGTCTTCTGGGCCCCCCCCGGTACCCGTTGCGGCGCGGTTATCACGGCTGCCAGCTCACGGTCAACAAAATTATGCAATTCCTTAAATAAAAACCGAACGGTATACCGGGGTCATGGGGTTCGAAGGATCGCGGCGTGGCGGTCGCAGGGAACCCACCCCAACCCTCCTCCTGTGCTTCCGCTTTGGAGCTTTTCCGCAGCGGGTGTATTGTGACTGGGATACCTCCATGGATGATTCGGCGGAATGTGACGTCCGACGGCCGCGCTGCGCGATTCCCTTCCGAGCCACCTGATCCACGAGACGGTCTTCATGAACCAGACGACTCTCATTGATGAGAAGCCCGCGGCCGAGTTCGTCGCTCTCAGCAAATTCGTCATCGCCGACGGTAGGACGGCAGAGATCAAGGCGGCCTTCCGCAATCGGCCCCACCTCGTTGAGAACGCCCCCGGCTACTTGCGAATGGAGGTGATCAGTCCTTGTGATCGCCCCGAAGAGATCTGGCTGATCACCTTCTGGCTCGACGAAGCGAGCTTTCGCGGGTGGCACCACAGTCACCTCTACCGTGACGCCCACCGCGGCATCCCCAAGGGTCTGAAGTTGGTACGCGGAGAGACGATGATCCGCCACTTCGAGCACGTGGCGTCGTGACCGGCATGAATCAATCGCGGCTCGATTCCCCGGGAGAGGTTCTGCGACAGGACCAGACGGCCATCGCCGAGGCGCTGGTCCAACGCCAGTACGCGGTTCATCCGGAACTGGAATATCGCTACGGCGCCGCCGGCCGCGAGCGATGCCTACAGGACGCCCACTTTCACCTGGCCTATCTCGCCGATGCGATGAACACGGGGGATTCCGGCCTCTTCGCCAATTACGTCGCATGGGCCAAGGTCATGCTGGCTAAACGCGGCATCCCAGCCGACGACCTGGCGCTCAATCTCGAGTTCACCCGGACGGTGATCGAGGAGCGCGTCATCAATGACGTTGCGGCCATCGCGGTGGCGTACCTCAATGACGGGCTGGCGGTCCTGCCCGCATTGCCGACGGATCTTCCGACCCATCTGGGTTCGGACGGACCGCACCTGCAATTGGCGCGCGAATACCTTCGAACCCTGCTGCAAGGGCAGCGGCATCTCGCCAGTGCGATGATTCTGCAATCGGTTGCGGACGGTGTGGCGGTGCAGGAGATCTACTTGCGGGTATTTCAACCCGTCCTCTACGAGGTCGGACGCCTGTGGCAGGTCAACGAAATCAGCGTCGCTCAAGAGCATTATTGCACCGCGGCGACACAGTTGATCATGTCGCAGCTCTACCCACATATCTTTGCGTCGGAAAAAACCGCCGGTACTCTGGTGGCCACGTGTGTTTCAGGCGACCTACACGAGATTGGCGTGCGTATGGTTGCCGATTTCTTCGAGATGGACGGGTGGAACACCTTCTATCTCGGCGCCAACACCCCTGCCGACGCCGTCATCGACACGGTTCTGCAACGCGGCGCCAAGGTCCTGGGCATTTCCGCGACGATCTCGTACCACCTTCGGGCGGTCGAAGACCTGATCCGAAAAGTCCATGCACATCCCGACTGCCGATCCGTCGCCATCCTCGTCGGCGGTTACCCGTTCAACATCGCTACCGACCTCTGGCGCAAGGTCGGTGCAGACGGAAGCGCCCTCGATGCGCAGGCTGCGATAACACTCGCCAAACGATTGACCTCGCAAGGCAGCCGAGCATGAGCATGGGCATGGGCATGCGCGATGAGGATCGTGGATTCGCCGTACTCTGCGATGTCGATGGTAGGATCCTCCGCACCATCCGCGACGAGTTGGGTGTCGCCCAGCGTTTTCGCCCCGGCGCTACGATCGCCGATCTCGTCGAAAGCCCGTTCGTCACCAAGGCGCGGGAGTTTCTCGAGACAGTGAACCATCGGGGCGCAGCTTTTGGCTGGGAGCTGGCGATGCCCGTCGACGGGCACACGACGCCGATGCACTTCGCCGGCGCCGCCGAGGCGGGACATCTTTTCATCGTTGCCGCACAAAGCTGCTCCGGGCTGGCACGCGTACAAAACGAGCTGATGCTCATCAACAACGAGCAAACCAACGCGCTGCGAACCGCGCTCAAGGACCTGAGTTTGCAGAACCTCCGCGAGGGGGCCCGCGACGATAGCCTCTACGAAGACCTCACCCGGCTGAACAACGAAATGACCAACCTGCAGCGCGAGATGACGAAGAAGAACGTCGAACTCGAGAGGCTCAATGCACAGAAGAACCGCTTTCTCGGCATGGCCGCACACGATCTACGCAACCCGCTGGGCGTGATCCTCAATTATTCGGAGTTCCTCGAGGCCGAAGCCGCGTTGGATGACGAGCAGCGTGACTTTATCGTGACCATCCGAGAGGCCAGCGAGTTCATGCTGCGCCTCGTCGAAGACCTGCTCGACGTCAGCAGTATCGAAGCGGGGCAGCTGCGGCTCGACCGGCAACCCACGGATCTCGCGGAATTCGTCCGCCGCAACGTCATGCGCAACGGTGTCCTCGCCGCGCGCAAGAACATCACGGTCGAGTTCGAAACGCCCCAACCCATGCCCCCGGTTTACGCCGATGCCGCCAAGCTCGAGCAGGTACTCAACAATCTCATCGGCAATGCGGTGAAGTTTTCCCAACCGGGCTCCAGCGTCACGGTTCGAGCGGATTGCGCGGACGGCATGGCCCGCATCGCCGTGCGGGATCAGGGGCCAGGCATTCCGGCAACCGACTTGCCGCATGTCTTCACACCTTTTCACCGCACCAGCGGCCGCGGCACGGCTGGCGAGCAAAGCACCGGATTGGGCCTGAGTATCGTCCGCCGCATTGTCGAGGGGCACGGCGGCCGCATCTGGCTCGAGAGCGTCGTCGGCCAGGGCACGACGTTCTCCGTCACCCTGCCGATCAACCCCGATACCGGGGTGTGACTCGGAATCGCGCTGCGAGGGGATTAACGAGCGTCGAGCTACTCGCCCCTGTCCACGCGCGTGATGGTTCGGGGACGACTGTTCGTCGGCTGATTCGCATCAACCCAAAGGTGCGAATCATCGCCGCCAGCGGCCTCGTCGCCGGCGGTTCAGGCGAAGTCGAGCCGCTGCCGTCGAACGCTGAAGTAGCGAATTCCGGCAACGGAGTCCGCCAGTTTCTCGGCAAACCGTACAGGGCCGAGAGTCTGTTGAATGGCGTTCGTTGCGTCCTCGACGCAGCCGAATAGCCTTGACGTATGTATCACAAACGAGTACACCGTGTTACATGGCATCAGACGTCAGACGGGAGTCCCGCCGCCACGTTGCGGCAAAGCGGGCTGCCGCGAGCGATACCGCGGAACGCAAGGAGAAGGTGCTCCATACGCGGGTTCCCGAGTCATTGGACCGGCACATCAAGACGCGTGCGCGCGGGCTCGGACTTTCCGTCTCGACGGTCGTGCGCAACGTGCTTCTGCAAACTTTTGGTCTGGTCGAAGACATCGTAACCGACAGCACCAAGATCGCGCTGGCGATCGCCGGCGAGGACACCGCGGCGCCGGGCGATGTCCTCGCCTGGCAAGAGGTCGTGCTCAATCGCAATGCCGTCTGCGAGCAGTGTAACGCCGTCATCCGCAAGGGCGCACGCGCGGCCCTCGGCATGCGGGCCGAACGAGGCCCACAGGTGATCATCTGCCCACATTGTCTCGAGAAAATCACCGACGAACACTTTGAATCGCCATTGAAAAGCGGGAGGCACCGATGAAGCGCCATCGCGTTTCCATCCACGATCACGAACTTTCGTACTACACCGAAGGAGAGGGTCCGGTTCTCGTCTTGATCCACGGCATGGCGGGAAGCTGCGAGGCGTGGAAGAGCGTCCTGCCGTCGCTGGCGCGGCGGTTTACTTTGGTGGTTCCCGATCTTCTCGGCCACGGCGAATCGGCGAAGCCGCGAGGAGAGTACTCCATCAGCGGACACGCAAACGTGCTGCGCGACCTGCTCGCCGCGCTCGGCCACGATAGAGCGACGCTGGTCGGGCAATCGTTCGGCGGCGGTGTCGCCATGCAGTTTGCCTACCAGTACCCGGAGCAGTGCCAGCGCCTTGTTTTGGTATCGAGCGGCGGACTCGGACGCGAAGTCAGCCCCCTCCTGCGCGCCCTCAGTGTACCCGGCGCCGAGCAGGTTTTCCCCCTCTTCTGTTCGCCGGTGCTACGCGACGCCGGCCGCCGTGTCGCCGATTGGCTCGGCGGCCTCGGCTTGCGGGCGGCACCCGCCACCGAGCAGGCGTGGCGCAGCTACTCGTCCCTCGCCGAGGGCGATGCGCGACGGGCCTTCTTTCGGACTCTACAATCCGTGATCGATCCAGGCGGACAGTGCGTCAGCGCGACGGATCGCCTCTATCTCGCGTCACATGTGCCAACGATGATCGTCTGGGGGCGCGACGACAAACTGATTCCGGTCAGCCACGCCTTCGCCGCACACGGTGCGATCGAGGGAAGCCGTCTCGAGATCTTCGACGACGTCGGTCATTTCCCACATTGTGAGGCACCGGAGCGCTTCGTCGACGTCTTGCTCGATTTTATCGACACTTCGACACCGGCCGAACTGGCACCGGAGTTGCGCACCCTCTTGCTGCGCGCCGGAAAACCGCGCGCGGGACACTCGATACCCTCGAGACGCACTGCGAGGACACGCGTTTCATCCGCACACTGAGTCGTCAGCGAGAATCCCGGCCGTCACTCGCGTTTCGCGGCCTAAGTGCGGCGCACCGATGCGTGTCCCGCGAGATAGGCGGTCGACCACGCCCACTGGAAGTTGAAGCCGCCAATGCGGCCGTCGCAGTCGAGCATTTCGCCGACGAGAAAGAGGCCAGGCACCCGCCGAGACTCCATCGTGCGGTAGTCGATCTCGTTCAGCGGCACTCCGCCCGCGGTCACTTCAGCGTAATCCCAGCCGCGGTCGCGTTCCACCGGTAGCGGCAATGCCGTCAACACATGCGCCACCTTGCGCCGGCTGTCACGCGTCAGCTGTCCGATGGCGATCGCGGGATCCACCGACGCCGCCGACGCCAGACAGCGGGCGAGCTTCTCGGGCATTCTCGCGGCAAGACAGCGTAACAGCGATTGCCGCGGCCGCGCCGTCGCGGTCTCGATCAGCCCGCGGTGCACGCTGTCGAAGTCTTCGCCAGGGAAGAAGCCGCAGCGCAACTCCATCGCCGCACCGCCGGCTCGCCCGATCACCCAGTGACGGCTGGCGTCGAGGACGACCGGCCCGCTGATACCAAAATGGGTCCACAGCAAGCTACCGGCACGGCGGTCGATGCGCTTGCCGTCGGCAAAGGTCGACAACTCCACCACCACCGAGAGTCCAGAGAGCTGGGCATGGAACATTCCGGGGCTGAGGACCAGTGGCACCAGGGCGGGATGGGCGGCGGTTACGCTGTGGCCGAGTGAGCGTGCCAATGCCCAGCCGGAGCCGTCACTGCCAGTACGCGGCAACGATCGGCCGCCGGTGGCGAGGATGAGGCGCGCCGCCTTCAGTTCTCCACCCCCGTGGAGGAGCACGAAGTGCGCCGCACCGCTCGTCGATTCCTCGACGTGGCGCACCGTCTCCACTCGATAGCCGCAACAGATCTCGACGCCGAGCGCGGCGCAGCGGCCGATCAGTGCATCGAGTACGGTGCGCGCCTTGTCGGTAACCGGAAACAGCTTGCCGGTCTCCTCGCGTTTCAGGGCGACGCCCATCTGGGCAAACCATTCGACCGTTGCCGCAACATCAAAAGCCGCGAGAACGTTGCGGATGACGTTGCGCGATCCGTGGAAGTCGCCGGCGACGACTTCCGCGTGGGTGACGTTGCAGCGGCCGCCTCCCGAGATGAGTATCTTGGCTCCGATCTTGGACGCGCCCTCGAGGACGACGACGCGCCGCGCCACCGCGGCACCGTGGGTGCTGTTCGTCGTCGCCGCGAAGATCGCCGCGGTGAGACCTGCCGCGCC
>JBGTMF010000253.1:0-15764 GCA_041743795.1 Thermodesulfobacteriota bacterium | reverse complement strand
TCCCTGGGCGATCTGCCGCCGCGTGCCTTCGTCGATCTCGCCGACCCGCTTCGTCGGCGCGCCATCGCAGCCGGCGGTTGCCAGCGCGAAGGCGACGGCGAGAGCCGCGCGACGGATTGAGGTATGCGTTGCCAACAAGCGGGTGTCTGCCATGCACGGTTCTCCTCGTCTGATGAGGCGAAGATTGTCGACTTGCGCTGGGCGGGCAAGGACCCGAGCAGCGGATTCGACGAAATTGGAAAGACCGGCCGCACCAGGGAACGGACTTCCGTGGTCGCGGCGGGAGGATCGACCGCGGTTGGAATCTATCGCGCATACGGCGTAGGGTTCGGCCGGGCTTGATCATGAAGGGGGCAATCGTGCGAACTTGCTGGAAGCTGGTCGGGTTGGGTTTGTGTGCGTTCCTCAGCGCGTGTGCGACACTGCAATCCCTGGGGGGTGGCGAGGCGAAGACGCTGCGCGTCGGCTCGTCGGGCAGCTATCCGCCTTTCTCCTTCGCCGAGAACGGCCGACTCGAGGGAATTGAAATCGACTTCGCCCGCGCCCTGGCCAACGAGATGGGCCGTACGGTGGAGATCGTGCAGGTGCCGTTTCCCGATCTGATTGGGGAACTCAATGCCGGGCGAATCGATGTCATAATGACCGGCATGTCGATCACCAAGCGTCGATCGGGTCTCGTCAGCTTCACGACGCCGTACCTCGAGACCGGGCAGATGGCGTTGGTGCGCAAGAAAGAGATCTTTCGATTCGCGGGCTTGGACTGGACTCGCATCGAGGGGCTACGTGTCGGTTTCGAGCGGGCGACGACCGGTAGTAAATACGTGATGGCCAACCTACCTCACGACACGCCGGTCGAGTTTGCCAAGAAGGAAGACGGCCTGCAGGCGCTGAAGGACGGAAAGATCGACGTGTTCGTCCACGACGCGCCGTTCGTATGGCAAGTGGTGGGATCTCCGCAGGACCCCAATACCCAAGTCTCCGGCCGATTCACTCCGTTGACTGACGAGAAGCTGGCGTGGGCCGTTCGTAAGGACGACCGCGAATTGCTCGCAGAACTCGACGCCGTAGTTGCGCGCTGGCGCGACAGCGGAGAGATCGAGGCGGTGCTCGACAAGTGGATCCGCGTTCGCAAGGTGACGCTGCCGATTCCGTGAGTGGCACTTCGCGCGCTTGATCGGCGAGCGATCGAGGGGCTATTTTTCGGGTTTTGGGTTGCCGGCGGTGGACCGATTGTCCCTGCGGGGAGGAAGCGCGGATGGTCAAGAAACGATCGACGGTACGTTGGCTCAGGGTCGACCTCCGCTTGGTTGCCGGCGTCGTGCTGGCGCTTCTGCAGTGTGGACCGTTTCTCGCCGGCGCCGCTTCCGTCGGCGAAGCGATTGGGCAGGAGGTCGAGGGCAATACGGCATCGGCGGCCTCGCAGAAAACGATCGACAAGCTGAGTGACGATACCGAGGACCTCGCCGCCGAGTATCGCTCGACACTGCAGACGACGCGCTCGCTCGATGTCTACAATCGCCAACTCGAGAGTCTGATCGCCGCTCAGGACCGCGAAGTCGAATCGCTCAACCGGCAGATCGAACGCGTCACCGAGGTCAGCCGCGAGATTCTGCCGCTGATGTTGCGCATGATCGATTCGTTGGAGAAGTTCGTCGCCCTCGACATTCCCTTTCTCGAGGAGGAGCGGCGCGATCGCGTGCAGCAGCTGCGCGACATGATGGACCGCGCCGACGTGACGATTTCCGAGAAGTACCGCCGCATTCTCGAGTCGTACCAGATCGAATACGATTACGGCCGCAACATCGAGGCATACAGCGGTGAACTCGCCGGCGCCGACGACAAGCGCACCGTCGACTTCTTGCGCATCGGCCGCTTGGCGCTGCTCTACCAGACCCTCGACGGGCAGGAGACCGGCACCTGGAATCAGAGCGACCGGTCCTGGGAGATTCTCGATGCGGAGTACCGCGGCCCGGTTGCCGAAGGCATTCGCATGGCGCGCAAGCAGGTGGCACCGGATTTGATCCGGGTGCCATTGCCGGCGGCGGAGGCACTGCAGTGAGGGCGCGGTGGACCGTCAAGTCGCCGGCGATCGTCGCCATGGCGCTCTGCGTCGCCGGCGCCGCCGCTGCGCAAGATGCCAAATCCCTCTCCCAGTTGCTCGAGGAGATCCGCCGCGGTTCGACCGCCGAGCGCACCGAGGATGCCGCGCGGGAGCAAGAGTTCCGCGCCGCCGCCGCGCGCCAGCAGGAATTGCTCGCGGCAGCGCGTGCGAAGCGGGCGGCGGCCGAGGGCCGTTCGAAGGAACTCGAGGTGACCTTCGAGGAGAAGGAGCAACAGCTACCGGATCTGCAGGAGAGTTTGCGCACGCGCTTGGGCACGCTCGGCGAGCTGTTTGGCGTCGTACGACAAGTGGCAGGCGATACGGCGGGCTTCGTTCGCGGGTCTTTGATCTCGACACAGATCTCAGGCCGTGCGGCCTTTCTCGACGGACTCGCCGAGAGCAGCGAGCTGCCCTCGCTGGAAGACCTGGAGATGCTCTGGTTCACGCTGCAGCAGGAGATGACCGAGACCGGTCGCGTCACCCGCTACCAGCATAACGTCGTCGGCGTCGACGGCATCGAGCGCGATCGCGAAGTCGTCCGCGTCGGAGTCTTCAACGCGATCTCGGACGGCGAATACCTGCGCCTCGACGACGACACCGGCAAGCTCGTCGAGTTGGCGCGACAGCCGGCGGCGCGTCACCTGGCGACGGCACGGTCGTTTGCCGCGGCGCAGTCCGGACTGAACCCGATTTCGATCGATCCCTCGCGCGGCACCATCCTTTCGATGTTGGTGCAGAGCCCCACTTTGGATGAGCGCGTTCAGCAGGGTGGCGCTGTCGGCTACGTCATCATCGGCCTCGGCGTAGTCGGACTGCTTCTGGCGCTGTATCGCTTCGTCTACCTCGGGCTCGTCGGCAGCAAGATCAAGAAGCAAGCGAAGCGCGACGAACACGACCAGGGCAACCCGCTCGGGCGCATCCTCTCGGTGTACGACGAGAACCAGAACGCGGACGTGGAGACGTTGGAGCTCAAGCTCGACGAGGCCATTCTGCGGGAAACGCCGGCGCTGGAGCGCGGCAACGCGCTCGTTCGCGTCCTCTCGGTGATCGCCCCTCTGCTCGGCCTCCTGGGAACTGTCACCGGGATGATCCAGGTGTTTCAGCAGATCCAGCTGTACGGAACCGGTGATCCGAAGCTGATGGCGGGCGGTATCTCGATGGCGTTGGTGACCACCGTGCTCGGACTGGTCATGGCCATCCCCTTGGTGCTCTTACACAGCGTACTCAGCGTGCGGACGAAACGGCTGGTGCAGATACTCGAAGAGCAGAGTGCCGGCATCATCGCCCGCCATGCCGAGCGGGGGGGCGCGCGTGCAGGGGCTCATTGAGGCGTTCTGGGCGATTCGCGACTTCCTCGACCTCGGCGGCAACGTGCTGTTCGCCATCATGCTCGTCACCTTCATGATGTGGTCGCTGATCGTCGAGCGATTTCTCTACCTGCGAACGGGCTACAAGGCCGCCGTGCGGTGTGTGCTCGACGAGTGGCATCAGCGTCAGGACCGCTCGTCCTGGTACGCCCAGCAGATCCGGCGCGAGTTGATCTCGCGCATGTCACTCGACCTCGACCGCGGTATTCCCCTGATCAAAACGTTCGTCGCCCTCTGCCCGCTGCTGGGACTGCTCGGTACCGTGACGGGGATGATCGAGGTCTTCCAAGTCATGTCCATCTCCGGCAGCGGCAATCCGCGTGCGATGGCGTCCGGTGTTTCGAAGGCGACGATTCCGACCATGGCGGGGATGGTTGCCGCCATCTCGGGCTTGATTTTCAGTGTGCAATTGGAGCGGCGGGCGAAGAGCGAAGCGCAGTGGGTCGCCGATGAATTGAGGCCGGGGGACTGACGACCCCCAGGACGATCGGGAGTGAGACGATGCGACGCAGGCATATCCAGGTGGAGGAAGAGTCGGAGGTGAATCTGACGCCGATGCTCGACGTCGTCTTCATCATGCTGATCTTCTTCATCGTCACCGCCTCGTTCGTCAAGGAATCCGGCATCGAGGTGAATCGCCAGTACGCCGCGCAGGCCGAGGAGAAGAAATCGGCCAACATATTCATCGCCATCGCCGAGAACGGCCAGGTGTGGATCGACAAGCGCATGGTCGACGTGCGGGCGGTGCGCGCCAATATCGAACGGATGCATGCGGAGAACCCGGGTGGCGCGGTGGTCATCCAGGCCGACCGGGCGTCGAAGAACGGAATCTTGGTGCAGGTGCTCGACGCCGCCAAGGCGGCCGGGGTCGAGAACGTTTCGCTGGCGGCGGAGGGGCCACAGACGTGACGCTGCGCTTCGTCACCGCGATCGCCGTCGCGGCGGCGATTACTCTCGGACTGTTCTTTCTCATGCAGTCCCTGATCGCGCGCGACGCGGGGCGAGCCTACCAGCGCCAGCAGCGCACCGCCTTCGATTTCATCCGCCTCAAACGCGATGAGACCACCGAGCGCAAGAAGCGTGAGAAGCCGCGCAAGATCGAGCGCAAGGAGCCGCCGCCGCCGGCGCAGATGCCGGTGACGCGGCTGTCGCAAGCGCCGATCAAACAGGCGCTCAAGATCGTTGCGCCGCCGTTTCGGCCGAACGTCAACATGGCCGGCGATCCACACCTCGGCGGCGCCATCACCGATTCCGACATCGTGCCGCTGGTGCGGCCACTGCACCGTTACCCCAGCCGCGCGCAGGCGCGTGGCACCGAGGGGTGGGTTCACCTGCGCTTCGACGTCACGCCGGAGGGAGCGACCGACAACATCACCGTCGTCGATGCCGATCCTGCCGATACGTTCGACCGGGCGGCGATCGATGCGGTGAAGAAGTACAAGTACAAACCGCGCGTCGAGAACGGTGTGCCGGTGCGGCGTCCCGGGGTCGAGGTAGTTCTCTCCTTCGAGATCGAAGGCGGCTGAACGGCATGGGACGCGCATGATCGAACGCCGACAGAGGTTGGCGACGCTGCTCGCGCTGGCGATGTTGTTCGTCGCGGCTCCGGCGGTCGGCAAAGAACCCGAACAGCGCCGCGAGAAGCCGAAACCGGAGACACGGCGAATCGAGTCGACGGGCAAGTTCGCTTTCACGCGACTCGAACGAGCGCAGAAGGCACTTTCCGACGGCAAGGCGGCCGAAGCACTCAATGCGTTGAACGAGTTGCAGGGGCGAGAGGATTCGCTGAGCGACCACGAGAAGGCGATGATGTGGCAGACCTTCGCCTACGCGTACTCGGCGCTGGAGCGCTACGGCCCGGCGGCCGCGGCCTTCGAAAAGTGCCTGGCGCTCGAAGTACTGCCGCCGCAGTCGGTGCTCAATGCCCGATACAACCTCGCCCAGCTCTACCTGGTGCAAGAGAACTACGGCAAAGCCATCACCAATTTCGAGATCTGGTTCAAGGCGACGGACAATCCCACCGCCGACGCGCACTATATGATGGCCGCCGCCTATGCGCAGGCCGACCGACCGCGCGAGGCGCTGCCGCACGCGCTCAAGGCCGTCGCCAAGGCGGGCGCGGCGAAGGAGGCCTGGTTACAGCTGCTGCTGTCGCTGCAATTTCAGTTGGGCCAAAACCGCGACGCCGCGGCTACCCTGCAGCAGCTGATCGCCGCCTTTCCGAAGAAGACCTACTGGATGCAGCTGGCCGCGGCGTACAGCGAACTCGACGACAAGAAGAAGGCGCTGGCGACCATGGAGGTGGCCGAGCGACAGGGCTTCCTGACCAGCGAGAACGAACTGCGCAACCTCATCCAGTTGTACCTGTACAACGATATTCCCTACCGCGCCGCGCTGACCATCGAGCGCGCCATCGCCGCGGGGCGCCTGGCGAACGACGCGAAGAATCAGGAGTTGCTGGCCAACACCTGGCTACAGGCACGCGAACGCGAGCGCGCCATTGCGCCGCTCGAACGGGCGGCGGAAATGTCCGGCGACGGCAACTTGTACGTCCGCCTCGGGCAGGTTCACATTTCCGAAGAACGCTGGGACCGCGCCCGCGACGCTCTGGCGAAGGCGTTGGGCAAGGGGGGGCTGCGCGACGCCGGCAACGTGCACCTCATGCTCGGCATCGCCAATGCGAGCGAGGAACGCTGGCGCGAAGCGCAGGCGGCGTTCAGCGCCGCCCGCAAATACGACGCGTCCGCCAAGGCGGCGACGCAGTGGCTCGACCACATCGCCGAGGAGTTGACCTTGGCGGAATACGAGCAGGATCTCGACAACGCCGCCGCCGATCGCCAAGAGCGGCAGCCCGCCGCCGGGGAAGCCGATTCGGGACCGTCGTGAGCGGGCGGCTATACGAAGTAGTTCTCTGAGGTCGCGGCGGCGGTGAAGTTCTCGCGCAGGTGTTGCATCGACTGGCTGTCGGCGTTGACCGCGTCGAGTCCGTGCGCGAGCACGTAGGCGTAGCTGCGCTGAAACGACGAAAAAGGTGCCTGCAGGAGTTTCTCGCTGTAGTGATCGTCGAAGGCGGCAGGCCTGTCGGGCCCGAAGCCGTACCAGCGACCGGCGAGATGGCGCGCGGCCTTCATGCCGATGAGGCCGATTCCCGCCTCGCGCGCCTTGTCGAGGGTAGGGCGTAGGTCGGCCATCGGCTTCGAATCGGCAAGCACGGCCTTGCTCGTCCAGTCGTACCAACCCGCCGGAGTGACGGCGATCTGTGCCAGCGAATACCACTTCGTGTCGGCGGCGGCGGTGAGGACCGCCTGCGCATTCTGGTGCGTGCTGACACCCCAGTGGTCCACCTTGCCCGCCTTCTTCGCGGCGAGGAAGGCGTCGTGCATCTCCTCGCTGCGAATCAGCGAGACGTTGTTGGCGGCCATGACGTAGTAAGCATCGACGTGCTCGGTGGCGAGGTCGGACAGGCTCTGCTCGAGGGCGCGGCTCCAATTGCGCGCCGCGGTTCGGCGCTGTTCACCGGACAACTCGTCGCCGGGAGCGATATCCAACCCGACGAGCCCCTTGGAGATGAGGAAGATGCGGTCGCGGTGTCGCTTCGCGAAAGCGGCGAGGTTGGCTTCGGCGTTGCGGTAGTAAACGCTGGTGCCGACGTCGAAGACGTTGACGCCGTGCGCGAACGCTTCGTCGAGGAGATCGTCCTTGCCGCGGAACATGAGTGCCGCGCCGCAGCCAAAGACCAGTCGGCTGCCGCGATAGCCTGTTCGCCCGAGCGTGCGATACGTCATTTCGGGCCATACGTCGGCCGCGCGTTCGCCGGAAGCGACGAGATCACCCGCCGCGCGTGCGATCTCGGTTCCGCCCAGGCCCACCAGCGCGAGCAACTGCAGCGCGCGCCGCCGGGTAGTCGGAAACACGCGTGTGAACATCGCCATGGCAAGCTCCTTCCAGCCGACGGGTCGTCAGATTCAGCAGCGGATGAAAGCAGTTCTACCCCTGCCGGCGAATTCGTGAAAGGGAAAGGCCGGCACAGTCCACGTTTCGAGGCAGTTTGTTCCTCGTCTGAGGGAGTGCCGTCGGGACTGGGAGTTCGCAACGCCGACAACGATCAGCCACGGGCCCGACCGGCAGCGGCAATTTCCCGGCTCGTTGACGAGCCCCCGCCCGGCTCCGTAGTCTGCCGAAGCGTCCGAGACATGTAGCCGTAACGGGGAGAACACATCATGGCTGTCGATGCGAAAGCAGTTGGTGCGAAGAGCGAGCCCGGTCGTCGCTCGTGGAACTCGAAAGATGCGATCCTCTACGCGCTGGGTGTCGGCGCCGGCACGCTCGATCCGGTGGAGCAGGAACTCGAGTACACGACGGAGAACAGCAAGGGCATCGCGCAGCGGGCGCTGCCGACGATGGCCGTGGTGCTGGGTGCCGGTGGCAACGTGCTGTCGAAGGTTGGCGAGATAGACTGGACCAAACTCCTGCACGCGGAGCAGGGAATCGTTTTGCACCGCGAGATTCCGGTCGAGGGTACGATCGAGGCGGCGAGCGAGATCGTCGGAATCTACGACAAGGGCAAGGGGGCATTGGTGGTGATGGAGTCGACCGCGATCCTGGTGGCGGACGGTGCCCCGCTGTTCACCACGCGCACCGGAGTCTACTTGCGCGGCGAGGGCGGCTGGGGCGGCGACCGCGGACCTTCGGCCGCTGGCAACACTCCGCCTGAGCGCGCTCCCGATCATTCGGTCACCTATCAAACCCGTCCCGACCAGGCGCTGCTCTACCGCCTTTCAGGCGACCGCAACCCACTGCACTCCGACCCGAGCTTTGCCGCCATGGCCGGCTTCGAGAAACCAATTCTGCACGGCCTTTGCACTTACGGCTTTACCGGCAGGGCGTTGCTGCACGCTCTGTGCGGCGGTGACGCGGCGCGCTTCCGGTCGATGGCGGCGCGTTTCTCTTCGCCGGTCTTCCCCGGAGAAGCGTTGACTGTCGAGATGTGGGTCGAAGGTAACGGCGCTACGTTCCAAAGCAAAGGCGCCGATGGGCGCGTCGTCCTGCAAGCGGGCCGCTTCGAATTCAGCGCGTGGCTGTTTGGGTTGGAATAGCCGCCGAGTGCGGCGAAACGTTACGCCGCACTCGGCGCAACGTTTCGCCGCGCTACCGTTATTTGGTCGTCCAAGCGCCGTCTTTGGTTTGAATTGGCCACCCCTTCTCGGCCTTCTGGATCCAGGTTTCGGCGAAGATCTGGCGGATGTCGGCGACGCGATCGGATTCGAAGTTGTTCGCCTTGGCGATCTCCTGGTAGAGCGTCGCGCGATCGGCGTTCTCGGCTTCGACGAGTCGCCGCACGGTGGCCTGATCGCGCAGGGGGACACCCTCGAGGCTGCGCACCGCCAGCATGCCGTCGCGGCCGATGCCGACCCGACCCTGCTGCAGGTAAGGCTTGAGCTGATCGGAGCGCGACTTCATCTGAGCCTTCAGCGTGCGGATCGCCGCCGTACTGACGTTGATGTCGACGTCTTGCGCATACGCGGCACGAGGCAGGAGGGGCGCCAGCCACGAAGCGCCCGGTGCGTCGGCCGCTTCCGGTGTAGCGGCTGCGCCGGCAGAGGCTTCTCCCCAGGTCTCCTCGACAATCTGTTCCGCGGCGCGGCGCACCTCCGGGGCGGGGAAGTAGATGTTGACTGTAATACAACCGGCTATCAGCGCGGCGGTTGCAAAGGCGAGCGTCTCGCGAGGGACCTGTTTCATTCGTTCACTTCCTTTCCCGATTGGGCCGCTTCCGCGGTCGTCACTCGTTGCAGCCGGCGCACCATCTCCGGAAACGCGATCTCCTGGCTGTGGCTGACTACATTCACCCGCGGTGGCAGTGTGGAGCCGACTACGAGATACTCCTTGCCGTCGTCCGACTCGACGCCGCGCAGTAGGAACCGGTCGTTCTTCAGGCTGCATTTGAATCCCATCTTGGCATAGCGGTACTCGTCGAAGAAACCGAGGATGCCCTGGGTGAACACGTCGCCGCCGGAGCCGCCGAGGATCGACAGTTGGCGAATGGCCGATACGCTGATTCGCTGCGAGACGCCCGAACGCTCGACGGTCTCCATCCAAGCGTCGAAACTGAGTGGTTGGCCGTTGACGATCGCCAGATTGCTGGCCCCTCCCTGAACCACCCCGGAGACGCGGCCAACTTCCAGGGTTTCGGTGAGACGACTGAGCGAAATCTCACGAAAGTCCAGATCCAGACCGTAGGTCGGCACCGACGAGAAAAGTTGATCGATTTTCACGTTGCGTACGCCGATGTCACCGCCGAACACCTGGACGCCGATTTCGCCCTCGCTGCGCACCTGATTGTCGGTCGCGGTGACCTTCGGGATCGCGCCGCTCATCGTGCCCGTCAGCGGCGGCCATCCCATGGCAGTCGTCAGCCCCTCCAGCCCGAGGTCGCGAACCATCAGACCCATGCTTGCGCGCGGTTGCGCGGAGGTGATCTCCTCGAAAACGAACTCGTCGATCTGCAGCGCGCCGCCGAGAAGTTGGACGGAAACGGGCGAGGCGAGTTCGACGGCGTTGTTGCGCACCTCGAGTGCCGCCGCCAACTCGCCGACGTCGACGTCGCCGAAGCGCATACCGCGGATGCGCAACTCGCCCGATTTCGGCGCACCGCCGCCCTCGTTTCCCAATTGGAGTGGCATGTCCAGGCTGAGCCCCCGCAGCCGCACGGCGGGCTCGGTCGCGGAGATGGCAACCTCGCCCAAGCGCAGATTGCCACCGAGGCTGAAGCCGGCAGATTGCCGCACGTACACGGTGCGTGCGTTCAGGCTGCCGGCCACCGTCGTTCTCGCCAGGATTGGAAAACGTTCTTGGTATGGATCGCGCAGCGCCAGCGCATAGAGCGTGTTGAGATCGGCCACCTCGATCTGGGTGTCGAACCTGATGACGCCGGCGGCCGCGGCATCCAGCCGAGCCGAGCCCTTGACCGAACCGACTCCCTTGACCCTGGCGTCGATGTTCGACAAGTCGATGTGCTTTGCCGACGGCTTGATGTCGGAGGCGAACGAAGCAGGGTGTTGGCCGATATCGGCATAGAAGCGGTTCCACAGGACCTCACCGCTTGCCGCTGCCAGATCGACGCGCACGGCGGGCGGCGCGGTGGCGCTCCAGCGGCCGTCGAAATTGCCGCTTACGGATAGGCCTTCGATGACGCGTTCGGAAGTCGGGTCGTGCGCCTCGATCGTGCCGACTGACAGTCGGCCGACGGCGTGCACGCCCTCGCCGTCGCGGGTGATGGTGCCGCTGAGTTTCGCATCGCGCGCCTTTCCCGCCAACTCCGCCACCGACCACGTCACCGCGGCGAGACGCAGCCCCGGCGGTTGCAGAGTGAGCTTGTTCCCCTCCACGTCAAACGGCGCATCCACCTCTCCGGCGATGGCAAACGCATCGGTTTTGTAACGGAACCCCTCTACGCGCAGTGATCCACTTCCCTTGAGGTCGGTAAGCACCCCAGACGCCTCGCCCTTCAAGTCGAGAGGTTCGTCGAGGCTACCGCTTGCCACTGCCGGATCGACGCGCACGGCGGGCGGCGCGGTGGCACTCCAGCTGCCGTCGAAATTGCCGCTTACGGAGAGGCCTTCGACGACGCCTTCGGAAGTGGGGTCTTTCGCCTCGATCGTGTCGACTGACAATCGGCCGACGGCGTGCACGCCCTCGCCGTCGCGGGTGATGGTGCCGCTGAGTTTCGCATCGCGCGCCTTTCCCGCCAGCTCCGCCACCGACCACGTCACCGCGACGAGACGCAGCCCCGGCGGTTGCAGAGTGAGCTTGTTCACCTCCACGTCAAACGGCGCATCCACCTCGCCGGCAAGGGCAAACGCATCGGTTGTGTAACGAAACCCCTCTACGCGCAGCGATCCACTGCCCGTGAGGTCGGTAAGCGCCCCAGACGCCTCGCCTTTCAAGTCGAGACTTCCCTCGAGGCTACCGCTGGCGATGCTCGGAAACCTCTGGTGTAGAATGGCCAACGGCACATCGCTCCATTCCACTCGCAGTGAGGCGAGGCTGAGTATGCCGCCGGGAGTGCCGATGTTGGCGAAGGCCTCTAGCGTGGGTAGTTCGGGATCGATTTGCATCTCCAGGTGCGCTTCCTGCCCGGCGCGGATCGCGTCGACGGATACGGATATGGGACCGAGTGGTTCCTCCGCGGCGGCAAGGAAGAGGTAGCCGTCCTCGATTTGCACCCGCCGGAACGGGAGCGTGGTCGCTCCCTCTTGCTGATCGACAGCGCTGAGGCGTTCGGCGTAGAAGCGCGGTGATCGCAGTCGTAGTCGCAGCGGCTGGTCCGCGGACAGTCCACTCAGCGAGACGCGGACCGCGACTTCGTCGACGGTGAGAAACGGCTCGCGGTCAGGCTCGCTGACGGAAACGTCGGATAGGTGAAGGGCGAAATCGTAGCCGAGCCGCAGATGCGCGATGGCGACGTCCTTGCCGCTGGCGGTCGCCGCGGCCTGCTCGACCCGCGATCGCACCGCCTCCATCGAGCTGAGGACGGGGAGGAGGAGATAGAGCACGCCGATGACCAGCAGCGCCGCCAATGCGGCGCGCAGCCAGGGGCGGATCCGGCTGGGTCGCGGTGTAGCTGCCGGACTGGCCTGCATGGCTGGGATCATACCCCGAATCGACGGTCGGGTCGTTGTCGGCGACGGTTTTTTCTGTTTTCAGGGAGAGCGCGGTCGTGCGGCAAGTTCAGCCGGCGCCGGCCTGTCGAGTGTAGCGTCGATCGACGCCTTCTTGTAAGGATCCCGTCATCGCAACGGAGTACGTAGATGAGCCAGCCGCAGTCCCCAGACAAACCGCCACGGGCGGTAGAAATGTTGAATCTGATCATCGGCTACTGGATCTCCAAGCTGATCCACGAGGCGGCGCGATTGAACCTCGCGGACCACTTGCGCGATGGCCCGCGCGCTGTCGCCGATCTGGCAAAGGCCACCGACGTCGATGCCGCGGGCCTCTACCGCGTGCTGCGCGCGCTCGCCAGTATCGGAGTCTTTGCCGAAGACGACGAAGGGCGCTTCGGCCTGACTCCGCTGGCTGAGACTCTGCGGACGGACAGTCCGGACTCGCTGCGGGATTTCGCGTTGATGATGGGGGAATCGTACAACTGGCAGGCATGGGATCAGCTGCACGACGGAGTAACCGGAGCGGGCGTGCCTTTCCGACAGGTTTTCGGCATGCAGGCGTTCGAGTACCTGGCGCAGCACCCGGAGGATGAGATCATCTTCGGCCGCTCGATGGCTAGTATCTCGGCAACGGAGAACCCAGCCATCGCCGCGGCGCTCGAATTGGCGGAAGTTCGGACTCTGGTCGATGTCGGCGGCTCTCGCGGGCATCTCTTGGCGACGATCCTGCGTCATCACACGCACCTGAGTGGAGTGCTCTTCGATCTGCCGCAGGTGGTGGAAGCAGCAAGACAGGGTCCGTATCTCGCGGGCGACCTGGCGGCGCGCGTCTCGTTTGTCGAGGGCAGCTTCTTCGAAGGCGTTCCGCAAGGGCGCGACGCATACATCATGAAGTACATTCTGCACGACTGGAACGATGCCGAATGTGAGCAGATCCTGACCCATTGCCGCAGCGCGATGGCGCCGGGGGGAACTGTGTTGGTCGTCGACACGGTCATCGAACCGGGCAACGAGCCGCAATGGGGCAAGTTGCTCGACATCAACATGATGGCGCTGACCGGCGGGCGCGAACGCAAGGCGGCGGAGTTCGCCCAGCTCTTCGAGCGTGCCGGACTGCGCCTCGAGAAGATCATTGCGACCGAATGTCCTCTGAGCGTCATGGTCGGACGCGTCTGATCGCGGCAACGCGCCATGGCGGGCGGCCGATGCGATGGAAAGGAAATGGTCGAGATGTCACATGCCAACGTCGAAGTGGTGCAGCGAATCTACGACGCGTTTGAGCGTCGCGACCTCGGCGGCGTCGTCGACCTCATCACGCCCGACATCGAGATCGTCCAGTCGGAAGAGATTCCGTGGGGCGGCACCTACCGCGGACAGGACGAGATGTGGGATTTTTTCGGCAAGTTGCTCAAGAACATTACCTCGAAGGTCACAGTCGAGCGCTTCATCGACGCCGGCGATGATGTGGTCGCCATCGGCTGGACCAGGGGAACCATCAATGAGACGGGGCGTCCGTTCGACGTGCCGGTGGCCCACCTTTGGCACCTGCGCGACGGTCGGGCCGCGCGGGTGATGTTCTGTATCGACAACCCGACGATGCGGGCCGCGCTCGGCTGATACTCGCTTCGCTTTTGGGCATCCCCCTTCGCTCTTCGAGCTACGGAGGCCAGGAAGGCCGAGGGAGGTGTGCGCCGCGCGCGGTCCACGGTGCTTTGTTCCTCATCTGAGTGATCCGTCAGCTCCCACGTCACCCCGGCGAAAGCCGGGGTCCATCTGGTAGCCCGGATGGATGCCGGCTTTCGCCGGCATGATGGTGGGGGTGGGTAGTTTCCAGTGCGAATGGGGTTGGTGTTGCTACCGCCGTGCCGGTGGGGGTAGTGATCGAGAGAGGGAGCAGCGGTCGCCGCAGACGGGCGCAGAGATACTAATGTCGATCGATACGGAAAGTCCCGAAGATGGCTCGACCTGGAGACAGGCGCTCAGCCGTGAGGAGATCCGCGCCTTGCTCGAGCACGACGACTTGCGCTCGTGGCGTACCATCGTATTCAACTGGGGAGTCGTCTTCGCTGCCTTTGCGCTGGTGGCGGTGTGGCCGAATCCTTTGACGGTCGTCCTCGCGCTATTCGCGATCGGTGCGCGTCAGCTCTCTTGCGCCGCCGTCATGCACGACGCCGCGCATCGCGCGCTCTTTCGCAATCGCGCGCTCAATGATTGGGCGGGTAACTGGTTGGCCGCCTATCCGGTGTGGAGCGACATGGATCGCTATCGCCCCTACCACCTGCAGCATCACGGCAAGACCGGCGGACCCGAAGATCCCGATCTCGGTCTCGTTCGCCCATTTCCCATCACGCGCCGCAGCCTGCGCCGCAAGGTGTGGCGCGACCTATCCGGTCAGACCGGGAGGAAATTCGCCGTGGCGTCGTGGCAGCGCACCTTCGCTCGTATGACGACGGACCCGTCGGCACGCAAGGCGGCGATCGGCGTCCTCATCTCCAACCTGGTCCTGTTCGGCATCTTGGCTGCGACGGGATATCCACAACTATACCTCCTGTGGGTGCTTGCCTGGTTCACCACGTACACCCTGGTGACGCGCATTCGCGCCATCGCCGAACACGCCATGACGCCGGCGGCGTTCGACCCGGCGGACCCGTTGAACAACACGCGAACCGTCCTGGCGCGCTGGTGGGAGCGATTCCTCATCGCGCCGAACCGCTTGAACTATCACCTCGAGCACCATCTGCTGATGACCGTGCCGCACTACAACCTGCCGCGAATGCACCGCCTGCTGGCGCAGCGCGGTGCTCTGGACAACGCCTGCGTCGAGCGCAGTTACTGGCGCATCCTGCGACGTGCCGCCAGTGCCTGAGCGGGTACGCTACCGGCGGACGGATCGACGCGACCTTGGGTTCGCCGCACGTACTGAGATAACGGCAATCCATCAGCCATTCGGGAGTGCACGAAATGAGACTTGACCGACCGCGTGTTGCGCCGCTTTCCGGGGACGCTCTCGACGAGGAGACCCGTGCCCGCTTCGGCGATGCGCCGGTGCTGGAGATCTTTCGCACGCTGGCCAATCACCCCAAGCTGCTCAAGCGGTGGATGGTGTTTGGCAATCACGTGCTCGGCAAGAACAGTTTGCCGGAGCGCGACCGCGAACTCCTCATTCTGCGCGTCGGCTGGTTGTGCCGATCCGAGTACGAGTGGACGCAGCACGTAGCGATTGCGCGGCGAAGCGGTCTCAGCGACGAGGAGATCGATCGCATCGCCGCCGGTCCCGACGCGGAAGGCTGGGACGAGTTCGATCGCGCCCAATTGCGCGCAGTCGACGAGTTGCACGACGAGTCTTTCATCTCCGACAAGACATGGTCCGCTCTTTCACAGCGATATGATACGCAGCAGATGATCGATCTGATCTTCACCGTCGGCCAGTACCAACTCGTTTCGATGGCGCTCAACAGCCTCGGTGTGCAACTCGATGCGGGAATCGAGCGGCTGCCGGTCGAGAGGCGACCTTGAGCGGGCGCTTGTCCGGCAAGGTCGCGATCGTCGTCGGCGCCGGCCAGACCGCGGGCGACACCATTGGTAACGGCCGTGCCACGGCGCTGCTCTTCGCGCGCGAGGGGGCGACGGTCG
>JBGTMF010000252.1:0-16790 GCA_041743795.1 Thermodesulfobacteriota bacterium | reverse complement strand
GCCTCGAGCGCCGGCGCGAAAGTGGCGCGGTCCATGAGGTCGCAATGGGCGACGCCGACGCCGCCGCTGGCGCCGAGGTTGGCGAGATCGGCCGCCGATCGGCGCAGATCCTCGACATCGCGGCCCAGTAGAAACAGTCGGTCGCCCCGTTCCGCCATGCGGCGAGCCAGGGAACGCCCCATCCCTTTCGAAGCCCCCAGGAAAGCTATGTTCACGCAGGATCCCCCAACACGCGCACGGACAGCGCGCTCTTCAATCGCCCCTCCGGGTCCCACTGCCGGCGCACGGCGTTCCAAGCCGCCAGACGCGGTTCCATCGCCCGGAAGTGTTCCGGTCGGGTGAAGGCGTCCTTCGCCAGGTAGATCCGGCCGCCCTCGGCGACGACGAAGTCGTTGAGGCGGTCGACGACCCGCTGGGTGTCGTTGTCAATTGGGATGTCGAGGGCGTACGACACCCCGCGTTTGGGAAATGAGATCATTCCCTTGCCCTCGTCGCCGCAATCCTTGACCACCGACAGAAACACCTTTGCACGGTTGTCGTGCAGCAGGCGCAGGAACTGTTCGTGGCGGCGGTGGGTGTGCGGCGCAGGCAACACCGCTTGATGCTGCGTGAAGCCGCGCCGGCCGTACACCCGATTCCACTCGCGGATGACGTCGAGCGGATAGAAGAACGTCTCGGGATGGGAAATACCCCGTCGCACCCGGTCGCCGTGCGCGCTCCAGTTGAGGAAGTTGCCAATGCGCATCATCCAGGTCTGCAGCGCCCAATTGGGCAGGCGAAACGGCAGCGTCGGCGCCGCTCGCCACTTCGGTAGCCCGGCCGGCGCTTCATCCGGCTGCGCCCATCGCCCCTTCATCAACAGCGCCCGTCCGGCTCTCTCGCCGGTGACGAGAAAGTCCGACCAGCACACTGTGAACGGCCAATCCCGACCCGCCTGCTCGAGCTTCTCGAGGACGGTTTCGAAGCGGTCGATGCGCTCGCTCTCCTGCCAGATCCACGGGCTGGGGATGCGCTCCATTTGAAACTCGACCTCTAGGATGTGCCCGGTCAGGCCCATGCCGCCGAGCGTGGCGCGGAACAGCTCGTGCTGGCCATCGGCGCAGTCGATGATCGCGCCGTCGGCGACACGCATCTTTAATGAGCGGACGTGTTCGCCGAAACACCCGGCGACATGGTGATTTTTGCCGTGGATGTCGGCTGCGACCATGCCGCCGGCGGTCACGTAATGGGTCCCGGGTGTCACCGGAGTGAACCACCCGCGCGGCAGCGACAGGCGGTTGAGCCGCAGCAGCGGAAAGCCCGCCTCGACGCGGACGACACCGCGCGTGAAGTCGAAGCTCAGCAGGCGATCGGCCAATGGTGAGGCGGCGACGGTATAATCGCCCGCCGGCGGCAGCGAGGCGTCGCCGTAGGCTCGGCCGAGGCCGCGCGTCAGGACGACGTTTCGCGTGATCGCCGCGAGGTTCTCGGAGCGCCGCTCACGGCCGCGAACGACGGGATAGCCGCCCCAGCCGGAGATCTCGACGGTGCCCTCGCCGCGCTTCGTCGCCTGCGCACCGACGATCAAGCGCGGCTCGAAGCCCGCCTTCTTGTTCTGTGTCACGCGTGCCATCGGTCCTCGGCCAATCAAGTCTCAGAGTAGCGGAAAAGCTTCAAGCCGACAGCGAAAGAAACCACGCCGTAGGCGAAAAGAAAGCTCAGTTTGGGCAGAATTTCGAGAAAGCCGCGGTCGCGCAGCATGACGTCGTGGATGGTGAACATCGACCACGTCGTGACGACGCCCTGGGCGATCGCCTGCATCCATGCCGGTTGCTCGAAAAATGGCCACCAGCAGCCGCCGAGCGCGGCGAGGATGAAGACCGCCGAGATGGCCACCGGCACGACTTGCTCGCGCGTGCGCGCGGCTGCGGCGATTACCAGGCTGAAGCAGGTCATGGCGAAGACGATGACAGTGGCGGCGACGATCAGAGTCGCCACCGAGTTGCCGAGTGCCAGGCCGTAGACCAGGTTGCCGAAGAGCAACAGCAGGAGGAGCTGTACGGTGCCGACGACGAGGCGCGCCAGCAACTTGCCGGCGACCACGGTGCCGTGCCCAACAGGCGCGACGGCGAGTCGCGCGCTGGTTCCCCATGCCTCCTCGTCGCGCATGCCGAAGGCGACGCCGAAGATCACGCTGAGAAGAACGAAGGTCATGGCAAAGCCCGGAACGTTCTGTTCGAGCGAGGTGAATTTCAGCCACGAGCCGGTCAGACTGCGCTCTTCCAGCGTCAGCAGTTCCTCGGCAAATGGATCGCCGAGCGATGACGCTTCGCGGTCGGCCAGCATCAACGCCATCTTGATCGCCTGCAGTTCCTTCCAGGCGGCCGGGTCGGTGAGCAGGTCGATCCGCGACGGCCGCTCGGTCAGGTAGTTCTTGCTGAGCCCGGTCGGCAGCACCAGCAGCGCCGGCGCGCGGTTCTCCCGCGCCACCCATCGCTCGGCGGTCTCGCGGTCGACGATGCGCACGTCGAGGTGCTCGCGCAGGGTCTTGATCAGGATGTTGGCGACGGGTCCTTCGTCTTCGTTGACGATCGGGAACAGGATCGTCGAGCTGCCCTCGCCGGACTGCGTTTCGGCGATCACCAGGATGATGATGATCGGTACGATCAGCAGGGATACCGCCGCCCAGCGGTCGCGCAGGATGAGACGGAGATCCTTCGCCGAAATCCGCAGCAGCTTCAAAGGTCCGCTCCGGCGTCGCTGTCAGCCCCAGCCGGGCCGTACTTTCGGCGCATGCGGTCGAGCACGTTCTCCGGCGATGAGTTCGCCAACAGGCGATCCAACTGGCGGCGGAAATTGGTGGTCAGGCTGAGGTCTTCGATGCGAATGTCGGACGCCAACCAGGCGCCGTCGCTCTGGCGAAACTGGTAGGTGACGGCGAACTCGTCGCGCGGCGTGACGATCAGCGTATCGACGCGAACGTAGCCGTCGACGGTCTCCTGGCCGACGTACTCGAAATCCGGTCGATCGAAGAGCAGTAGTTTCTGCACGTACGTGCGCTGAAAGAGTTCGCGGAAGAGCGCGAGGAATTCGGATTGTTGCGCGGCGGTGAAGCGGCTCCAGTGTTTGTCGAGGGCGGCGCGGCCCATCGCATCCGTGTCGAGAAACCCCTCGAGTAGTTTGTGCAGCGCGGCGAGCTTCTCGTTGTGCGTGTCAGCGCTGTCAATGATGACGCGTGTCGCCTCGAGTGTGGTGCGGGTGTGAGTGAGCGCCGCCGTGTCGCCAGTGTCGACCGTGTCGCCAGGGGTGACGGCCGCGGGAGCCGGCGTCAGCGCCGTGGCCGGGGCGGCACTCGCCGCGACGACGGCGATGAGTAGACGGAGAATCGGGGCGAGCGCAGAGGGCCGCATCAGTCGCGCAACTCCTTGCCGGTCAGCCGCAAGAACAGATCGCCGAGGCTCATCGGCGAGATCTGCAGCGAACTGCCGGGGTGCCTTTCGAGGACCGGCTGCAGGGATGCGAGCAGGACTTTCGAATCAGTGACGAAGAGCCGGCTGGTGTCGCCGTGCGCTTCGATCTCGCTGACCGTCGGGTGGAGGGAGAATCCGGCCGTGATTTCCGTCGCCGGAACGCCGCGAATCCAGATGGTGTCGCTGCATCCCGAGGACGCCAGCATATCGCCGAGCGTGCCCATGGCGATGATGCGGCCCTCGTCCATCACGCCGAGTCGGTCGCACAAGATCTCGGCCTCTTCCATGTAGTGCGTCGTGTAGAGGATCGCCGTGCCGCGCCGCCGCAGATCGCGGACGATCTCGAAGATATGTTCGCGGGAATGGGGATCGACACCGACCGTCGGCTCGTCGAGCAGCAAGATCCTCGGTTCGTGCACCAGGGAGACGGCGAGATTGAGCCGTCGTTTCATGCCGCCGGAATACGTTGCCGCGAGATCGTCGCGCCGGGCGCCGAGCCCGACCAGATCGAGCAGTGCGGTGACGCGCTGCGCGATGATCCCGCGCGGCACGCCATACATCTGGGCGAAGAAGGCTACGTTCTCGGCCGCGCTCAGGGTCGGGTAGATGGAGATCTCCTGGGGGACGAGGCCGATGTCGCGGCGGACCGTGGCCACGTCGCTGTCGATGTCGCGACCGAACACCGACGCGCTGCCGCCGCCGGGTCGCAGCCGGGTCGAAAGAACGGATATGGTCGTCGTCTTTCCGGCGCCGTTGGGTCCGAGCAGGCCGAAGATCTCGCCAGCGCGAATCTCGAAGGAAACTCCCTTCACCGCTTCGAACTCGCCGTAGCTTCGGGTCAATGCGTTGACGACGAGAGCCGGTGCGAGGTTCTTCTCGACGCGTGGGTGCGCCGGGGCCGTGGCGGCGGTGAGGGGCTGAGCGGTGGCCATTGATGTCGGTCGGGGAGGCGATTCTCGGTGCGATGGGCGCAATCGGCGCTGCTCTTGCCGGCAGCGGCGGATTGTAGTGCATCGGCGTCGTCCAAGCGAGCTGAGCGGGTTTGCGCCGGCGGTGTGGAATCAGCAGGATCTGCGATTGGCTCGGCAATTCGGTGCGAGCGCGAGCGAAAGCGAAGGAGGCGTTCATGTGGAGAACTTCGATCATCGCCAGGTTGGCGATCCTGATCGCATTGGCTCCCGTCCTCCGTGCGGACGGCGCGGAGGACGGCGGCCATGCGCAGGTGCTCAGCCTCGACGATTGCCTGCGGCGGGCGCTCAATGAGGGGCCGGATCGCGAACTGATCGCGGCCGATCTGTCGGCGGCGCAAGCACGTCTGGATGAGGCGCGGGCGGGAAGGTACGGCCAGGCGGAGTACACGCAGATCGTCGGGCTGGTCAACGAGGCGCGCGGCGATCCGGTTTTCTCCCCCAACGAGCAAACCGATTTTTTCGATGGTCTGGGACCATTCACGCGCCTCGACCTCGACATCCGCATCCCGATCTACACTTTCGGCAAACTGTCGGCGGCGCTCGAGGCGGCGGAGAAGGGGTTGCGCAGCGAGCGTGCACGGGGCGATGCGGCGCGAGCCGATACCGTCGTCGAGACCAAGCGGCTCTACTACGGCCTGTTGCTGGCGCAGCACCTTGCGGACGTCTTGACCGAGATGCTTTCAAACTTGGACGAGGCGGTGAGCAAAACGCAGCGCCGTCTCGACGACGGCTCTCGCCAGGTGACGGAGCTCGACGTGTTGCGGCTGAAGATCGGAAGGTCGAAGTTCGCGGCGGGTGTGCAGGAGGTAGAGGCGTCGATACGCCTGACCAGAAGCGCACTGGCCCGCGCCGTCGGCCTGGCGCCCGACAGCGAGTTCGAGATTGCCGACAAACGCCTGCGATTGGTGGCCTTCGAAGCCGATTCGCTCGAGGACTACGTATCCGACGGTCCGCGCAACCGACCGGAATGGAAGCGCATCGTCTCCGGCATCGAGGCGCAGGAGGCGGTCGTCAAACTCGAAGAGGCGAGCGCCTACCCGACCCTGTTCTTCGCCACGGGGGTCCGCTACGCGGTGGCGGGCAATCGCGACGACCAGAAGAACGTATTCGCCAATGACGAGTTCAATTACCTGCAGCCGGTCGGGGTCCTCGGCATCCACTGGGATCTCAACGTCTTTTCCAATCGTGCCAAGGTGGCGCAGGCGCGGGCGGACCGGGAACGGCTGTTGGCCGAGCGCCGCCGTGCGGAAAGCGGTCTGCGACTCGAAGTCGAGCGGGCCTACGTAGCGGTCGAACGGGCGCGGGCGACCATCGCCGCGGCGGAGGCCGGTCGCCGGGCAGCGCGCGGGCTGCTGGTCCTGACTGTCAGCAACTTCGATCTCGGTTTCGGTGACGGGGAAGAGCTATTCCGGGCGTACGGTTCGTACACCGAGACCAGCACCGACTACTTTCGCGCGGCGCACGACTACAACATCGCGGTGGCCGAACTCTCGCGGGCCGTCGGCAAGGAGCTTCTCGATCTCGAGTACTAAATCTGCCGCGTTGAATCGCCGGGGCTGGGTGTCCGGCCCGGAGGAATCGGGATAAGAAAGGCGGGAACGTCAATCAGGGAGGTGATGATGTCCGAGCACTACGCCGCAGCCCCGCTCACGGTCGACAACGACGAGCAGGCGATCTTTCGCGAGAGTGTGCGCAATTTCGCGCAGCAGTCGCTGGCGCCGCATGTGATGGAGATGGACCAGAGCCAGACGATGCGGCGCGAGCTGATCCGCGAAGTGTTCGACCTCGGACTGATGGGAATCGAGATTCCGGTCGAGTACGGCGGTGCCGGTGCCGACATCGCGACGGCGATCATCGCCATCGAAGAGATCGCGGCGGTGGATCCATCCCTCAGCGTCTGTGTCGACGTGCAGAACACTCTGGTCAACAACGCCATCTTGCGCTGGGCCAATGCCGAGCAACGGCAGCGCTACTTGCCGCGGTTGTCGACCGACATGCTGGCATCGTACTGCCTGAGCGAATCGGGGAGCGGCTCGGACGCATTCGCGCTGAAGACGCGAGCGATCGAAGACGGTGACGGTTACCGGCTGAACGGCACCAAGATGTGGATCACCAACGGCGCCGAGGCGGAGTTCTTCTTGATGTTCGCGACGGTCGACCCGGAGGCCGGCTATCGCGGTATCACCGCCTTCATGATCGAGCGCGACTTTCCCGGGTTCAGCGTCGGCAAGAAGGAGGACAAGCTCGGGATCCGCGCCTCTTCGACGGTGAGCCTGCACATGGACGACTGCGTCGTGCCGAAGAGCAACATCCTCGGCGAGGTCGGTAAGGGCTACAAGATTGCGATCGAGACGTTGAATGAAGGGCGCATCGGCATCGGCGCGCAGATGATCGGCCTCGGGCGCGGCGCCCTCGAACAGGCACGGCGGTATATCCTCGAGCGGCGGCAGTTCGGCCAGGCCATTGCCGATTTTCAGGGCGTGCAGTTCCAGTTCGCCGAGGCCGCCACGCAGCTCGAGGCGGCTCGCCTGCTGGTTTACAACGCGGCACGTCTCAAAGACGCCGGCCGGCCGTTCTTGACCGAGGCGGCGATGGCCAAGTTGTACGCGTCGCGGGCGGCCGAGAGCATCGCCAGTCGCTGCGTCGAACTGCACGGCGGTGTCGGCTTCACCAAGGAGTTTCCCGCGGAGAAGTTCTACCGCGATGCCAAGATCGGCTCGATCTACGAGGGAACCTCGAACATGCAGCTGCAGACGATCGCCAAACAGCTGCTGCGCGGGTGAAAAAGAAAAGGGCGCCGCTCGCGAGCGGCGCCCTTTTTCTCGGTGATTGGCGGCCGTCAGTTGGTGCGTTTTGCCTTGAACTTGCCGGCTTGATTTCGCTTGATGTGCTGCGGGAGAGAGAACGTCGTCTCCCAGCAGACGCCGGAGTCGCTGTTTACCATTTGGACGACGACCGGGAGCAGCAGCGGCGGCCCCAGATCCGGCAGGCCGACTCCCTTGCCCTTCACCACCGCCTTCGCCTTGTCGATGACACTGGCCTTGAGGATGATTTTCTGGATGCCGTCCTCGCTGGCCGTCTGGTCCTTGTAGCGGAAGCCCTTGGTGCTGATCGGCTGCCATTTCGAGGCGTTCGCCGGCACGACGGACTCGCCGATCAACGCATTCGTGGTGCCGGCATAGACGCAGAGCGAGTAGGCCGCCGAGTTGACCGGGTCGGCAAAATCCGCCGTCGTCGTCGACTGGCCCTTGATCCACTTCCACACCAACCTGTCCTTGCTGTTGTCAGATTTGTCGGTGACGACCATCGTCGATTTGCTCGAGGTGCGGCAACCTACGGCCGGCGCATCGCCGCACAGCGTGTAGTAGACGGTCATCGTGATGTGGTCGACGCCTGCCGTGTCGAAGGTGTCGGTGGCGGAGACGGCGACGCCGAAACCGGCGGAGTTGATGTCGGCCGGTGTCCATGTTTCGCCCCAGAGATCCGAGTCGCTGCCGTAGGTGATCACCTCGTCAGCCGTGGCCCAAAAGCCTCCGTCCGAGCGGTCGTCGGAGCCGACGACGCCTCCCTTGACGATGCGAACCGCCGCATCGAAAACCGTACCGAGTATCGAGCGGCGTTCGACCGTCGCCTCGATTCCCGTGACCTGGGAGGTCGACGGGATCGAGAAGCCGAAGCTGGTCGCCTTGAGATATTGCGACGGCATGCCGCCCGGGCCGGTCGTTGCCATGAGGTTGTCGCTCACCGCGGCGTTCCCTGGCGTAATCCAAACCGACGTACCAGCGCTCGAGTCGTTGGCGATGGTTCCTGGATTCAAAGGGCCCTGCGAGAGCACCTGAGCGAGACCGGCGCTGGCAAACGCGACGATCGACAGCACCATCACGGGCCCGCTGATTCGACATGCTGAACGCAGCGATGTCATCGACATGGTTGTATCCTCCCTCGAGTCCCTACTTCGCGGTACCCACCTCTCAACCCGCACCGCAGCCCGCACCACGGACGTTTATCCGTCGCCCCGAGGTGATTTGTCAACTTGCGGTTTTCCCTGATTGAAGACAGGGACGATTGAGCCCTAGACGTCAAGCATAGAGGCTCGGCTCGCGCACGTAGGTCGACGCTAGAACCTCCACGAAATCAGGGTCTTCTAGCGGGTCCGCTGGGGTCTGAAACGGCGCTCCGCGGCTTTCCAGGTCGGCTTTGAAACGGCCGAGGACATCGTCGAGAGAGATGTCGCTGGTGTGCTCGTCCACCATGCGCTGCTCGCTTGCGTCGCGGAAGGCGAGCGCCTTCCAGGAGACACTGATGCGCAACTGGTCCCAGGTAGGTTCGGCGAGCGTCGCCTCGCCGGCGATTCGCCAGCGGTCGCCGTCGCAGTGTTCTAGCCGGCTGTCGAGCGTCATTCCAGAGAGGAAACCGTCGGCAACGCGACCGACCGGCATGACGCGGTGAAACATGCGGTCGTTGTCGCCGACGATCGCCGTATTGAAGATGTTCCCCTGATGCGCCCGCGGAGGCGCGTCGGGCCCATTCGGCCAGTACTCGAAGCCACCGTCCTCACCGCGGTAGAACCACGCGACCGCGGTGGCGATGCGAATGCGCTCCGCCTCGAAGAGAAGCGAGCGACCCATGACGTTGAGGAACCAGATCGGGTAGCGGGTGCGGTCGATGCCGCGGAAGGCCGGCACATCGGTGTGACCGTTGCCTTGGTGAAACGGCAGCTGCCACGTCAGATTGGAATACACCTGCTGCGGGCGGATGAGTTCGGTGTCGAACAGCGCCGAGGCGGCGGCAATCAGTTGCGGATGATCGAGGAAGATCTCGGCGCCGTCGACGAGCGGCCGATCATAGGCCCAATCGCCGCGAAAGTTCGGCGCGATGATCATCGGGCCCTGGGCGGAGATGGCGCGGTGTTCGGCGTCGCTGCGCACATAGCGCTGCACGGGGAAGTAGGGCGCGTTTGACTCGACCAGTCGGCGGACGCATGACGGGTCGTCGAACACGCGGTCGATTCGAATCGGCGGAAGACAGGATTCACTCATCGCGTGATACCTCATCGCAGGGCGACGCCGAGCGCGGCCTCCAGTTCGACCAGCGCCTCGGCCGGGTCGACGACCTTGATCGTCGTCATGCCGAGCTGCCGGGCCGGCTTGAGATTGATACCGAGGTCATCGAGGTAGACACATTCCGACGCCTCTGCTTCGATCGCTGCCAGCGCGTGTTGGTAGAAGCGCGGATCGGGTTTGCGCAGGCCGATCACACTCGATTCGACGACCACGTCGAAAAGATCCATCACTTGCCGGATACGGCGCGCCGTATCGCTCTCGCGCGCCATGCCCGGTCCGTCGCCGAAGGCGACGTTGTTCGTCAAACAGGCGTTCTTGAACTTGCGCCGGGACAATTCGAGGGCTCGCACCATTGCCGGTCGCAGTTCGCCGGCGAGAAGGCCCAGAACGAAGCGTCCGGGCAGCGATCGACCAGCCGCGCGCGCCTCCTCATCGAAGAGGCGATCGAACTCGTCGATCGAGATTTCGCTGCGTTCGAGCCTTGCCCAGGCGTTTTCATCGGAATTGGTCGAGTTGATCCGTCGGATGAAATCCTCGGGATAGCCGTGCTCGCGTTCGAAGCGGCGGAACGCCTCGAACGGGCTGGTCGTCAGTACGCCGCCGAAGTCCCAGAGAACGGCGCGGATCATGGGTGACGAGGACGGCACATACGGCACATTCGCAGGCCGGCATGCTTTTTCAACCGGGCTGCTGAAAACAACGATGCCCCGGCACCTTTCGGTGCCGGGGCATCGCGCAGGACGCTTCGTAGGCCGCTGTTACTTCTTGGCCTTGAAGATGACGCCGTCGTTCTTCCTGACGTTGTCCAGGTCCATCGACAGGCACACCGTTCCCGCCGGCAAGCCACCCGGCTCACCGTTGGAAATGATCTGAACCTTCGCCGCGGAACCCGCTGGTACACCGGCGAGCAGAGCGGCCGCGATACCCGTAGGCATCGTGTTGTTCCGGTTCATGGCCTTGAGCATGGCTTTACTCTTTCCAGCCGTGCCGCCCTTGAGCAGCATGACTTTGGTGCCATCGCTGGTCATCAGCTTGTCGACAAACTTGTACCCCTTGCCGTCTGGGGGCAGCTTACCGACCTTCTTCCAGCAATCCCTGCCGTCGCACAGGTCGGCGGCGCGATCGATGGCGAACGATCCCGCGAGATTGCCGTTGGCGTCGAAGATGCACATGTCGTAAGCCGTGCCGCCGACTTCGAGAGGATTGCCGAAGTCGGTTTGGGCGATCGCAGGTCCCTTGAGGAACTTGGCGATGACCTTCTCCTTCAACGGATTCTTCTCGTTGACCAGCAGCGTTCCCTTGGCGAACGTATCGAGGCAACCCGTCTGCACCTCCGGGGTATTGATACAACCCAAGATGGAGTCGCAGGTGTCGATGGTGCAGGCGCTGCCGTCGTCGCAGTTCGCCGTCGGTCCGCCGACACAGCTTCCGTTGCCGTCACACGTCTCGTCCCCGTCGCAGAGGTCGGTATTGGGACAATCGGTGCCCGCCGGCTGGAAAGCATTCGTCGGGCAGGCGTCGCCCGCATTGCCAGTACAGTTCTCGGCGACGTCGCAGTCGCTGGCCGCCGCTCTGCATTCCGTCGTATCCGGCTCGAACGTGTCGCTCGGACAGGTTTCGCCGGCGTTGCCGGTGCAGGTTTCATCCGGGTCACAAAGATCGCCCGAGCCGTTGCGGCAGATGTTGCCCGCGTTGGCCGGTGCGTCATCCGCCGGACATGCCTGGCCGGGAGTTCCCGTACAGGTTTCGTCGGTGTCACAAGAATCGCCCGAGCCGGCGCGGCAGAGAACGCCCGCGTTGGCCGGGGCGTCGTCGGCCGGACAAGCCTCGCCGGTCACGCCGGTGCAGGTCTCGTCCGCGTCGCACGAGTCACCCGAACCGGTGCGGCACAGAGTACCGGCGGAGGTTACGACGTCGGCCGGACAGGCTGCGCCCGGAGCGCCGGTGCATGTTTCGTCGGGGTCACAAGCGTCGCCCGAGCCGTTGCGGCAAACGTTGCCCGCGTTAACCGGAGCGTCGTCAGCCGGACAAGCCTCGCCGGTCACGCCGGTGCAGGTCTCGTCCGCGTCGCACGTGTCACCCGAGCCCGGTCGGCACAGGGTGCCGGCTGAGGTTACGGCATCGGCCGGGCAAGTCTCGCCCGGAGTACCGGTGCAGGTTTCATCGGGGTCACAGGAATCGCCCGAACCGCTGCGGCAGACATTGCCCGCGTTGGACGGAGCGTCGTCGGCCGGACAAGTTTCACCGGTCACGCCGGTGCAGGTCTCATCCGCGTCACAAGCATCCCCCGAACCAGTGCGGCAGACGTTGCCCGCGTTGGCAGGGGCGTCGTCGGCCGGACAAGCCTCGCCGGTGACGCCGGTGCAGGTCTCTTCCGCGTCGCACATGTCGCCCGAACCGGCGCGGCAGGTGGTGCCGACAGTAGTTACGACATCGGCCGGGCATGTTTCGCCCGGTGTGCCGGTACAGGTCTCGTCCGGGTCACAGGAATCGCCCGAACCGTTGCGGCAGACGTTGCCCGCGTTGGTCGGAGCGTCGTCGGCCGGACACGTCTCGCCGGTCACGCCGGTGCAGGTCTCGTCCGCGTCACAAGCATCCCCCGAGCCGGTGCGGCAGATATTGCCCGCATTGCCAGGAGCGTCGTCGGCCGGACAGGCCTCGCCAGTGACGCCGGTACAGGTTTCCTCTGCGTCACATGCGTCGCCCGAACCGACGCGGCAGGTGGTGCCGACAGGTGTCACGATATCGGCCGGACACGCCTGCCCGGGAGTACCGGTGCATGTTTCTTCCGGGTCACAGGAATCGCCCGAACCGGCACGGCATACGTTGCCGGCGTTGGCCGGAGCGTCGTCGGCCGGACACGCCTGCCCGGTGACGCCGGTGCAGGTCTCGTCGACGTCGCAAGCATCACCCGAACCGGCGCGGCAGGTGGTGCCGACAGGTGTCACGACATCGGCCGGACAAGCCTGGCCGGGGGTGCCGGTGCAGGTTTCGTCTGGGTCGCAGGAGTCACCCGATCCACCGCGGCACAGGGTACCGCCGGGGGTGACGATGTCGGCCGGACAGGCCTGCCCGGGAACTCCGGTGCAGACTTCCGTCGGGTCGCAGGAATCGCCCGAGCCGGCGCGACAGACGTTGCCGGTGTTGCCCGGTGCGTCATCGGCCGGGCACGCGGAGCTGCTGCCCGTGCAGGTTTCGTTCAAATCGCAGGCATCACCCGAGCCCGTGCGGCAAGTCTGTCCCGCCGCGCGGAAGGTGCAGGTCGAAGTACAGCAGGAAGTCCCACTGCCATTGGCGCCGCCGAGGTCGCATTGTTCCGCGCCGTCGAGAACGCCGTCGCCGCATTCGGAGTAATAGAACGCCAGGTCGACGCGGCTGATACAGCCGTTTCCGCCGGCGCTGGGGTGCGTCGGATTGTAGACGTCGTCGCAGATCTCGCCGGAGAAGTGCGGCGTGCTGCCGAAGATGCGGACGTTGAACGTGAAGTTGCTGCCGCTGTCGAGACGGAATACCCGCTCGATGGCGCCGTTGCCATTGCTGGCTGGCGTACCACCAGTCGCAATCACCGTCGCCGATCCCGCCGTGCGGGTGATCGTCAGCGTTTGCGACACCGTATCCGTGCCGTAGGGCGGGTCGAGGATCTGCGACGTGATGCTGCTCGCACTCGTGTAGCTGATCGCCGATGCGGTGTTGCCGGAGAATGTCGTGAAGAGCTCGCCGGCGGTGGGTCCGCTACCGTCGGTCGCCGAACCGTTGACGATCGTGTTGTTTTTGATGCCGATATACACGTTGGTATAGGCGGGGAGGTTGACCCCGGTACACGACACGGTCGCGCCGAGCCCCAAAGTCGGAGTTCCGCTACTCACCGTGCAACTGCCGCCAAGCGGCAAGGTGTAAACGGGTCCGCCGCTGATCACCAACGCCGAGGCGCCGCTCACTCCGGTCAGGATTGCCAATGTCGAAAGCGCCGCGATACGGCGCGCCCAACTGCTTCTCTGTCTTCTCAATGACGTCATCAGCCAGGCCCCCTCTACCATGACCCGTGCGATCCGTGGCTGCCGTGTGACCCGTGTGAGCCGTGGCTGCCGTGGCTGCCGTGAGATCCATGCGAACCGTGGCTGCCGTGTGAGCCGTGGCTGCCGTGGCTGCCGTGTGATCCGTGCGATCCGTGGCTGCCGTGCGATCCGTGCGAGGCGTGCGACATGTGCTGCGCCAACAACATCTTCTCGCTGTTCGGTTCCGTGCGCAGAGCCTGCGCCGCTTCCGACGCGTCCAGCGCCGCCACCGGCTTGACCGCCTGTCGCGCTTCCGCCGGACTCAGAAAGTCCAGTGGCTTCTTGCGCAACTCGGGAAGCCCGTTCTTCTTCTGATCGCTCATGATCCCTCCTTCAACCTGCGCGTTCTCGTCGCGGCGGCCATCATCGCAATCTCGCCGTGGCGGCAAACCGCTGTTCTCTGTCGGATTGGGGCAACAGCGCGCTCGCTACTTCAGCGCCTCTGCTGGATGTTTCGTTTGCCGCGATGGTATGGGCGATCTCGGCAACCGCCAGGCCGAAGCCTTCTTCGGTCGGCAGGTCGCCGCGCCCACCGTTCATGACGACGAGGTCGAAGCGACTCGTGTACACCAAGCCGCGCGGCTGGCCGTCGTTGCGGCAGACGTGAACGCGATTCGTGCGACCTCGATCGTTGCCGAGGGTCAGCACGCAAGCTCCGTCGACCGCGCCTTGGAAGTCGACGACACGCCAGTCCGATGCGACGAGCGCCCCGACCGTCAGCGGCTCGAGGATCTGCCACGGTGCCGGCGGTGCCGCGTCGACGACCGTCTCGGGCGTCGCCTGTTCGCGCTCCGCTTCCGCCAACGGCGGGATGGCTTCCGCGCCGAGGTCGACGTGGCCGCCCTCGGGGAGAGTCGCGCTACCTCCGGTCTTGCGCGGGACAGCGTCGGCCCGTCCGGTGGTTGCGGCGATAGCGAGAGCAGCGCCTGCTGCTCCGGTTGCGAGCTTGCCTACGAACGCGCGTCGCGATAGCGCGTCCTTCTGCGAGTTTTGCACTGAGTTCTCCCCCTCGTGTCAGTATTGAGTATGGGTGATAGCTTTGCGGTCGCGTACCACGCATCAGTTGCGGGAGTAAAGCGATTTCGCATTTTTGATAGGAAGTCGTTTTCGCCTGGGCTGGTGAAAAGGCCAAAAAACCGGGTAACCGGGCGGCTAATTCTCGATCTGCCCAGAGGGTAGCGCCGCGACCCAGAGGGGTAGCGCCGCGACAACGGTGGGTGGGTTGTCGGATGCGCCGCGCGGCGGTCGATGGGCGGCTGCGACGGGCCCGCATTTGCCGGCCGCGCTGACGGCGGCGGGGAAATCAGTTGTTGCTGTCGCAATTCCCAATCTGATATGGCCCTTTAATATAGATCCATGAGGGGGGAGTTTGGCTGGATTCACGACAGTCTGCTCCTCGGCGGTCTCGCCGGGGCGAATCGAGCTGAGCCAACCGACTCGAATCCGAAACCAGATAATCTATGGGGCGGTGACCCCAATTCATGAGAATTGACAACCGGAGCGTGCCGGTGGTGGCCGCGGTCTGGCGAAGACAGCGAGGTCGAATTTGATGGACGGTCAACACCTGAAGAGCAGAATGCTGGAGCGCGAACGCGTCGCCAACGTCAAGAAGCACTGGGTGCGATTGGTGACGGCGTGCAACAGTCGCTGCGTGTTCTGCCTCGACACCGACACACCGCGCGGCGTCTATCTCCTCGAGGAGGACATTCACCGCGAGTTGCGGCGAGGGCGTGAAGAACTGCACGCCGACAAGGTGATTCTCTCTGGTGGGGAGGGTTCGATCCACCCCAAGTTCGTCGACTTCGTGCGCTACGCCAAGGAGATCGGCTATGACCGCGTGCAGACCGTCAGCAACGGTGTCATGTTCGCGCAGCGGGATTTCTACAAAGCGGCGGTCGACGCGGGCCTCGGTGAAATCACCTTCAGTCTACATGGGCACACACCGGAGCTGCACGACCGCTTGACGGGAACGCTGGGTGCGTTTCACCGCCTCATGAAAGGGATGATGCGGGCCATTCGGGAGGGGCGCATCATCGTCAACGTCGACGTCTGCATCAACAAGCAGAACGTCATGTACATCGACCAGATCGTCGACTTGTGCTTGTCGGTCGGGGTGCGCGAGTTCGATTTGTTGCACGTGATCCCGCAGGGGGTCGCCTTCGAGAACCGCAACGATCTCTTCTACGATCCGATCGAGCACCTGCCGCGGCTGCAGAAGGTGTTTCGCCTCAATCACCATCCGGGTGTCGTCATCTGGACCAATCGATTTCCGGTCGAGTACCTCGAAGGTCTCGAGGACCTCATTCAGGATCCGCACAAGATGCTCGACGAGGTCAACGGCCGCCGGCACCAGATCAAGCGCTACCTCGACGAGGGCGTGCCGCTTGAGTGCCGCGACAAGGAGCGCTGCCAGTACTGTTTCATCGAGCCGTTCTGCAACACCGCCGACCGCGTCATCGGACGGCAGAACCAAGCGGCGTGGGAAGTCTGGACGATCGGGCGCGTCGACGAGTCCAATTGGGCATATGCCGATCTGACGCCGGCCGGGCTGCCTTTCGGCTGCTCGTACCTGGGTGTCGAGGTTGACGATTTGACGACGCTGGAGAGCATCCCGCTGCACGAGCACATCGGTATCTACGTTCGCCCGGACCGCGTCTCCCGTCCCGTCGATCGCGCGCTGGTACGCAATCCTCTGCTGATCCGGTTGCACGACGCCGGACAGTTGGCAGTGATCCTCGACGGCGGCGAACTGCCGCTGGGTGTCGAGATCGAGATCGAGCTGAACCGTTCGACGGCACCGTGGCTACTCGAGCACCGCGACCGCGTCGCGCAGAGTTTGCAGCGAATCCGCCTGCACCAACCTGGCTATGAGTTCCTCGCCGACACCAACCGCAACGACGTGCGCGACGTCAAGGAGTTCTTCGCCGCGCTCGCGCTGCCGGTCGCGGTAAGCGGTCTGCCCGCCTGCCTGACGCCTGACACCGAGCTGCGCGAAGCGCCGAAAGTGTTGGCCAAGAAGATCTTCGATTCGGAGACCGGACGGGTCGATACGCGCGAGCTGGCTCGCATGCACGTCGTCGAAGGGTACTGGGGCAAATCACTGCGATGCCGCGACTGCCGCATCAACGACCGCTGTGACGGTGCGAACATCAACTTTCTGCGCGACCAGGGCTTCGCGCAGCTCGAGCCGCTGCGCGAGGGCGCCTGGGCCGAGGCCGCCGAGGAGCAGATCCGGCGCCTGCGACCGCAACC
>JBGTMF010000251.1:0-2421 GCA_041743795.1 Thermodesulfobacteriota bacterium | reverse complement strand
TCGCGGCGCGTGAGCCTCGCGTTCAGGCGAACGCTCCGTCGCCCGAGCGGCGTCGCTTCTCCTCGTTCGACGCGGCTCAGCTTCGGCCGGACGCTCAGGGGAGTGCGCCGGCGTCGGCTCGAGCAACGGCGCCTTCCCCTGGGCGATCTTCGCCAATGCGGCCGCGATCTCGATGGCTGGGACGTCGCGCTCTTCCGCGTACTGCTCGACCACCTGGCGAAAGGTGTCGAGATCCGGGGCATCGAACGCAGCTGTGATGCGTTCCTTGAATCGCGCGATACGTTGCTGGTTGACGTCGGCGACGCTGGGCGCAGCCATCAGCTCGATACGCTGGCGGGTGGCGCGCTCGATGTCGCGCAGTTGGCGCTGCTCGCGGTGCGTGACGAACAGGATTGCCTCGCCACTGCGGCCGGCGCGTCCGGTACGACCGATGCGGTGGACGTACGATTCGACGTCGACGGGAATGTCGAAGTTGACCACGTGACTGACCCGATCGACGTCGAGGCCGCGGGCAGCCACATCGGTGGCAACGAGGATGTCGAGCTCCCCCTTCTTCAATCGCGCGACCGTGCGTTCGCGCTGCGCTTGCGCAATGTCGCCGTTGAGCGCGGTCGCGGCGAACCCGCGAGCGGCCAGCCGTTGCGCCAACTCGTCGGTGGCGACCTTGGTCCGCGCGAAGATGATCATCGCATCGAACGGCTCGACCTCGAGGATGCGGGTGAGGACATCGAGCTTGTGAACGCCGCTGACCATCAGATAGCGCTGGCGGGTGTTGGCGGCCGTCGAGGTCTTCGACCGTATCGTTATCTCGACTGGTTCGCGCAGGTGCGTTTGCGCGATACGGCGAATCTGCGCCGGCATCGTCGCCGAAAACAGGGCGACCTGGCGATTCGGGGGCGACTTCGCCAGCACGGCTTCGACGTCCTCGATAAAGCCCATGCGGAGCATCTCGTCGCCTTCGTCGAGCACCAGCGTCGTCAGCTGGCGCAGATCCAGCGTGCCGCGTTGGAGATGATCGATGACGCGGCCGGGGGTGCCGACGACGACGTGAGCGCCGCGCCGTAGTCCGGCGAGTTGCGGGCCGTAGCCCTGGCCGCCGTAGATCGGCAGCACATGAAACCCGCGCAGCTGCGCGGCGTAGGTCTGGAACGCTTCCGCCACCTGGATCGCCAACTCGCGGGTCGGCGTCAGCACCAGGGCCTGCGGTCCGCAACGGGAAAGATCGAGCCGGGTCAGGATCGGCAGCGCAAAGGCCGCCGTTTTTCCCGTACCCGTTTGCGCCTGGCCGACGACGTCACGACCGCCAAGCAGCGCCGGAATCGTCTCCAATTGGATAGGGGTCGGCGCCTCGTAGCCGACATCGGTGAGCGCACGAAGAAGTTCGGCGGGAAGGTCGAGGTCAGCGAATCCAAGCGATGCGGGGGTTGGTGTTGCAGCGGACATGGGAGCCTTTCGGGTGGCAGATTCGGCACTTACAAGCGCAAGGCCGAGGCCGATGAGTATGCCACGTTCGCGCGCGAAGTTCGCCCACCCCCGGCGCGACGTCAGCTCTCGCGCGACGGCGCAGCCTGCCGGGGGGCCTTGGCCACGGCAGCCTGGGCCGTGTCGAACACATCGACAGGCGAGATTGGTGCCGCCACTTGGCGTGTAACCCTACCAGCTGACGACAATTTTTCCCGTCGAGCCGCGACTTTCCAGCAGGTCGTGCGCCTGCGCGATTTCCGCGGCGGAGAAGCGGCCACCGACGATCGGCTTGAGATCTCCGCGCAGAACCAAATCGGCGACTCCGCGCATACAGCGGGCCAGCACCTCGGGGCGTTCGTCGGAGATGCGCAACATGTTGACGCCGATCAGCGAACGCGAATGCATCAGCAGCGGGATCGGGTGTGGCAGGCCCCAAGATGCCGCAAAGGCGAGGGAACGCAGCGGCTGCAGCGGACCGGCTTCGTGGCTGGCGGCGCCGAAACAGACCATTTTGCCGCCGGCGGCGAGTAGCTTGAGGCCGCGGCGCACCGAGGCGCCGCCGATGGAGTCGTAAATGACGTCGAGGCCGGCGTCGCCGCGCAGCCGCCGAATCTCGGCGGCGAAGTCCGCCGCCGCGTAGTTGATGGGGTGTTGGACGCCGATTTCGCGCAGCAGTTCGAGTTTCTTGGCCGAGCCCGCCGTGCCGTAGACGACGCAGCCGGCGCGGACACACATCTGCACCAACAGCGTCCCGACGCCGCCGGCGGCGGCGTGGACGAGAACGTGATCCCCCTCGTGCAGGTTCAAGGAGTCGATCGCCATGTAGTACGCCGTGCATCCCTGCGTCGGCAGCGCCGCGGCGATGCCGACGTCCATGTTCTCGGGAATGACGACGGCGGCGCGCGCGTCGGTTACGGCGCGCGTCGCATAGCCGCCGAAACGCGTCAGCGCGGCGAC
>JBGTMF010000250.1:0-9767 GCA_041743795.1 Thermodesulfobacteriota bacterium | reverse complement strand
GGCCGCGACCCGCCGCCTGCCGGTCGTGCCGCGCGCCGGCAAGGCGCCTTTGTTTTCCGTCTACGAACTGCGCCGCGAACCCGCCGAAGCCAGCTGCATCGACGAGTCCGCCCTCGTCGTACGCGATTGCAACGGCGGGCGCACCCCGCGCTTCATCGGCCTACGAGCCGACATGGGCATGCCGCCCTGAGAACGACGGTCTCGAAGCATTCAGCGGTATTTCTCCTGCAAGCAGAGTCCGGATTGTTCGCCGGCTCAAGATGGCACAACTTCGGCGGCGGCCGACTCCGTCTCCGGCTGTGACAGCACGTCCAGCAGGCGAAACCGCCGCGGGCGGCCGGACGGTACCGGCCAGGTGATGGCCTGTCCCTTCGATAGGCCGAGGAGCGCCGCGCCCACCGGCGCCAGCACGGAGATCTGCCGTCGTTCCACGTCGGCCTGGTGCGGATAGACCAAGGTTATCATCTGTCGCTCGCCGGTATTCTCGTCTTCAAAGCAGACAACCGAGTTCATGGTGACGATGCCGCGACCGATCTCGCGATCGTCGACCACGGTGGCTCGCTCGAGCTCGGCGGCCAACGCGGCGGTCTCGCCGGTGCGTCGGCGCGATGCGATCAAGTTCTCGAGACGCTCCAGATCGGTAGCGGTGATGACAATCGACGGTGATTCGCTCATGACTGGACTCCTCTTTGAGGGGCGCGCCGCGAACGCGACGGCAGCCGATCCCACGTCGCGCAGCGGCGTCTTCCTTCGACCACGCGAAACAGCGACTCGATACATTGAGCTACCCCGCGAAGAGAGACCCGGCAACTCGGCAGATCCAACGATCGTCCGATCCGGCCGATTCGCTTGAGCCGCGACGGTGGGGGTGGTCAGGCCCGCGTAACGACTCCGTCGAGCGGGCGGGCACCTAAGGGACGATCCTCGCCAGCGTCACTCGTCGCGCGGCGCTCGCATTGAAACTTTCGTAGTGTTCGCCGACCCTCGCGTTACAACGGAGCGCAGCCGCGCAGGGCGTTTCCAACCGCGGCAACCAGCTCATTCACCGCGACGCGCCCGTCGCCGTTATCATCGAACGACGAACAGGCCGACAACGGCTGTTGCATGAGAGCAATCGCCACACCGCGGATGAGATCGGATATCGAAACACTGCCGTCATTGCCACAATCACCGAGACATCCAGACGTGCAGGGGATCTCAAAATACTGCTGCATCGTGCCTGGGCTGATGACGTGCACGAAGCCACCAGTCGCAGCGACCGCTGCTCCGCTTCGCCTTTCTGGAACTTGATCCACGCTCCGCCAGCTATTTGTCTGCCGATGCCAACTGTACGGAACCGCGCCGCTGAAAAGAACCCATTGGTCACCGTAGAGGGCACCATGTGCAGCGCCGCCCTGCGGCAGATCGGCAATCGGTCCGTCATCCCAACTCTCCGCGGTGGGGTCGTAACGATAGGTTTTGAGCGTCGGCTGCGAGAACCCATCGCCAGTCCCACCCGCCGCATACACGTATCCGTCCACCGCGATCGCTGCGACCGAACCTCGCTGCTCCGGATACGAAGATCCAGTGTTCCAGGAATTAGCGGCCACATCGTAAATCTCGACAGTGGACGTTAGGCTTGTAAAGTCGGATAAGTCCGTCCGGCCCGCGATACGATATATCTTACCGTCGAGATACACTGAGGCATGATATCCGGTCCCGATACTCGAGGGTGCCAGCGTCGAATAGTTGTTGCTTCCCGGACTGTAACTCCACAACGTCGTTGCCCCAGCTTGCCCTCTCCCACCACCTAGAATGTAGATCGAGGCACCATCAGTCACTGCGCTCGCACCGATTCTCGGCTCAGGTAGTGCTGCAATCGGCGTCCATGTGTCGCTATCGACGGAATACTTGAAGGCCGAGGCCGTTGCCGCATCATTGGTGCTTCCACCGAATGCGTACAGCGTCCCATCCATACCCACGAGAGCCAGGGAGTGGGTCGAGGTTGGATACGAGGACGCGCTCGACCAACCGCGATCGCACGACGCCAACGGTGCGCGGTAACTTACCTGTACATCGTCGACCCACCACCCCTCGGCCGTGCTGGAGTTGCTGTCGTCCGTGCCCAATCGCAACCGGAAGATGACTGATTGAGCTCGGTAAGGCATCAGATCGATGACGACCTGTTGCCAGTCGTCATTCCTCCCGACCCATCCGGGCCGGCCGCCGAGCGGATTCCCGCGTGCCGGATTCAATAGGATCGTTCCGTTGTAGGCAGCACTGGTTATGTGTGCGCCCGCGTCCACCCAATTGCTACCGTTGTCGACCGATAGCTCGACCACGCCGCCATCATAGGTAAACTCGCCGTTGGCTTCGAATATGAAGCGGTGCCAGAAGGTAAGGCTTGCGGTGGTTGCGTCGGCCGGGATTGCAAATACCTGATCAGCACCCCAGGTGCTACTCCCCGCCGTGGCAAAATCGATCGCGAACATCGAAAAGGATCCACCGTACGCTTGCGTGTTCACGCGCCTCCAGAACTGGCAGCCCGCTCCGGTGCAACCTCCGCCCCCGCGCACAATCTCACCCTCCATCCCTTCATCGTAGGGGATGACTTCTTGGTTCGTAGGACCTCCGGCGCCCATCTCGGCGGCACTGAGCCACGTGCCGAGGATGGACGCAACGATCCACCATTGAAACATACTGTTCCGGCTGAATCGAGTTTCCAGACGCATCGCTACTCCGTAGAATTATCTGTACTGCCGATAACGTGGAAGAAAAAACGTTCCGCTACTCGACGAGTGGCGACGATCGTGATCTGAGGGCTCGCTCTGCCCACTTGCTCTCTTCTCAACCGCAGTTCACGCCATCCGGTCAGGCGAGTCGCCTGGACCTCCGTGTTAAGACACGAAAGCGCAACGTGCACCACCTGCACGAACCCATCCCGAAGGGCACTGCCTCCATAACCATATTTAAACGCCAAGCCGCAATGGCGCCAAGCCGCCAAGGGAGACGGGCTCACAGCGAATGCGCCCAGCCGCGCATCCACAGATCATGCCAAGAAGAGGCTCGTGGAGTTCAGCAGAGTCTTGGAAGTGACGGCGAATAGGCCGCATTTTCTCGGTCGGGCGAATCCCGTGGCGGTCAGTTTGACGTGACGTCCAGGTAGCAGAGATTCACAACCCCGGTAGCGGGGCCCCCAATTGAACGGCTGCCATTGCATGGGGATTTGACAAGCATCGTCCAATGCTCGGATAGTCCGTGGCCATGATGCCTTGGTGGTTAGCGCTGTTGGGTGTCATGCCATGATCTGGATGGCAGCGCTCGGGCCGGCGGCACACACGAGTCCCGCAGCCGGTCTCATGTGTAGCCCGAAACAGAAGCCAAGCATCTTGGGGGATCGGATGAACGCAGGGAAGTCGCGTCTCGCAGTTGCTCTGATGTTGACGCTGCACGGGTGGGCCGCCCAGCCGCGGGCGGTTGATGCCGCCACGGCCTTTACATACCAGGGACAGCTGCTGCTCAGCGGCAGCGCGGTCAACGATACATGCAGTATGCAATTCAGGCTCTACAACCAGGCCGCCGGGGGTACCCTAGTCGGTACCGTCGGTCCGCAGGCGGTGCTCGTCACGAGCGGCGTCTTCACCACTTTGCTCGACTTCGGCGGTGGCGCTCTCGGTACCGGCAACCGCTGGCTCGAGATCAGCGTCGACTGCGGTACGGGGCTCACGTTGTTGCAGCCCCGCCAGCCCTTGACCGCGGCTCCGTATGCGTACTTCGCCGACACGATTGCATCCAACGCCATCGGTTCCCAGCAGCTGCAGGGCAACGCCGTCAGTTCGGACAAGATCGTCGACAACACGATCGACACCGCCGATATCAAGAACGGCACCATCACGTTCAGTGATGTCGACGTCAATTCCGTTCAGCGCCGTGTCACCGGGATCTGCGCGCCGAATACCGCGATGTCGGCGATCGGCAGCGACGGCACGGTGACCTGCGTGTCGGCTGGCGGTGATATCACCGCGGTGACGGCTGGCACCGGGTTGACCGGTGGCGGCACGGTGGGTGCCGTCAGCTTGAGCGTGAGCTTCGGCGGCAACGGCAGCGCCACGAGTGCCGCGCGCAGCGATCACAACCACTTTGGACAAGAGTGGTCGGGATCGTCTGCGGGTGCCGCCCTTCAGGTGACCAATTCCAACGTCGATGGCGGGACCGGCGTCAGAGGGACGAGCACGAGCGGAACCGGCGTGAATGGTTTCACTTCCGGCGGGAATGTCGCTGGCGTCTTGGGCGAGGCGAGCGCCATTAATGGCATAGGCGTCATCGGCATCACGACCGGCGACTTTGGTGTCGGAGCTTATGCGATCGGTAAGGCTGCCGGGGCGGTGGGGGCAAGTGACGGAGGAATCGGCGTCGTAGGTTCATCGTCCTCCGGGTTAGGTGGCCAATTCACCAGTGAAACCGGAATCGCATTGCGCGCCAGCGCAGATAGCTTCGAATTCCCTGACCTGGTGCTCGGCGGTAACGGCGGGGTTTACGACGGGGTTGTGGCTTCCGAACCTGGCCAGCCCACCGGCGACCTTGAACTGCGACCCCAGGACGACGTTCGAATATACCTTGGGCAAAACGGCATCGAGGCTTCCAAGTCGTTTTTCACCGTATACAACGGCAATGCCAACCAACTCTTCCGGGTAGAGGAGGTCGTCTCGTCGGCGTCGGGAGTGACGACGGTCAACGGGTCATTGCTGGTCACCGGCCAGCTCATCAAGGGCGGTGGTAGCTTCAAAATCGACCACCCCCTCGATCCGGCCAACAAGTACCTGTCTCACTCCTTCGTCGAGAGCCCGGACATGAAGAACATCTACGACGGGGTCGTCGAGCTCGATGCCGCGGGTGAGGCCCAGGTCGAGTTGCCGGAATGGTTCGAGGCGCTCAATCGCGATTTCCGCTATCAACTTACTTGCGTGGGCGCCTTCGCGCCTGTTTACGTCGCCGACAAGATTCAGGACAACACCTTTCGCATCGCCGGCGGCAGTCCGGGGATGGAGATCTCCTGGCAGGTGACCGGCAGTCGTAACGACGCCTACGCGGGCGCCCATCCGATCGCCGTCGAAGAGGAGAAATCGGAAGACGAGAAAGGGCTGTACTTGTATCCGCTCGAGCACGGACAGCCGGCATCCCTCGGCATCGCAACCCAGGACCCTGCGAAGTAGGTTGCGAGTCCGCCGCGTGCTACTGGAGCGTACCCGATGAGAAACCCTGCCGCCGATGGATCCCGCGCACGCGCGGCGGTCGCTGCCACAGTCATCGCCTCCGTGGCGATCGTCGGTACAGTGTTCGCCCAGACCGGTGGCGGGTACGATCTGCGGCGCAACACGATCGACGGCGGCGGCGCGACCTTCAGCAGCGGTGGCGACTACCGCCTGGGCGGTACGATCGGCCAACCCGACGCGGGCGTGTTGACCGGCGGGGGCTATAGCCTCGCTGGCGGTTTCTGGCCGGCTGTCGTCCCGCCGCCGCCCACAGCGACGCCGACGGCGACGCCCAGTCACACCTCGACGCGCACTCCGTCGATTACTCCGACCCGCACCCCGACGCGCACTTCGTCGATTACCCCGACCCACACGCGGACGCGGACGCCGACGCAGACACCGACCGGCTCGCTACCGCCCACAGTCCCGCCGACGGCGACGCCGAGCCGCACCCCGACTGCGAGTGTTACCGATACGCCGACAATCTCCGCTTCACCGACAGTCAGTGGTACGGCCTCGGCGACACCTACAGGATCGCTGCCGCCGACCGCGACGGCGACGCTGATAGCGACCGCGACCGGGCTCGCAACCGCGACGTCGGGTCCCGCCTGCGCCGGTGACTGCAACGGCAACGGCATTGTGAGCATTGGCGAGCTGATCATGGGGGTGAACATCGCCCTCGGCCAGGCGGCGGTGGAGACCTGTCTGCCCTTCGACATCAACGAGAACGGCTTGGTCGGGATCAACGAGTTGGTCGCCGCGGTGGGCAACGCCTTGAACGGCTGCGCACCCTGAAAACGCGAACGCCAGCCTGTCCACGTGATCTACTATCGCACCGCAATCCCGCTCCCGATCCTCCTCAAGGTACCGTTGCGACGCTGGTTCCGACGGTTATGTCGCCCGCGATTCCAATGGATGGAAGGGCGAATCCGCGAGGATCCGACGTCACGACCGAGGTGACCGGCACCGTGAAGCTCGATGGCTGCGGGGCGCTGTTGATGGCCACATCGCAAGTGTAGAGGATCGCTCCGTCTGGAATCGTACTGAGGTTAAAACCCATGATCCAGGCTTTCACCGACCTGCACGTTTCAATAGCGAACACGCTCGCGTCCTTCCCCAGACCCGCGTTGGCCTGACAACCCGAGAAGCAGACGGCCGCGTCCGTATCGAGCGACAGGCGATTCTCGACTGCGGCCACGTCGAGCCCGGCAGTTTGCAACCGTACCTCGATCGTCGCCGTCCCGCCGACCGTGCCACTCGCGGTACCGGCCTCGACTCCGGTTGTTCCAATGGCGCCGGGTGTAGGAGGGGGCAGCGCCGGACCACATCCCATCAATGCCGCGCGCACGGCGCGTACGCCGTCGGTCACGTCGACGGAACCGCTGCCATCGGAGTCGGCCGCGGGACAGCTCGACCCGGAGTTGAGGCCGAGATTGATCAACTGGATCAGCTCGTTGATCGTCACCACGCCGTTGCCGTTGCAATCCCCCGGGCAGGACGGTGTCGGCGTGGAGGTGGGCGTCCTGGTGGGCGTTGGGGTGGTGCCGACGAATCCGGTCTCGCGGCAGGTCGTGCGCACGTTGCCGCGCAACTCGCAGCCGGCGATCGAGTCGATTCTCCGCGAAGCGGTCGTGCGCAGCTCGACGAAGATCGGATCCGCCGTCAGCGGGGGCTGCACATCGAGGCGAGGCGCCTTGATGGTCAAGCGGAAAACGTTGGGCACGCGCGACGGCTTGAGAATGATCTTGTCGCGGTTGCCACCGAGGCAGGTTACGATGGGGCCGCGCCCCGTCACTCGCGCGGAACACTGCGGCCCGGTCCAGGCGAGAGTGGACTGTACGCCACCCGCTCCGGAAAAGGTCGCCGAGACACCGGTCGCCAGCACCTCGTCGATGAATCCCGCGAATGGATCGTTGACGTTCACGGTTCCCCTCGCGCTGATCGATCCGTTGTCGCGGCCGGCGCGGGTCGCCGTATCCGCCTTGATCCGCACTCGCGTGAGAATCAGACTGCCGTCGGCGGTTGGGATGGTCGCCGTTGCGGTCGCAGTCCGGGTTCGCGTCGGGGTACGAGTATTGGTTGGAGTTCGCGTCGGCGTCGGACTCGGCGTCGGCGCCACGGCACCGAGGCGAATGCTGAGAACGTTGTCGCTGATCATCGGTGAGTCCAGGACGGGATGCGCGGCCGCCCAAGCTCCCATTGAGACGGTATCGCCGAACGCCAACTCGGAGCAGGAGAAAGGTGCTCCTGTGACTCGTGCAGTGCATGCTTGCGAACCGCAATCCAAGCCGTCGCCGATCCTGCGGCCCGATATGTTCGCCGCGTCGTCGATCTCCGCCTCCGCCGTGCCCGTGGTCAGGGCGAGCGAGAATGTCTGAGCGATCCCCGCGTCATCCGCCGTACACGGAAGGCAGTCGGCACCATAGCTCGGGAATGGGCAGGGCGACTCCCCTGCATACGCCGTGGTGCATTGACCCGGGTCGGCCAGCAAGCTCAGCGAAACGGAAGCATTCGAGAAGCCCGACCCCGCGGGGCTTTGTCCGAAGCGTGTCTCCAACAGCGGTCCGTTGCAGACGCCGACATGTTGGGAGATCTCGACAGTCCCCTGCGAACAGGTCGGATCCACGTCATTGGTGTTGTGATCGCGGTATCGGTGGTAGCTGCCGTCCGATGTCCCCCCGACGCCGCAACCAAACTCACCCACGCCGGAGACATCTTGCGGCGTCGACGGGATCTGCGCTGCCCTCATGCAGATGCACGCCAGGCCAGGAATGGGAATCGGCTCGAAGCTCGTACCGGAGACCGTGGAGACGAAAGGGATGATCGCGTTTGGATCCGAAGGCCGCGGCGATCCGATCAACATTTCCTGGTTACTAGTGAAAGCCAAGGGCACCTTAAAGGCCGCCGCCTGGATGGTGCCCTGCGATTGCGGAAAGCTTGCCACGATCGACCGCTCGTGCGTGCAGTTCGCGGCGCAACCGTCACCACCCAAAATGTTTCCGTCGTCGCAGGTCTCGTCGAGTTCCACTACCCCGTTGCCGCAGGTCGATGCCGCGGTGCCGACGAAGACGCCCCCGGCGACTCCGGTGGTCTGCACACCGTTGCCGTTGGGATCCGACGCCCCCGTTTCGAGGACGTTGATCGGGTAGAAGCCCGGCGCCACCGACGGCGCGATACCCAGCTCGACGGTGTACAGCACGGACCCATCTGGAATGGGATCGAGGTTGGTGAACGAGAGGACGAGGACTCGCAGCCTGTCGCAGCCTTGAAGAACCCAGGCCGTAGCTTCCCTGTTGATCGATGGATTGACCATGACGCTAGAGAAGCAAAGCGGACTCGGCAGATCCGTCGTGAGTAAGTTCTCGACGCCGGCAACCTCACGTCCATTGACGTGGAGGCGGACCTCGATTGTCGCGCTTCCACCCGGAATCCCGACTGCCGTTCCCGCCTCGACGACCGCGGGCCCGGTCACCGCGCGGGCTGCCATAGGTTGGCCGCAGCCGAGGCCGAGGAACGCTCGGCTCGCCAGCAGCAGCTCATAGATCTCGACCGCTCCGTTGCCGTCGAAATCGGCAGGCCCACACTTCGATGGCTGCTCCGGGTGAACCCACATGTCGACGGCGCGCATCAACTCATTTGCCTCAACCACCCCGTCGGCGTTGCAGTCCCCGGCACAGACCTGCGCGCCAGCGGGCATCGCCGCGGCGATGATCGACAGGATGACGCCAGTGGCGATCTTCGATATCGGGTCCATCAGTGCCTCCCCGCGTCCGAACTGAGGACAACCCTGTCGGTGTAGCTAGTAGACCGGGGTAAGCGGTTCAAGCGAAAAATCAGCACCTCGTCGCGAGCACCGGAGATGTCCGGCGGCATGAGTACTCGGACTTCGGGGCTTGACCCCGCTGGCGCGGGTCCGCTCGGGGGTGCGCCCAGGGCAACGGTGTACACCCTTGATCGCCGCCCGCGTTCTGCGCTAAGGGCTGCCGATGCAGGCTCATTCAGCCGCTCTCGTCCCCTTTCTCGATCGTCGACGCCACCTCGGTACGTCGTTCCGTCCCGTCGTGTCAGCGTCCGATACTTTGAGTTACGTCAGATCTCCAGCCTGTACGGCATATCCGCGTGCTATCTCCGGGCATGTGAGCTGACTGTGCAGAATCCGCTGCCAACAGGCAGTGCTACGCGAGCACCTACACGGTGGCCGGTCGGCCTCGTACTGGCAGCCGTTGCCGCCGGGCTCGTCCTCGCCGGACCGGTTCCATCCGCCGCCATCTGTGTCGGCGACTGCGACGACGACGGCCGCGTGTCTATCAACGAGCTGGTGCGCAGCGTCAACATCGCACTCGAGGCCGCGCCGCTCTCTCAGTGCCCGGCGATCGATGCAAGCGGCGACGGCCGGGCGTCGATCAACGAGCTGATCCAGGCGGTCAATCGCGCGCTCTTCGGCTGCCCGGTCACGGCGGCGCCGACGCCCACGCCAACCCCCACACCGCCGCTCGGCAATCAGGCCCCACAGGTGAACGCCGGCGCCGACGTGAT
>JBGTMF010000249.1:0-3596 GCA_041743795.1 Thermodesulfobacteriota bacterium | reverse complement strand
TTCGTCGCGGCCGAGCGAGGCGACCACGTCCGGCGTCGCAACATCGTCCTCGCCCAACTCGCCGAGCGCGGGGTCGATGCGGATCGGTTCGTTCGCGGCGAGGTCGTCGATCAAGACGACGTCCTCTTCGCTCGCCGGTGCCTCGACATCGGCAAGTTCGCCGTCGACGTCGCGCGACTCCGGCGCCAGCACGCTTCCGATGATGACCGCCGCGCTCGGGACATCGACGACGGCCGCATCCTCGCCGTCACTCGGCAATGCGGCAAGCTCCGCTGCAGGTGCGTCGACGCGGCTGATCGCCATGTCGTAGAGCTGGGGATGGGTCAGCATGCCGGCGAGTTCTTTTGCCTCGTCTGCGGCGAGATAGCGCATCGCCTCGACGATGCGCGGGCGCAGTGCGTCGCGCTCCTCGGCCGTGGATCTATCGTAAGCCGTCTCCCAGAGGAGAATCGCGTCGACGCGGTTGCCGAGCGCGTAGGCGATGTCTCCGTGCAGCGCGCTGACCTGCTTGCGACCGAACCCGGGAAATTCCTTCTCGAGCCGGCCGAGCGATGCTTGCGCGTCCTTGTAGTCCTCCATCTGGTACTGAGCTCGCGCCAATTGGTAGAGCGCGCGCGCCCGATACGTGACGCGCTTGGCGGCGAGATAGGCGCTGAAGTGGCCGGCAGCGACAGCGTATTCACCGCGCGCCAGGGCATCCTCGCCTTCCGTGAACGAGCGCGGCGCGGCGCGCGGAACGTTTGGATAGGGGCTGGAGCAGCCGATGAATAGGGAAATGACGATGGCGAAGAGCACGGCGCAGGTGGCTCGCGCCAAGCCACGGCATGGGCCGGCGACGGACGAGTGATACAGGTTGAAACTCCCGGCGGGGTAGCGGTCGTCAAGGCTCCGAGTCGAGGTGCGCATGCCGGCTTATCGTTTCTGTGGCCGCGTCTTGTCAAGCACCGCTCGGCCTCAGGGACGCAGCAGTCGCGGCGATGCGCGATCAGCACGTCGGATCGCTGCCGGTCAGCCGCCGAGGGAGGGTGCACCGCGGTGGCGATCGATATAAGCGCCAGTGGTATGCGAGGTGCTGTTTCGAGTGCGCCGTCGGCTGCGACATCCACCCGCACGCTATCGAACGCACAGGTGTCAAGGGCCCGTCGGGAAGGGGTGGCGGACGATTCTCGGCGGAAAGTGCCCCGCGTGGCATGCGCTTTGCTTTGACTGCCATCGGACGGTAGTGTCCCCGTCCCAGGCAATGGTTTCGGAGGTCCAAGGATGGATGTGGCAGTAGAGCGAACGAGCGTCACCCGGCGCCCTGAGTCCGACCGGGTATTGGTGTTTTCGGTCGACGACGGGTTGTTCGGCATTCACCTGGATTGGGTCGAGGCCGTCTACGAGACGCGAACCGTGGAAATGCATCGGCTGCGAATCGACAAGGGGCCGTGGCATTCGTTTCTCCTGCACGGCGGCGAGCCGGCCCTTCAGGTCGATCTGCGCGAAGCCTTCGAGGTCGCCGATATCCTCGGTCAGCCGCAGCGCGCCACCTGCGCGGTGATCCAATCGGGCGGCTACCGGTTGGCATTGGCGATCGATCACGTGTCGGGGGTGCAGGATCTCGCTCTCGACGCGCATCCGCCGATCCCCTCCAGTCTGGTGCGCGACGGCGGCATTCCAGTCGGCCACGTCGTGCAGATGGACGAACGCATGCTGGTCGTGCTCGATCCGCACCGGCTCTTGAGCGGCGCGCAGCGCGACGCCATGGAGCCGCTCTGGGCGCGCGCCAAGGCGTATGGCGAACGCCACGAGAAGCTCCTGCAGACCTGGGCGGACATCAGCCGCGCGCCGAGTGAGGAGAACATCCGCGTCTACGCGCGGCTGTGCGCGCGCAACGGACGACCCAAGGCGGCCGCCGCGGCCCGCGTCGTACTGAAGGCGTTGGGCGATCCCGAGTTTGCCATGCGGCGCAACGGCTCCATTCCGCCGTTGGTCGACCAGATCGTCGGCGAGGTCTTGCGCCGTTCCGCTGCGGCTGCGAGCGGTGTTCTCGAGATCGTCGGCGAGCAGGGCGCGATGTTGGGCGGCGTCTTCGTTTCCGCTGGTAGGGTGATCGATGCGCAGTGGGGAGCGGATTGGGGGCGCATGGCATTTCGCGGCGTGCTGGCCGGCGCCGGTGTCAGCGTTTCGTTCCGCCAGCGGGATTTACGCGAACATCCCGAACGGATTTCGGAGAGCAGTGCGGCGTTGTTGATTTCATCCCTGGAGGCCGTTGCGCTGGAGCAGCGGAGGCGGCGCGCGCGCTGAGGCGCGCCGGGCCGAGAGCGAGGCGATTGAAAATGAGTGATAGACCTAGAGTCCTGGCCGTCGACGACAGCGCCACCATCCGCAAGGCGATGGAATTGGTGCTCGACCCCGCAGAGTACGACCTCGAGTTGGCCGCCAGCGGCACGGAAGCCCTGGCCAAGGCGAGGGAATTCATGCCGGCCGTGATCCTGCTCGACTTCATTCTGCCGGACATGCGCGGTGCCGACGTTTGCCAGAGGTTGATGGAAGATCCAGCCACGGCCGGCATTCCCGTGGTTCTCATTTCCGCAAAGGGAGCCGAGATTCGCCAAGCTTACGACAATATTCCAAATGTCGTCAGTTATATCACCAAACCGTTCACTCCGGCCGGAGTCACCAGTGTCATCGACGAGGCGATTGCCATCGTCGAAGACGCGCAAACTGCGCCGGCGGTTGCGCCTGCGCCATCGCTCGACGACACCGCGGCGGCGGCCGACGAGGCCGCCGTGTATGGCACAGCCAACGGTGCGCCGGCCGAGAGCCTCGACGAAGACGACTACGAGACCGATTGGGAAGCGCCGGAAGAGTCGATCGTGGCGCCGCGAGCGATGCCGACCGGGGCCGGGCGCGCCGGTCTCGAAGCGATGTTCGAGACCTTGCGCAGCTCCCTCGAGGGGGTTTTCGTCGAAGAGGGAGACACCCGCGCCGGTGCCGCCGCCGACGAGTCGATGTCATACCCCGAGTTGGCGGCACGCCTCGAGCGTCAGGTGCGCGAGACGCTCAGCCAGACGGAATCGGGGGCTCGCTTCCACCTTTGCGGCGACGGCTCCATCCGCTCGCTGGACGACGCTCTGCTCGACACCTATCGACGCTTTTGCCGGTTGATGTTCCGCGCCGCGCGGGACGGTGCGATGGAGAACGAACTACTCGGCCACAACCAGCCGCGGGTGATGTTCGTCTGCGCCCGCGACGGCGATCTCGTCGAGCGACTGAAGAGCGTCGCGCAAGAGCGCGGCGACGAATGGGCATCGGTGATGATCGCCTCGAACTACCGCCAGTTGCCGCTGATGACGCGAGTCTTCGGGCCGACCCACCTGGTGATCGAGGCGATTCCCGGCAGCGCGGTGTGGGACCAGTTGGAGATCGTCCGCAGTTTGCCGGAAGGGCGTCGTACGCGCATCATCGGTGTCGCCAGCGAGGGCGGTGGCGCCGGTCAGAGCGATCGCGACCTGCTCGCCGAGCGCGGAATCTCGACCATTGTCGGTGCCGGTGCAGGGCTGCCGCAGTCCCTGGCCGAGGCGGTGTCTCCGCCGTCGCTGCGGGCGGCGGCG
>JBGTMF010000248.1:0-2695 GCA_041743795.1 Thermodesulfobacteriota bacterium | reverse complement strand
CCTGCGCCAGGGCGCGCGCATCCGGGCGGTGCTGCCGGTTCACCTGTACGGTCACCCCGCCGACATGGAACCGCTGCTGGCAATGCGCGAGCAGCACGGCTTTGCCATCGTCGAAGATGCGGCGCAGGCGCACGGAGCGCGCTGCCGGATCGGCGACCGCGCGATGGCTGTCGGCACCATCGGCGACGCCGCGTGTTTCTCCTTCTACCCGACGAAGAACCTCGGCGCCGTCGGCGACGCTGGTGCGATCGCCACCGCGGATGCATCGATTGCCCGACGGGCACGGCTCATCGCCACCCACGGCGACGTCGCGAAGTACGAGCACACCTTGCCCGACGGGCGCAACTCGCGCCTCGACGCGCTGCAGGCTACCGTACTTCGCGTCAAGCTGGCGAAGCTCGACGAGTGGAATGCAGCCCGCCGGCGCATCGCCGCGCGCTACGGCAGCGAACTGGCGGACGCCGGCATTCGCCTGCCGCTGCAGCGCGCCGGCGCCGAAAGCGTCTTTCACCAATTCACCGTCCGCATGCGCGATCGCGACCGCGTCCAGCGGCAGCTGCGCGAGCGCGGAATTTCAGCCGGCATCCATTACCCTCGGGCACTTTCGCAGCAGAGCGGATTCGCCGCCTTCGCCGACCGTCCAGGCGGCTATCCAGTCTCCGAAGCGGTCGCCGCCGAGGTGCTCTGCCTGCCGATCTACCCGTTGATGCGCGAGGAAGACACCAGCGCCGTCATCGCCGCGCTGCTCGAGATCGCCGCCGCCGGCTGAACCGCCGATTGGAATTCGGCGCCGGAATGGACCAGAGTTCATAGCGGGAGCCGTCGTTCGCCCCGGCGTCATCGCGACGGAACGAATATGAAGGCATCGGACCTGTTCATCCGCGCACTCGAGGACGAGGGCGTCGAGTTCATTTTCGGCATTCCAGGCGAGGAGAATCTCGACCTGCTCGACTCGCTGTCGCGCTCGCCGATCAAGCTCATCCTCACCCGCCACGAACAGGCCGCTGGCTTCATGGCCGCGACCTACGGCCGGCTCACCGGCAAAGCGGGCGTCGCCCTGGCTACCCTCGGGCCCGGCGCGACCAACCTCGTCACGGCCGCTGCCTACGCCCAACTCGGCGGCATGCCGATGTTCATGATCACCGGGCAGAAGCCGATCAAGTCGAGCAAGCAGGGACACTTCCAGATCATCGACACCGTCGACATGATGCAACCGCTGACCAAGTACACGCGACAGATCGTCGGTAGCGGCAACATCCCATCGCGCGTGCGTGAAGCGTTTCGCCTCGCCCAGGAAGAAAGGCCCGGCGCCGTCCACCTCGAGCTGCCCGAGGACATCGCCCGCGAGGAGACCGACGCGGCGCCGATCCCCGCCAGTCTCAGCCGCCGGCCGATCGCCGAGCACAAGGCGATCGACGCCGCCGTCGATCGCTTGCGACAGGCGCGGCGGCCGATCCTGGTCGTCGGCGCCGGTGCCAATCGCAAACTGACGAGCCGGGTTCTCCGCATGCTCGTCGACAAGCTGCAGATCCCCTTTGTCACGACGCAGATGGGCAAGGGCGTGATCGACGAGTCCTCACCGCAATGTATTGGCAATGCCGCCCTCTCCGCCGATGATTTCGTCCACCGCGCCCTCGACGACGCCGATCTCATCGTCAACGTCGGCCACGACGTCGTCGAAAAGCCGCCGTTCGTCATGCGCCCCGGCGGCGTCGAGGTGATCCACGTCAACTTCTTCGCGGCCAAGGTCGATGCGGTCTACTTCCCGCAGGTCGAGGTGGTCGGCGACATCGCCAACGCCATCTGGCAGATCGGCGAACTGCTCGAGCCGCAGCCCACTTGGGACTTCACCCGCTTCATGGAGATTCGCCGCGCCGTCGAGGCGAACCTCATGCAGGGCAGCGACGACGACCGCTTTCCGGTGACGCCGCGCCGGCTGGTCGCCGACATCCGCCGCGTCACCGGCGACGACGACATCCTCACTCTCGACAACGGCATCTACAAGATCTGGTTCGCCCGCAACTACAGGGCCCGCCGCCCCAATACCGTCCTCCTCGACAACGCCCTGGCGGCGATGGGCGCCGGCCTTCCGTCGGCGATCGCCGCCAAACTGGTCTATCCCGATCGCCAGGTGACGACCGTCTGTGGCGACGGCGGCTTTCTCATGAACTCGCAAGAACTGGAAACCGCAGTGCGGCTCGGGCTCCACCTGGTCGTCGTCATCCTGCGCGACGACGCCTACGGCATGATCAAGTGGAAACAGTCGCATATGAAGCTCGCCGACTTCGGCCTCGACTTCGGCAATCCCGACTTCGTCGCCTACGCCGAGAGCTACGGCGCGTCTGGCCATCGCGTCGGCGCCGCCGATCAGCTGATCGACATGCTGCAGCACTGTCGATCGCAGCCTGGCGTCCACGTCATCGATCTGGCGGTCGATTATTCGGAGAACGACCGCATCCTCAACGAGGAGATTCCGGCCGCCAGCGCCGCAGTCTGAGGCGCCGCGACGCGACTCGAGCGAACGCCTGCGACGCGTGGAGACCGAGATGAAAACTTCCTACCCCTACTACCTGGCGAACGAACCCGCGGCGCCGAACCGCGACCTGGCGGTGGTCGATAAGTTCACCGGCGAAGAAGCTGCGCGCGTTGCTCTCGCCGATGCGGCGGCGATCGATGCCGCGATCGCCGCCGCAAC
>JBGTMF010000247.1:0-5847 GCA_041743795.1 Thermodesulfobacteriota bacterium | reverse complement strand
AACTGCACGCCATCTCAGGCCCTGCTCGCTCTTCGCTCCTCGACATAGTGTCTACTATGCCTGCGTCGCTCATCCCTGCGCTCGGCCCGATCTGACGCACATTTGGCGCTTTCGCTTTCGAACATTCATGAATAATCCGGGTTAGAGGGTCGCTTCGATGCCGATCATGGGGATCGGTTTGGTGCGAACGAACGCGTCGTTGAGGGGGATCGCGACGTTGATGAAGGCGAACACGGTGTCGCGCCATAGGCCGGCACGGCCGCCGAACGACGCGGTGTAGTAGTCGGCTCGTTCGCCAGTCAAGCCGAACAGGGGAGCCATAGTGTCGCGTTGCGACGGGTCGCTGGCGCAGGCAATCAGGTCCGAGCTGCAGCGCGGCAGGAGAAACGAATCGTGGCCCCCAATGCGCGAGAACGGATGTCGCGCCAGGAATGCCGCGGCGGCCGTGAGGTTGTCGGTGATGCCCCAGTCGATGCCGACTCCCCAGCGCGCGTCGCTGGAGTCGACGTCGTCGGCGTTGAAACCGAGAGTCGCGTTGAGATGCCCCTGGAAGCGCCCGCCGAAATCAGGTTCGAAGAAGCGCGTCGACACCAGCAGCGATGGCGCGACCTCGACAAATCCGGTCCCCTGCAGGTTGTCCTTGTCGCCAGTGGGAATGCGCAGGAGCAGGCCGGTGGCGGCGTGCACATCGTCCCATTCGAGCACTCGATATTTGGCGCGCAGGAGGATGTCGCCGATACCGACGGCCGCCCCGGATTGTTGGAACTCCTCTTCGAAGAGGTGCAATTCTCCGTCCGGAGCCAGTGCGGCAGCGGCAACGGCGCTCTCTAGCTTGAGGTCGCTGACCATCAGCGGCAGGGCCAGGCTGACGTCGAGATTCTCGGTGAGGCCGTAACTGGTGGCGAACTGAAACGAATGCACCGCCGCCTCGACACTGAGGCGCGGGATCGCCATGGCCGCCGTCAGCCCCTCGAACGGGATGGGCAGCGAATCGGAGAGGCTGTCGGCATCCATACCCTCGAGCTGGTCGAGCTCCGTGTACTGGTAGGCGAAGGTGAAGTTGAAACGACCCTTGCCGAGTGGATCGGCGCGTTCGAGATAGATCTGGCCGAACGTCGCCGGGTCGCGGCGAAAATTGCCCGTCGCCGAATCGAAGGAATAGGAGACTCCGGCCGATGCCGACGGCAGCGGTTGCGTGCGGGCGAACCACTCGCTGAGGGCGTCCTGTACGAGATAAAGGACACTCTCGATCTGCAGAAGGTTCTCCTGCGCCGCGGCGGGAGCCGCGCCGAGGCCCATGAAAAGCGCGATCAGCAACAGCGCGGTCGGCATCGTCGCTAGTCAGAAGCCCATTGAGAAAGCAGACCGGGTCTCAAAGGGATTTTTCGCTCCGACTCTGCGTTGTCGAATCCTCATCGAAAGACCCGACGTGGACTTCGACCCTCGCCACGGTTTCGGCTTACAGGCCCAGCTTTGCCGAGGCTTGGTTGGATCAGCCGCTTCGGTGCCTTGGTATGGGTCGATGTCCGTCATTTACGCTCCTGCCGCACACGCTCAACGGACACTAGCCTTCTCCCGCGTACACGAGTTCGTCAAGTCGCACCGCAGTTGGCCGCGAGACAGCCTGAATCAACTGAGGCCGCACTGCGCCGAACGCCGGCCCTACCCTGCACCCTTTTTCGACTTCGATTGCGTTCTCCTCGCGCGCCGGAGTAGCTGGAGCCATGCGCGTCCGTTTGATCAACGTATGGCAGCGTCTGCGTTCGAGTCTTTGGACCTTGCCGTGTCTGATGAGCATTGCCGCGGCCGGTCTGGCAATGTTCTCGGCGCGAATCGATGCCGAGATCGGCGTCGACCCCCCCGAGTGGCTCGCGCCGTTCCTGTACGACGGCGACCTCGCCGGCGCGCGTGTTTTGCTGTCGACGGTCGCCAGCTCGATGATCACGGTTGCCGGGGTCGCCTTCTCGACGACAGTCGTCGCGCTATCGCTGGCATCATCGCAGTTCGGACCGCGCCTGCTCATCAGCTTCATGCGGGATCGGGGAAACCAGATCGTACTCGGCACCTTTATCGCCACGTTCCTTTACTGCGTGATGGCGCTGCGCGGTGGCGACAATCAGGCCGAGCCGATTGTGGTGCCGATGGTGGCGACGACGATCGCCCTGGTCCTCTCCGTCTGCAGTCTCGGTGTCCTCATCTATTTCATCCACCACATCGCCTCATCGATTCACGCTGAGCACGTGGTTGATACCGTCGCGCGCGGTCTTTCCGAGGCCGTCGACCGCCTTTGTCCCGAGCAGGAAGAGGCGCTGAGCGAAGACGATGGCGATTGCGGCAGTGCGACTGGCGCTGCAGTGGCCATTTACAGTGGTGCCGACGGTTACATCCAAGCCGTCGACGAGCGCGGACTGGTGAACCTGGCCGACGACGAAGATCTATTGCTGCGTTTGCGCTGTCGCGCCGGACAGTTCGTCGTCTGTGGCGAGATCATGGCGCAGGTCGACGCGCGCGTCGGCATCGAGCCGGCGTTGGCGGAGAAGATCCGGCGTCACTTTCTGATCGGCCGTCGCCGGACCGACGAACAGGATCCGGAGTACGGGATCCACCAACTCGTCGAGGTCGCGGTGCGCGCCCTTTCGCCCGGCGTCAATGACCCATTCACCGCAATCTCCTGTGTCGACTGGCTCGGCGCGACGCTGACCAAGATCGGCAGGCGCGGCTTGCGAAGCCCGCGCCGGCGCGGCAAGAGCGGCGCGCTGCGACTCGTCACCGACCCGATCACCTTCGCCGGGATGTTGAGCGCCTCCTTCGATCAGATCCGGCAGAACGCTGTCGGTAATCCCGCGGTATCGATGCGAATCCTCGAGTCACTGCACTCCATAGCCCGCCAGATCCGCGATCCCGCCCAGTGCGCCGCCCTGCGAACCCAGGCGGACATGACCTTCGACGGTGCGCACCCGCAGGATCTCCAGGAGAAGGACCGCGAGGACCTGACACAGCGCTACCGAGTCGTCCGCGAGGCAATCGACGAGGCGGCGGGCGAGTCCACCCGGAAACGGAAGTGAAGAGCCTGGGGTGAGGGATGTCATCGCTGCCGCGCCAACGACCACCAACCTCTGCCTCCCTGTCCTCCGAAGCTCGAAGAGCGAAGGGGGATGCCCACGAGCGAAGCGGGTTTCAGCGTAGTCGCGCAGCTTCGGCGAGTGCGACCAACTCGCGTCGCGCGTCCTGCGGCGTGGCGATTTGCTTGGCAAACGCGAGCCGCACCGGCCGCGGGCCGCGCGCGGTCTCGACCGACATCTCGAAACCGTAGCGATCGATAGAGGTCATCGACGCGGCAGTGGCATCGGTCGCTTTGGTGAAGGCGTGGCAGTATGCGAGCAGGTTGTCGCCGTGGTCGTCGTTCATATGCGCGAGGATGCCGGTGGCATGGGCGGCAATGGGATCGGCTTCGGCTCGGCGCCACTCGTCGATGTCGATCCACGACATGCGGCCGTAACCGCCGATGTAGCGCAGCGACTCGACCTCGAGGCGCCAGAATGCGAAGTCATTGAACTCGATGTAGTACGCGGCGTTGGGGTGAACACGCAGATAGGTCTCTCTGACCGCGTCGGATGGTTCGTCGGCCGGCACCATCCGGCAATGCCCCACCAGAGTCACGCGGGCGCGGGCCAACGGGTCGTCGCCACCGCCCTCGGCGACCAGCAATGAGGCGCGGCTGTCGCCCTTCAGGTTGCGGGTGTGCTCGGCGAGCGCCGAGATGAAGAACAGTGGGTTGCCGTTGTTCGCCGCGTAGGTGACGAACGAACCGTAAGGGAACCCCGCGGGTTCGGTTGCAATCGTGCAAAGCGTTGCGGTGCTCAGCGACTCGATCAGGGTTCGCGCCCTCTCCGCGTGCGTCGGAGTGGGGATATCGACATCGTAGAGAGGCTCTTCGGCGCCGCGTGGGCGTGCATGCTGGTCCGTCATATGCGGCACCATAGCAGCAAGCCTGCGGGAAATCGCACGCCTGCGACGTTGGCTTTTCAACCTTTACATAGGTGGTTTCCCTGATTGGCGAGACTCGCTGGTCTATCCTAAAAACTGAACTGCTCGACGATTCATCGAGTGGTCGAGGCAATGCCTCGACGTACTGAACGGCATAAACGGAGCGTGTTCGCCGACTTCGCGCCTCCCTGGCGGTGCCTGATGAATGGCCGACGAACGGAGACGAGGTAGTAGAATGGTAAGCGATGCTCGCGCACGTGGATGGATGCTGTCGCTGGCCGGAGGAATGCTGATCGGTGCTGCCGGTGTGCTCGTCGAAGGCGTGCCCGCCGGCGGCGGGGCGCCGCTGGTGATTGCGACCGAACTCAAGGAAGCCGAACAACGCCGCACGCCCGCGGCTCTCGATCGCGACGAGGAGCAAATCGGCGAGCCGCATCGCGAGATCAGCGACGGCGGCGAAGAGTAACACGTACCGTAGTACCAACCGGAGTCGCTTGCTTCCCGTTACCCGTCGCGGCGGGCGTGTACCATCATTTCGCCGATGAAGTAGAGGTGCGGCTTGGCCAACACCGACCGAGGCAGCATCTTGGCGAAAACGCCGGCGAGGCGGCCGAGCCACGGGTTGAAGATGTTGAGCTGTTCGACGACGTAGTTACCGGTCAGCAGTTTGTAGGCGCGGCTGATCTTCTCGACGCGAAAGCCGCGCTGCTCGAGAAGCGCGCGCACGGTGGCGGGATCGAAGTAATGTAGGTGATCGTTCGGCAGGTAGTAGAACCAGTGCTTGCGCATGATGAGCCGCGGGTAGACGCTGCTGACGTCGGGCAGCGTGAGGGCCAAGGTGCCCTCAGGCACCAGCCACGAGCGCACCCGGTCGAGAAAGTCGGTCGGATGGATGGTGTGTTCGAGCACGTCGAATGCGGTGATGGTGTCGTACTGGCGTCCCGGCGAGAAGTCTTCGACCGATCCGAGGTGCGCCGGAATTCCCTGCGCCTGCGCCAACTCGATCGCCGCCGGGGCGATATCCAATCCCTCGGCGTCGATGCCGCGCTCGCGCGCCAGGGCGACGAACTGGCCGGCGGCGCAGCCGACGTCGAGCCAATGTCCGGGCCGGGCGAACGACGCTACCTCGTCCATCCGATGCTCGGCGATGAGGCAGCGGATATCGCCGGCCTTGTGGAAGGTCGCGTACCACTCGCGGTAGGTCTCGTCGTAGTAGTGCTGGTTCTCGTCGGCCGTCGGCATCGGATCGACCCGCACCAGACCGCAGCCGTCGCAGCGGAGGAAGTCGCGGCCGCCCTTGTCGAACAGCTTGCGGCTGCCGGTCTGCGCACAGATGATACAGGGGGTGTTCACGAACGCGGCAGCCTAGCCGTCCGCCCACCCTCAGGCAATCGGCCCGGCGGCAGCGCGTCAGGTCCGGCGGGCGACCGCCACCACGTGTTCCCAGTGCGAGGGCGGAATGACGCGCGCCAACCAACTCTCGGCGCGCGCCAGGGAGCGCCGGGCAAGACGGCTGCGGCCTAGCGCCGGCACGCCCATGCGGTAGTGGAAAACCAGCCGGCGCAGCGGCAGCGGGTGAGCGGTAGAAATCACGACCTCGGCCAGCGGTTGGTCGCGCAGCAGCGAGTCGACGTGCGCCGGTGAGAAATCACGTGCGGCGCGCTCAGCCGGCACAAGTCGCGACTGCAAATGCACCAGCGGATTGCGGCCGTTTGGTTCGATCAACAAAAAGCGGCCACCGGGGCGAAGCACGCGCATGGCCTCGGCGAGGACCGCCAGCGGATCGGGCACGTGGTGCAGCAGGTCGCGGATGAAGACCGTCTGGAACGCGCCGGCAGCGAACGGCAGGGCGGCGGCGTC
>JBGTMF010000246.1:0-13278 GCA_041743795.1 Thermodesulfobacteriota bacterium | reverse complement strand
CCCGACCAGGTCGATTGCTGGGTTTGGCAAAAGGGTGTCGATACCGCCGTGGTGGCACCCCTCTACGCGTGCGACACCGTGTTGGACCCCGGCGTATCGGCCGTGCAGATCCAACTCTCCCCCCTCGCAACTCGCATCGCGCACCCAGACTCGACATCTACTGAACGGCACCAAATCACCGTCCGGGGTCGCAAAGGGACCGCGTACATTCCGCTGCACGGCGAGTTCGACGTGATCTCCGACCCCGGCCTGGTGGTCGACCCCACCACCGGTGTACCCGGCCCGGTGCTGCCGGCGACGCCGACACCCGGCTCGTGAGTTGCTTCGAAGAAAATGAGGTGCCCGAAGTGCAGCACCGAGGTGACCAAGCCGGCGCGCCAGGGCGGCGTGCTCGTGCGCAACGCGTATCTGCGCCTCGACGGCGGGCGGCTGATCATCGCGTGCCCGAAGTGCAAGACCGAGCTCGAGACGCAGCCGGGGAAGCTGTTCGTTCTACTCGCCGACTCTCGACCCGTCACCGACGCTCGACCCGCGAGCAGCTCGTCGATCTCATCGGCGAACACGCGACCGAGAAGCTGATCGTCGGTCTGGGAGGCCGCCACGTCCGCATCCCGGTGAGAAGCCGGACGAAGGCGCGCAACGCACGAATTCACCGTCTGCTGCAGAAACACAGCTACCGGACGGTTGCGCGCCTGGTCGGGCTTTCGCCGCGCCAGATAACGCGTATCGCGAAAAAACCGTAACGAAATACGTCCACAGCGACTAGTCGCGCAGCGCTCGCGACCCCTATGACCGCGACCATGAAACGAGGGCGTTCGTAAGGGTCGAGGGGATTCGAGAATTGCGACGCGGCTGGTGATCCGAGCGGGTGAAACCCCGCTCACATGATCAGGGGCCGGCAGGGAAACCTGCCCGGCCCCTTTTTTCGTTCGAGGGCTGTGAGTGACGGAAGCGGTGGACATAGCGGTGACAGGCGACTCGTTCGTCGCGTCCGCATCCCTCGTGGGCGGTGAGCCGTTCCTCAAGGCGACCGCGCACACCGAGGGCGACGACCGCTTCCTCTACATCGAGCCGACCAACGAGGACCGCGACATCCAGGGGCAGATTGTCCCCCGCGAAGTACTCGCCAAGTCAGCCGCCTATTACCGGAAGTTCGGCAACGTCGACATCAGCCACAACACGCACCCGAAGATCGTCAAAGACAAGGCCATCGCGAACCCGCGCGAGTGGGAGATCGGTCTCCCCGTCGAGGTTCGCGTCGAGCCGACCATCCTGGTGAAGGCTCAGATCTACGCCGGCCACGAGAAGGCCGACTGGTTCTGGAACACTCAGGTTGGGCAGCGGCCTCCGATGCCCTGGTGGCCGTCGATCGGCGGCGCCTCGGTGGTGAATCCCGACGGCATCGTCACGCAAGCGCTCTGGGACAACATCGGGCTCGATCAGCGCCCGGTGAACAAGACCGTCCCGAACGTCACGATCATCCCGCCGATCGACATGCTTAAGGCGCTGGTCGGTAGCGGCGGCAGCGACACAGCGATGCTCACGGGCGCCGCTGCGCTGCGGCGCGAGAGCTTACGCGGAGCCGAGCGTGATCCGCGGTTCATGAACCTGAGCGCCCGGCTCATCTCCACGATGGAGAAGGGCGGCATGTACCTCGGCGAGGATCCGAGTCGCGAGACCATCCACGCCGCGCTCCGTTCGTACTTCGAAGAGAACGGCGTCAGCCGGCCCGAGGCCGAGCAGTACGCTGAACAGTTCGTCACCACCGTCGCCGCGCGGCTTCGTCGCGCCGGCGTCGCACAGGCGCAGGCCGCCTGAAGGAGGATCCGATGTTGAAGTGTGTAAGCGCCAGCTGCGGTAGCGACCTCGCCGACGGAACCAAGTTCTGCGGCAGCTGCGGGACCGCCGCTCCGACGGCGATGACCAAGTGCTCCAGCGGCCACGAGTGTTCAGGAGATCAGAAGTTCTGCGCCGAGTGCGGAGAGCCGATGATCAAGGCGGTCGAGCAAGACTTCGACGCGGCCCTCGATGCCATCGTCGCGATGGCCAAGGGCGGCGCGGCTCCGGAGAGCTTCATTCTTCCCGAGCGAGGTGACGACGACGAGGAGCTCGAGTTCGACGCCGACGCGATGCTCAAGGCCGGCGCCGATATGGGCCTGCCCGACGGGACGATGGCACTCGATGCCGGAGCGCTCGTGAAGTCGATCCACGGCGCGATCTCGAGCTCGAACACCAGCACCGCGAAGCACATTGTTTCCGTCCTGCAGATGATCGGCGACCAGGTCGTCGCTCTCCGCCAGGACCAGCTCGCGATGGTAAAGGCGCAGGCCTCGCAGATGCAGGCCTTCCGCGCACTGCGCGACGGGACGCTCGGCGGACTCCAGGCCGAGGTCAGCAAGATCGGCGAGACGCGCAACCCGCGCAAGGCGCAGACGACGTTCATGACGAAGTCGGTGCAGACCGGCGATCCGCTTCAAGAAGCCGAGGACAGCCCGAGCGGGCAGATTCTCATGAGGGCCGCACTCGATGCCGAGAGCGCCAACATGATCAAGAGCCTCGACGTCTCGGCCCTCGAGGTCATGGTCAACCAGGGGTGGAACCTCGCGCGTATCGCGCAGACCAGCCCGCGCATCGCTTCGGCGATCTCCAAGCAGCTGCAGGCGGGTCAAACCGCTCACTGACGCAACCACTTCGCCGCTGCGAGCGGGGACCTCATGCCCCTGGGGAGTATGAGGACTGCAGCCCAACTCGCAGCGGCGCCCTTCGGGGCGAACCGCATCTCTCCCCACTGATCAGCACCGCGACCCCAGAGCGGAGGACATCGTGAGGAGAGATCACCATGTTGGACCTCTTTGGGGAGCCGGGCATCAATGCTGATGGCTCGGGTGGCATGCACGGGGGCGACCTCGGGCAGTACAACGAGGCATCGGCCCTCCTGAAGGCAATCAGCGGCGACGGCGGTACCGATTCCGCGCTGCTCACCGGTGGCGCTGCGCTGCGGCGCGAGTCACTCGAGGCCTCGCTCATCTCCATCACTTCGAAGGAGAAGAACTACAAGGCCTGGCTCACCATCTCACAGTCGCGCGCTACCGCGTTCGTCGACGAGTGGAGCCGCATCACCGACAACGGTGGATTCTACGAGGGCGGCGCGGCTCAGGCCGAGCTCGATGCCATCTTGGAATCGACGGGCGAGTACGCCCGCGAATTCGACAAGGTCAAGCTGCTCGCGAGCCGACGCACCGTCGGGGTCGGAGCCGAGATCCAGTCCCAGAACGGTCTCATCAGCGCGATCGCGCAGGAGACGCAGAACGGGACCCGCGAGCTGCTCCGCAACATGAACTGGCTCGCCTACTTCGGCGACAAGTCGGTCTCGGCGGTCGAGTACGACGGACTCGCGACGATCCTCGAACGCGAAGGCTTCGTCATCGACATGGAGGGGAAGACCATCCCTGCCGACGCGTCTCCGATCCGGGAGGCTGCCGCGGACGTCGCTGGCGTCGGCAAGTTCGGCGAGCTCGACACCTACTACTGCTCGCACCTGGTCCAGGTCGATCTCAACAACAACCTGAACCCGAGTTTCCGTATCGGCCTCGACTCACAGCCGAAGACGAGCATCGCACTCGGCGCGACGGTCGAACTCGTCGAGACGGGCTTCGGTCAGATCCGCCGCCAGAACGATCCCTTCATTCAGGAGTCGCTGCCGCCCTGGGTTGCGCGATCGGATGCCTCCCCCGCGCGAGCTACGGCCGCCGCGATCGTGCCGCCGACTTCGGCAAGCGGAGCGCCGACAGCTGACGCCGCATCGAAGTTCGCCGCCGGCCACGCCGGCAACTACTACTACGCCGTCGAGGCCGCCAACGCGCGCGGTCGATCGGCCACGTTGGTGAAGACGACGGCGATCACGGTCGCGGCCGGCGAGAAGGTGACCCTCACCATCGTCCCCGACGGTGCATCCGACTCGACCAACTACGTGATCCACCGCTCGCGCCTCAATGGCACGAACGGCGACGCCGACTTCCGCGAGATCGCACGCGTCCCGAAGGCGGCGAGCGGGAACACCACTTTCGTCGACCTGAACGAAAGCATTCCCGGAACATCGAAGATGTTCCTCACTCAGAACACCGAGGACGTGGTCGCGTTCCGGCGGCTCAACCCGCTCAGCAAGTTCAACCTGTTCCCGACGAACCAGCTGATCACGACCTGGGCGATGTTCTGCTTCCTCTACCTGCGCGTCGCCACTCCGGAGAAGTGTTTCATGATCAAGAACATCCTCCCGAGCGGCGCCAAGTGGCGGCCGTTCAACGTCTGATCCTGATCCACCCGGCAACCAGGAGCGAGGAGAATGCCCATGAGCGAGCAGACCGAAGAAAAAGCCACCCGCCGGGCCGTATGGACGGCGGGTGTGTACGAGAACGTGGACGGCGTCCCGTTCGCGAACCTCGGAACCAACGACAAGCCGGAGTGTGTCTCCGCGCTCGTCACCGACTCGCGAATCGATCGCTGGTTGCGACTCGGTTACGCCGAGTACACCGGTGACCGCGGCGCCGAGGTCGACCAGATCATCGCCGAACGCGCTGTGCGTACGGCGGAGGAGGAAGACCAGCGAACCGCGACCATCGCGTCCCTCGAGGAGAACAACCGGCGCCTGTCGGTGGACCTCGTGGCAGCGCGGCAGAAGATCGCCTCCCTGATCGACGGCGACCAGTCGGGCGCGCAGGCCAAGATCGCCGAACTCGCCGACCAGCTGAAGGCGGCCAACGAGCGCAACGCCGAGCTCGCGGCAGGGATTCTTCAGGCGCAGGAGGGCGACGCACCTGCCGTGATCGGCGCGCTGACGGCCGACGCCGTCCTCAACGAGATCCGGCGGATCGCCGATCTGCCGCAGGGCTTCAAGAAAGAGCTGCTGGCGCTGGTCGCGCTCATCGACGGGGAAGCACCTGCCGCCGGCGACGACCAGGGCGACGGGAACTGAGGAGAGACCATGTCGTACAAGAAGAAACTGCTCGTCGCTGTGCTCGCAGCCCTGTTCGCCGCGCCAGTCATGGCGCAGACGGACACGCCGACGCACACGCCCACCGAAACGCCGACGAATACACCGACGAGCACCCCGACGCACACCTTCACGCCGGACAAGCGCTTGACCACGCCGATTGCGGAGATCGCGAAGCCGAAGCGTCGCGAGCTGCTCAGCGAGTTCGATCCTGCGTTGAAGCAGGCTTCGCTCGGAGAGTGGGTCGAAGCGAGCGAGAAGGAGCTCAGCCGGCTCGGTGCATCGGTGCGTCAGGCGGTGGTCCCCGGGATCAACGGCGGGACTCCCACGGCGCTCTCGCAACCTATCCGGGTGGGAAGGGTGATCTCGATTCTCGCGATTACGACCTCGAGCGGGGCCGCGGCGACGCAGCTGCTGCTCCTGGAGGGCGAGAGCGAGGACTACACCGTCGCTGCCGGGATCATCACCATCCGATCGAACCAGTCCGCCAACACTCTGATCATCACGTACGAGCCGTCTTCGTAACGGCGAATGGGGGGAGTACGTGGCGAACCCGGCGGAACTGAAGTCGCCGATCACTGCTGAGGAGATTCAGAGCGAGGAGCTTTACGGCGTCGTGATGCAGGCTCGAGGTGAGGCTGCGCCGCTCGACTCCAAGGCTATCGTTCGGAAGCTCCGGGCAGCGGAGGACTTCTACGAGTCGGAGCTCGGCATCCGTCTGCGGCCGACGCGGGTGTTCTCGGACATCCACGCGCGCAGGCACTTCCCGGTAGGCCACGGACTGCGCGCCGACGACATCGACCCGCCGTTCGATCCGGTCGAGGACCTCGAGGAGCCGGCGTACGACTACGACCCCGGCAACTGGAACGAACAGCGCTGGGGCGAGACGCGTCTCAACTACGCGCCGGTGGTCGAGATCACCCGGTGGGTGTACGCGTACCCGGGCACGAACCCGACCTTCTCTCTGCCGCTCACCTGGATCAAGGGCGACTACAAGTTCGGTCGCTTCAAGATCATCCCGGGCGAGGGTCAGGCGATCGCACTGCGCTTCAACGGGTTCATCGCTTCGGTGGCCACCGGCTCGCGCGGAATCCCGATGTCGATCTTCATCGACTACGTCACGGGTTTCGGCGCGACCAAGTCAGAGTCTGACCGCTACCTACTCGCGTACCACGAGGACCTTCTCGAGGGCCTGCGCTTGCGCACGCTGCTCACCCTCGGCGGCATCATGATCAACACCCGCTCCGGCGGCGTATCGGGCGGATCGCTCGGCCTGGACGGCATGTCCCATTCTCGCAACTTCGGCGGCAAGTACGGTGCGTACTCCGGGATGCTCGAGCTCGCGATCGCGCGCGAAGGTGAGATCCGACGATCCTTCAAGCGCCAGAACCGCGGCGTCGCTGTGGGGTTCATGTGATTACCGGGGCGGCAGCAATGGGCGCGGTCGAACACTTCGACGCCGGCGAGTTCAACGCGGCGATCGCGTCGCACGGGACGCCTGCGCTGTGGCGCAAGAACCGGATGTGCCCGTGTCGCGACTCGCGCACCCGCCAGGCGGCAATCGACTGCCCCATCTGCGAGGGCGGCCTGCTGTGGGACGACGGGTCACCGATCACGGTGTTCGCGTTCAATCGCAAGCGCGAAGATCTCTACGACGTCCCTGGGCAGCGCCTCGAGGGTGCTACGAGCTTCACCTTCCCTGCCGGGACCGTGCCGGGCCACCTCGACATGATCGTCTTGCAGGTCGGGCAGATCGTCGTGAACAACGAGCTGCACATTCGCGGCGAGCTCGACAACGCGGAACGCTCGACGGAGCGGCTGCGGGTACGACCGGCGTTCGCGATCGAGTTCGTCGAGGCGATCGTGGGCGGCCAGCTCGAGCAGTACCTGGTCGGTGCACATCTGAGCGTCAACGACGATGGCGACATCGTCTGGAGCGCGGGGCCGACGGAAGGCACCCAGTACACGATGCGCTACCGCGCGCGGCCGACGTACGTCACCTGGTCGCCGTACAGCCGCGACGAGGGCGGGCAGGTAATGCCGTACCGGTCGCTGGCGCTGAGGTACGACTTCTTCGACCCGAAGGCGGTGGGAGAGTAATGGCGGCCCGGGAATTCTCGATTCCGATCCCGGACGATATGTATTCGCCGGCGACCGACAACGCGATCCGCGAGGCCGGCGAGCTCATCCGCGAGCAATGGGTGAACCTCGCAAGTCACCACTCGGTCAGTGGCGAGTATATCGCGCACCTGCTCTCGCCCGAGTCCCTCGCCTACCCGTACATGGGCGATCGCGACCAGGTTGCCGTGATCAACACCACGCGCCAGGCCTGGTGGCTCGAGTGGGGCCGCGCCGGCTTTCACCTCGCCTCTCGCTGGGGAACCGGCAAGGGTAAGTGGAAGACGAACGCCAAGGGCGGTCGCTACGCGACGGTCCCGTTCCGGCATCGCACGCCGGAGAAGGACGGCGGAGGCAGCACGCCCGAGCGGCGTCGCATGGCGATGCCGCTGTCGATCTACAACACGGCGCGCAAGCTGGGACACGGACAGAGCCTCAAGGCCTCTGACCTGGTGCGCATCGGCCGCAGCGGGAAGGCCACGGTCGGCGACTACGGCCTTCAGTCAAAGGCGTACGACTACTACCGGCAGGCGTTCGGCCGCGAGGCGGTACCTGACTACCTGCCGCACGGCTACACGTGGAAGACGCCGCAGTACGAGGGTCTCACCCGGTACACGACGACGACACCGGCCGGTGGGCGGCACACGTCGTACATGACGTTCCGCACAATCACCCCGGACACGCCCGGTTGGTACATCCCGCCGACCCCGGCCGGGCACTACGCCTCGCGCGCGCTCGACGCCGCGGCACCGGCCATCGAGGACCGGCTGGCGATCGCCGTGTCGATGGACTGCTTGCACGCGGTGATGGCTGCGGTCGCGCCGCTTTACGACTGAGGAGTGAACCCGAATGGCACGACGACGTTTCTACGACGCACGCCAACCGACGACGCTGCACACCGTTCGAATAGACGGCGTCGATCTCACGTTTGGTGACGACGGAATCCTCGCGGATCCGACGGCGGAGCAGGTGCAGGTGATGGAAGCGGATCCCTATCGGCGGCAGCGATTCCTGGAAGGGCAGCTTCCTCGCTCCCCCCGACAGGACAAACCCGCCGAGAAACCGGCGGGTGGGACCACGATCCCGCCCGCCGGCGATTCAACCAAGCGGGTAGCGGCACCGGCACCGGCACCGAACGCCGACAAGCCGGTGAACGACGGGAAGACGGAGCAGTAAGCAGTCATGGACGACCGGTTGGGGTGGATCTCCCCCGAGATCCTGATCGAGGACACGCTGCGAGCGGGCTACCAGGCGCTCTACGCTCTCCTCAACGACGACGCGCAGATCGACGCGATACTGAGGCGCGCGTTCTGGAACGCGGAGCCGCCGCGCCGATTGGCGTACCGGAACCGTCTGCGCGACTCCCGCCGGATCGAGATCCTCGAGAACTACCCGCACATGGAGCAGAGGTTCCCGTGCCACGCGATCGTGATCGCGCACGGCGAGAGCCGCGAATACATCGGCAATCTTGGCGAAGAGATCGAGTTCCCGGACGGCGAGATCGGATCGGTGGCCACAGAGCAGTGGACGGGCACGATCGGCGTTCTCACGTACGCCGAGAAGACCGACGAGCTGCGGCTGTACCACCAGCTGGTGAAGCTGTTCATGGCGGCGGCGCGCCTCGAGCTCGCGGACATCTTCGCGCACGGGATGACGCTGCGCGAGAAGGACCTCGGTGCCGACAGCCAGCGTCCGCACTTCGTGTACCACCGGGTCCTCGAGATCACCGGCGGCTACGACCAGCTGAACGCGGCGCCGCCGACGCCAGCCCAGATCGACTCAGTTCTCACGGAGGTGGCGGGCAATGCCTAACGAGTCAGAGCGAATCTCGTTCGGCGAGTTCGCGCAGCGCAAAGGCCTGCGCGAGCGCATCAAGCGAGCATTTTCGAGCAACGTCATTGACCGGTGCGGCCGGTTGGATTTCCGGCCCGCGGCCGAGTGGGAAGGCCTCTTGGCGTCCTTCCTCGGTGCGGACCGAAGGAGGAAAGCATGTTGAGCCCACTGTCCCACATCAACCTGTTCGGCGATCGGAACGTCGAGCCGTCTGTGACGACGTTCACCGACGTAGAGACCGAAGAGCAGCTTCGAATCGATGAGGTCAACGACCTGATCGTCGTCTCACCGTTCCGGGACGGGAAGCCGCTGACGCTGCGCCGGTTCCGAGAGTCGGCCGACGCGCAGGCCGTCCACGACCCCACCCGCACCGGGGACCAGGGCGTGGCGCTTATTCGCACCGCGAAGGACTCGTTTGCCGACCGGAACATCTTCGGCGCCCCGACGATCGTCACCGTTCGCCCGAACCCGGCAACGCCGGCGACGGCCGTGATCGACGACGGGGCCAGCACCGACCTGATCCGGGTCACTCGCCTGGCGTACGGTACGCACGCGAACGGGCCCGGGGTCACCATCGGGGCCGGCTCGACCGAGGGGAAGAAGGTCACGATCACCTCGACCTTCGGCGCGCCGCTGATCGGGGACAACCTCGGGCTCCTGCTGTCGGTGCATCACACCGGCACTGCCGCTACGGCGACGATCCGCATCCTCTCGGCGGTCGGGATCATCGATTACCCCGGGCAACCGGCCGATGGTCAGACCATCACGGTCACCACCCGCGGCGAGACCTTCATCTTCGAGTTTGACGATGACGCGAGCGTCACCGGCGGAAATACTTCGGTGACGATCGGCGGATCTGCCGCCGTGACATACGGGTCGCTGGCGACGGCGATCGGGAGCGTCGCAGGCCTCACCGCAACGCACGATACGGACGAGGACCGGATCACGATCGACGCCCCCGACGACGGTGTGGTACTCGCCACCACGGCAGTCGGCGTCACGGTGACGCTGATGCCCCCGGCAGCGCGCCTGGTGACGGTCCTGGATGGCACCGTCGACCTCAACCTGCCGCTGGCCGAGTCGGCGCTTGCGTCGATCGACAAGCTCGCCAACTACATCAACAACCAGCTCGACTACACGGCAAGTGTTCGCCCCACGGTGAACAAGTTCCTGCCGTCGACGGGGCTCGATCCACTGGCGGCTACCAACGTGTCGGCGGCTCCGGTGATCCTCGGCGGCTACAACACGGCGATCCTCGACTTCATCAACACCCGCACCCGCGGCCGCTACCTCGCCGAGGAGCTCGGGCCGCGCGGGGAACCGGACGAAGCGACCTTCTCGTTCGCCGGTGGCACCACGCCGCCGGCGACGATCACCGACTGGGAGAATGCCCTCGACACGATCGAGGCTGGTCAGGCCGGCGGCATCATTCTGCTCGACACCGACGACACGGCCGTCTTCGTACTGGTGCGCACCTGGCTCGAGGAGATGCGATCGGCGGGACGGTGGTTCCGTTGCTTCGCTGGGGTCACCCCCGGACTCTCGGACGCGGCTGTCGACCAGATCGCCGCCGGCGTCGACCACGAACGCTTCCGCCTGACATGGCAGCGGCCGGCGATCCTCGGCACGGGTGGGGGCCTCGAGTACCTGCACCCGGTGTTCATCGCCGCGGGCGTGGCGGGTGGTGTCGCCGGCAATCAGCCGTACGAGAACCCGCTGACGAACAAGCGTATGCGGTTCGTCGGGCTCCACGAGAACGACCGGCGCAACAAGACCGAGCGGGAGGCGATGATCGAGGCAGGTCTGATCACGCTGAAAGAAGAGACCGTTGGCGGCGGCAAGCAGGTTGTCGTGTCCCTCGCCGTCACCACTTCGCGCGACACGTCCAAGCGCATGCCGCGCATCCAGGCGGAAATCGACACGGTCGATCAGATCGACCAGTCCGTGCGCGACGCCTTCCAGCCCTACAAGGGTCGGTGGACCGACTCCGAGATCGTGGCGCGCGCCAAGGCGACGTTGTCGCGAGTACTCCAGGAGTTCGTCGATCGAGGGGCCCTGGTCCAGGGGTCGCGCGACGGCGAAGTGCAACCGGCGTTCCAGATCATCTCGGTGACGGTCTCGGCGGGCGCTCTCGCCATGAAGTTCCAGATCCGCATCGGCGGCGAGTTGAATCACATCGATGTCGAGGGCTTCGCGAACTACGCGCGCATCGAGGACCGGGTCGCCGAACGCGAGATCAACGTCCAGCTGGCGGCGTAAGGAGCCGCAAGGAGAAACGCTATGGCAATCGCATCTGCAAGAGTTCAGGTCCTGGTCATACCGGGGCAGCGCGGCGCGGTACCGATCTCGCTCGGGATCGTCGAGGACTTCCGCTGTGAAAAGACGTTCCAATCCGAGATCCACCACTCGCTCGGCACCGGCCCCGGTGTCGACGGGACGGTGAACACCGAGGAAGGCATGATAAGCTGGGGACGCGTCCCTAAGTTCGAGCAACGCTTGCTCGACGCGATCACGCCGCGAATCGCACAGTGGCTCGGCTACGAGCGAATCAACCTGGCGATCGTCGATCTCAAGTCGGGCGAGCTCCTGATTGTCGCGGTTGGAATCGTGCCCGAGCAGCTCGGGTTCAACTTCCAGAACGGGCGCGCGGTTCGCGAGAACTTCCGCGGCCGTTGCCAGTACATCGTTTGCGGCCAGGAGACCGCGCAGGCCGGCGCAGCGACGCAGGGCCAGGTCCCCGACCGGCAGGCGGCGTAATCCGGAGGCTCGATGGAGTACTTGAAACGGTTCTTCCGACTCTGGCCGGCACTGGCATTCGCTCTCGCGTTCGCCGGCACCGTCTGGGCGCAGGAAGCGGCGGAGGTAGGCAACGCCGCCGACCTGACGCGCAACGTGATGTTGGTCATTGCCAACCTCACGCCGATCGTCGTGCACTTCGCCAAGCAATTCCTTCCGCCGGAGCTCTCTCCGTTCGTCGCGGCGGTAGTTGGCGGCGTTGGGACGATGCTGATCAACGTCTTCACCGGCACCGCGATCGATCCCGTGATCGGGACGCTGGCCGGGTCGGCGGGGGTCGGAGTCCGCGAGGGTTACGACCAGACGAAGAAGGCACTCGGAATGAGGTGAGTTTTCTCCCTGAGCCGTAGGGCCTCCTCGGCTCAGAACACAGCCGGTAGGCGAACTGTCGTCGTCCCCCTTCGACGGGCCGCCTACCGGCCCCCCCACTCAACAAATGCAGGCAGGAGCGAGGATATGTCCAACCAAATTTCACCCGACGGTGGTCCGACCCCCGGGTTCGACCCCACCGTCACCATTCAGCTCGGATCCGATCAGATCGTGGCGCGGCGTCCGTCGCGCGGTGACGAATCGGAGATCCAGCGCCGGTACGTCCGCAAGCTCATGCTCGCGGCGGAACCGTTCGACGACGCCGCAAGAATTGACGTCTCGCGCATGCTCCTCGACCGGTACGACGGCGGGAACCTGCACGCGGAGGCACAGTTCGAGGTGCTCCTGGTGCCCCGGGCGTACGGCGGCGTTGAGCAGTCCCTCGGCGAGACTGCCCCGGACCGTTGGTTCCGCCACGTGAAGGGCGCGGGCGGCGAGAGCATCGGTCGCGTCGTGTCGTTCGACCGCGTGTCACCGGAAGAGTTCCAACGGGCGGCGGTCGCTCTCAACGACGCGCTTGCGCAAAAAAAAAGCGCCGCCAACTCGGCGCCGTTGAGCTCTACCGGTACTGCGCCGATCCCGACCAGCGGCTGATCTGGGAGACCTGGAAGCGATGGCCGGAGACGCGTCCGTGGCGAGACCTCGAGGACCTCGACGTCGACGAACGGGCGTGGGTGTCGGTCCAGGGGCTGATCGATGACGGAGTCCACTGCTGCGGCCGCTGCGACGCTTTCGGACGGCACGACTACTGCGGCCAGTGCGGCGCGCGGTTCTTCGGTGAGGGGCGCACCTGGCGCGAGTGCACGAAGTGCAAGATCGAGGTCTGCGCGACGTTCTGTCCAATGTGCGGTGGCGAGCTCGACTGCGAAGAGCTGCAGCGCTGGGAGCGCGGTGAAGTCGACCTCGAGGCCGAAGGTGAGCGCGCAGCCGCGCAGATCGCGAAGCTGCTCGTCGGCAACCTGCCGCTCGAGCGCGCGCTCTTCGAAGACGACACCGAGGGGATGCGCTCGGCGCAGGCACAGGGCGGGCTCGCAGGGATGATCAACGCGGGGTTCAACCGTGCCTGAAGCGATTGCGCAGATCCGCCGAGAGGCGTCGGGGCTCAGTGAGGATATTGGCGAGCTGAGCGAACGCGCCACGGAGCTCCGCCGGCAGCTCGAGCAGCAGCAGCC
>JBGTMF010000245.1:0-5544 GCA_041743795.1 Thermodesulfobacteriota bacterium | reverse complement strand
GTTGAGCGAAGCGGTACCACCGGTTGCGAAAACCCCCGCCTCCACCGCATCCCGAAGGGATGCCAGAGATTAGCCGGTGGTTGAGCGAAGCGGTACCACCGGTTGCGAAAACCCCCGCCTCCACCGCATCCCGAAGGGATGCCAGAGATTAGCCGGTGGTTGAGCGAAGCGGTACCACCGGTTGCGAAACCCCCGCCTCCACCGCATCCCGAAGGGGTGCCAGCCAGAGCCCATCCTCCGCGCATCCGCTCAGACCAGGTGTTTCGGGTCATACGCGACTCCAGCCTTCTCCAGCATCTCGACGACCTCCTCGCGAAAGGTTTTCACCCGATGATGTTCGTGCTGGTTCGCGATGTAGCTTCGCACGGATTCCCGTGCGGTCGCGCTCACGGTGAAGGCCGCGTAGCCTTCCTGCCAAGCGAAGCGCCGCAACCCGATCTCTTCGTGCACCCACTTCGACGATGCCTTCTTCAGTTCGCGCACCAAATCGGCAAGGCAGTGAGTCGCCTTCAATCCGATCAACAGATGGACGTGATCTGCGACTCCACCAACCTCTTCAGGGAAACCGCCAAGTCCACGGATGACTCCGCCGAGGTACTCGTGCAGGCGAAATCGCCACTCGGATTCGATGAGCGGCAAGCGGTCTTTGGTGCCGAAGACGAGGTGGTAATGAAGGCTCAAATAGGTCGACGCCATGGAGGGTGATCTTGCCGGACCGATATCTGGCACCCCTTTCGGGGTGCGGTCAACTTTCTATCGCCCGACCCGGTGGTATCGCTTCGCTCAACCACCGGCTAATCGCTTCGAACCCTCCGGGTTCACGGAACCTGTCGCCCGACCGGTGGTATCGCTTCCCTCAACCACCGGCTAATCGCTTCGAACCCTCCGGGTTCACGAAATGTCGCCCGACCGGTGGTATCGCTTCCCTCAACCACCGGCTGATCGCTTCGAACCCTCCGGATTCACGGAACCTATCGCAGGACTCGGCATTCAGACCGACAACACGCTGGGCCAATGGCGCATCCACGCGCGCCGATTGGCAGCTTTTTGCCAAGTTGGATGGTCGCGGAGCCAACGGGTCGATCCGGCGATCAGGGTGTCGATCTGCGCTTCGAGGGCCCGCGCAATCGAGGCGTCTTCGACCACGGCGATGAGTTCGCTCTCCCAATACGCGGCGGTGATGTCGAGGTTCGCACTGCCGACAGTGCAGCGTTCGCCGTCGACGCTCATGACTTTCGCATGCACGTGAGGGTGAACGACGCCGAGCGCCGGATCCCAACCGGACAGGTCCTGTATGGCGAACGAGTAGATGTCGGCGCCAGCCTCGAGGAGGGGATCGAGGCGTGAATGGACGAGTTCCGTTGCGGTGGTGCGCGCGAGCGACCACGGCCCAGGGAATGGCAGGCCCGAATGGGTCGGTGACGCATGCCCCGTCAGCACACGCACCCGTACGCCGCGCCCGCGCGCGCGCAACAGCGCGTGCTGTAGCTCGAGCATCAGCGGAAACCCGTTGACCACGTCGATGTGTGCGACCGCACCATTGATGAGGTCCAGGTACGTCTCGAGGGTATGTGCGTCGTGCAGCCCACGATGAACGACCACCCGCAAGGTGCTCGTTCCTGTCGGCGGCGTCGGCACGATCGGAAACGGTGCCCCACCCGCTCGAACCCACGCCTCGCGGAACGACTCCGCGACCGTCGTCACCGCCGCGCCATGCAGTCGAGCACCCGCATCCAGCCAAGGAACGGTGCGCCAGGGGCTCGTCGCGTTGATCGCCACCTCCTCGAAGCTCGTGTAATACTCGTGGGAAAGATTGCGTCCACCGATCAACGCCAGTGTCTCATCGACGACGACGAGCTTGCGATGATCGCGCTGCTTCAAGTCGGCCAGCGACGGAAGCTCAGTGACCGGATGCCCTATGCGCAGCTCGACTCCGCGTCGAGTGCACAGTCGCGCAAGCAGCGGATTCTCGGTTCCGAACGAACCGTGAAGCCCGTGCAGCGAGTCGACCAATACACGGACCGTGACACCGCGAGCGCCGGCCTCGGCCAGCGCAACTTCGACGGATCGGCCCACCTCGTCGTCGGCGGCCATATACACCTGCAGGTGAACGTGGCGCTTGCTGTTCGCGATTGCCGACAGCAACCAGTGTCGGGCACGGCGGTTGTCGAGTTCGATCTCGATCTGGCTGCCGGCAACGGGCTCTGCCGTTGTCACCGACGTCGCCCGCGGCTCGGCGAGACCACTATGGAAAATTCCCGCGACCGCGAAGCCGGCCCGTCGTAGCAGCGACGCCACCCTCGCGAGCCGGACCGGATCGAACGCCACGGAGAGGTCGAGTCCGGCGCCTTCATCGAGCACCGCGCTAGCGTCGACAACGTGGGTTGGCAGTCTCATCGACCGCAGGCTTTCCCGGATCGAACGAATGTTTCGGGTGGGGCGTAGGCGAACGCCCAACAGCGCCGCCGGTGCGGCGACGAGGCGCCGCAGCTGTCTCAGGTGCTCGTCGTCGAGCTCGCAGTCGAAAACGATCAGCGACTCCCCACCGGGGCGTATCACGTGAATGCGTCGCTCGATCGCCGCCAGCACATCGACCGGGACCTCATCGTCGACCCGCAGGACCCCTAGCGACGTCGCATCGATGCCGGCGGGCAACGTGACGTCCCCGTTGGCATCAGAGACGGCGCTCGCGACCACGTTGCCGTCCGAAACGAACGCGAACCGGCCAGACGCCACCGGCGCCAGCGAACCGACCCGCGCCTCGAGGTGAATACGGGTGCGCAGCGAGCCCGTTTGGTCCACGACCAGATCGGCGACATCAAGCGTCCGCAAGCGTGCCGGCGCGAGGCCGGGTGGCGGCGGCAACAGCAGCACAGGTGTGGGCCAGCTGATGCCGAGCATCAACGTGGTCGGAATGCGCGTCAACACCAACAGGTCCATCACTGGATGCGATGCTTCGTCAGCGAGCAGACGACGCAACGGTGCGATCCGGCCGCTCGGTATCTCCACCGCGGCGCGGATGCCCGAGATCTGCACGATTGAAGCCAGCTCGTCCGGGGTCGGCGGCGTAGGCGACAGCAGCGTCACGTGCAATGACGGATCGGCGTGGTCGCGGAGAAATGTCGCCAGCGCGGCGCGGCCCGCCCGCCCCAGTGCCACGCAGAAGACCCGCTCTATCGCCTTTTCCTCGCCGTCCTCACTGAATGGCCAGAGGATTGGTAGCAGGAGCTGTTTGTGGACCTCCGCCAGCACCGACACATCTCGCAGCGCACGGGAACTCATGACGAGCAAGTCGATGTTCGCGTCGAGGGCGAGCTGTACCAGCGGCACCGCATCGATGTCGGAAGCGAACTCAACATGGTAGCTCGCCGCCACAGCCTGAACTTGGTGACGCAACCGTTCGACAGCGCGCCGGCTACCTTCGTCCGACTCGGCGTCGCCTGTGAAGAGCGACCTGTCTCGCGCAGCGCCCGAGGACGCGACGACCATCACGTGTTCGAGATCGGTTGCGACGCGAGCCAGGGCGGCCATGGCGGGCCGCACGTCTCCCAGCACGTCCGCCAGTAGGAGGGCGCGGCGATATTTCACATGAGGTTCCGCCCGCGCGCGAGTGGAGCGACGCGGAAGGTCGACGTGCTCGGATCGAGAACGTGCGCATGGAGCCCGACGATCTGTCCTTCGTCATCGACCTCGTAGAGGTTGAAACCCGCGCGCACATGGTCGCTCGGGTGGTCGAGCGCGGCGCCGCTGGAGCAGACTACATCGATCGCACCCGCTGCGGTGATGAGCTGATCGCGGCGTCGAACATGCAGGTGGCCGAAGAGCACCAAGCCGCGCGGGACTGGGTGCAGCACACGCCGCAACGCTCGGGCATCCAACAAACCGCTGCGCAGCTGTTCGAGGCGATGGCGCGTGTCGAGCGGATCGTGATGAATCAAAATGACCGGCAGCCGACGCGCCACCTCGGGATGGGCCAGGACCCTGGCGAGAGCAGCCAACTGTTCGCGTCCCAGGTATCCAGCGGAGACAAATGGCGGTCTGGGAACGGCGCTCGAAAGGCCGATCAGCGCCACCGATCCGCGCAGCTTGACGAACGGATAGCGACCCGCGGGCAGGTCGATCTCCAGCTCCGCGAGATCGTTGCCTTGAAGGCTATCGAAATGGTGCGGAAAGCGGCGGTCATGATGGATCTGCGGAAGGTAGATGTCGTGATTACCCGGCACCACGGTGACCTCGGCCGAGCGCGAGACCTCGTCCAGGAGGCGGCGGGCTTCGCTGTACTCGCCTTCCAGTGAGAGGTTGGTGATGTCCCCCGTGACGACCACATGATCGGCGTGTCGCCCAGCCGCGGTTAGCACTGCGAGCAGGTACTCGCGCCGGTACACGCGGCCGCGACTCAGCAACAGGTTGGCGTAGCCGGTGATGCGCTTGTTGAAGAGCACGCGATGCAGTGCAACGCCGGCCGGCGCGAGCACATGGAGATCAGAGACGTGAGCAATGCGCATCGATGAATCCGACCCCATGGACGAATTGTGAGCCCTCCACAACGCCTGGATCTTGCCATTCGCCGCTGGACACCGTCACCGCACACGTCTCTTTGCGACACAAAGCAATCTACGATGAGCTGAAATTCTGCGTACCGTTGCTTTCTCGCCGAAGCCGGACGTACGCTCGTCTGATCGAATCGGCACCTCTGTCCGTTGACCGTTGGCCTGCCGAACGAATCAGAAGCCTGACTTAGCCTCGCAATACGGGAAACCAACGGCGAGGGGAAGGCGATAATGTGGCGCGTTGAGCCGGTCCATTTCGGCCTTGGGATTGGGCGCGAGCTGAAGCAGTACGACGCCGAGATTATCGCCGAGTCGCGTCCCTGTGGTCTCCCCTCTTCTCGTTTGCGTTTAAGCGATCCGTGGCGCCGGGGCGCGACGTCTAAGAGCCGGAAGCAAAGCCAGGGCCGTGAGCGAGCAAGCGGTCATTACCAGCAGCGCCGTCGGGTAGCCGCGGCTTCCGGCGATGGCTCCGCCCGCCCAGGCCGACCAGACATAGCAGAGATTGATTGCTCCCATGAAAGTGCTGAACTGCGTCGCCCCGAGGCGCGGGTCGGTGAGATCCATCAGCAGAGCGTAGGTTGCTGCAGTGAGGACCCCGAAAAACAGGTATGCGCTTGTCAGCGATCCCATGAGTAGAGGGCGCGAGCCGACGGCGACCGCGGCGGCGGTGGCGACGACGCAAAGCGCTAACGCCACCAGTGCGCCGCCGGCTGTGCGCTCGCGCCAATAGCGATCCGCAAGCCAGCCGCCAGCGAGGGCGCCGCCGGCCATGGCGATCACCACCGGCACGGCGAAGAACACGCCCACGGTCTCCATGGCGATGCCGAGGTCGATCATCATCGGTCCAGCCATGCCCGCCGCCGCCTCCATCCCCGAGCCGGCCAGGGCAGCAAAGGAAACGCCGATCCACGTCGTACGCTGCGACAGGACGCCGCGCAGATTGGCCGCGAAACGCCGAAGCCGTGAGACGCCGCTTCCGGATGCGCCGCCAGCC
>JBGTMF010000244.1:0-4343 GCA_041743795.1 Thermodesulfobacteriota bacterium | reverse complement strand
GCGGCGCGGTGGCGGCGGACGTGCAGCAAGGGAAAACCGCGCCAGCACCGGCGCCGGTGCCGCAGGTCGGTCCGCCGCGAACAGAGGTATTTGCGATTTCGCGAGACAGCGAGCGACTGACGTCGAAGGGGTTGTCGCGCGTTTCGGCGGTCGACATCGCGCCGGACGGACGGTGGTTGGTGGCCGACAAGGGCGCTGGTCGGATCGTCGTCTACGATGCCAGCGGTGTCGAGCGGCAGCGGTTCTCGATACCCATACCCGAAGATGCGGATTTTCTCCCCGGCGGCGGTTTCCTGATCACCAGTGCGGGGCGCAAGGCGGTCATCGAGCTGGATGCGGACGGCGCGACCGTTTGGCAACATGGCGGGCTGAATCGCCCCGTCGACGCCGATCGCCTGCCCAACGGCAACACGCTAATTGCCGAAGCCCAACCGCCGCGCATTCTCGAAGTCGACAGTGCCGGTCGCGTCGTGTGGAGCCATGAGGCGGAGCTGCTGCAGCCCTGGGACGTCGAGTTGGCGCCTGACGGCAACCTGTTGGTCGCCGATTACAACCGCCATGAGGTTCGCTGTATCCGGCGCGACGGGTCGACCTGCTGGCGTGTCAGCCCTGTCGGTCATCCGTCGTCTCTGCAAGTGCTCGCCGACGGCGGCACGCTGGTCGGCACCCACAAGGCGGGCTCGATTCTCCACCTCGGCGCCGATCGGCGGGTGCTCGGACACTGGCAGATCGGTCGCGACCTCGAGGACTTCGCGGTATTCGGCAGTGAACAATTCTTGGTCGCGCAGCTGACGCGCGCCGACGCGATCACGCCGGTAGCCGTTCGCCGCGCCAGTGCAGTCGCCATTCTCGACCAGCTGCGGGCGCCGCCGAGCGCGGCCGCAATCGCGCGCGGTGTCCGGTCGGCTAAGGCGGTAGTGACGGCCGGCAAGAACGCAATCATCATCCTCTTCGACTCGCTGCGACGCGATCATGTGCCCTGGCACGGATACTGGCGCGACACGGCGCCGCACCTCACCGCGTTGGCGGAGCGCGGGTTGATTCTCGACCAGTTCATCACCCAGGCGCCGTGGACCAAACCTTCGGTTGCATCGATCCTGACTTCGACGCATCCCGCTGTGCATGGCGCTACCAATCAGAAGCCGCAGAGTCAGTTGCCGATGTCGCTGGTTACGATGGCCGAAGCGCTGAAGGACGCAGGCTATTTCACGGCGGCGGCGATGCAGAATCCACATATGGGGGACCGGCAATCGACCAAGGGCTTCGAGCAGGGGTACACGCGCTATGAGTACCTCGGTGGCAAGAACAAAGAATCGGATAGCCCGGCGCTTTTGGCGACGACGGCGATCGAGATCCTCGAACAGCGGCCCCCGGACACTCCATTTTTTCTGACGATGTTCTTCATGAACCCACACTATCCGTACGAACCCGCGCGGCAGGCCTTCGGCGACCGCGCTGCGGGGCCGAGCAATCCGGGCCCAATCAACGACTACGACGCGGAGATCCTCGAAGCCGACGCGCAGGTCGGTCGCTTGCTCGAGTATCTCGAATGGAGCGGCCTTGCCGAAAGCACCATCGTCGCTTTCACCAGCGACCACGGCGAAGAGTTCGGCGACCACGGGCGCCGCTTCCACGGCGACACCGTCTTCGACTGCGTCCTGCACGTGCCGATGGTGATCAGCGGGCTCGACAGTGTCGGGCGCTTTCCCGGTCTGGTGCGCGGCATCGACGTCTTGCCGACTTTGCTCGACTTTCTCGGCGTGCAGCCGTCAGCGGAACTGAGCAAGCAGATGGCGGGCGTCTCGGTGCGACCCTTTCTCGCCGAGGGCGTCGAGCGGACCGGTCTGATCGCCTACTCCGAGTCTAATTTCCGCGACAATGTCCACCTCATCTCGGAGCGCAGCGAAACGCGAAAAGTGGTGGCCGATCTCATGGCGAACCGAGCCCAGGTGTTCGATCTGGTGGCGGACCCGCAGGAGTACAACGATCTCGCTACAGAGGAGGACTCCGCACGCGAACTCGCCCGTCTGCGCCGCTGGCAGCAGGGGCAGACGGCTGCGGCGGAGGACGAAGGTCCTGCGGAGGCTGTCCCGGAGGAAGTACTCGAGCGACTGCGCGCCGCCGGCTACCTCGGGGAGTAGGCTTGATCTGGCAGTAAGTAGCGAGCCTCATGCGGTATGCGCCGTGAACTATTGTCAGATCAAGGTTAGTCAGCCCTTCTGCCGATTCCTACGAGCGTGCAGCTTCGCGGTGTTTCAATTTGACGCCGCCCTTCTAAATCACTGCTCCTTACTGGTACGGTGCCTCCATCATGAGCATGCCACCGACTGCTGAGAACGGCCGCGGCCGAGATGCTCATTGGTGCGCGAGCTGGTCCCGCGAGAACGGTGAATCCGCCGTCGGTACGGCGGTGAGCGCGGAGCGATTCGTGCTCGTCGAGCTGCCGTTGCCGTGGCCGGCAGAGATCGCCGATCACCGTCACCTGCGCGGTTGTGACGCCGATCCGCTGGCGCGCGTGCAGGCGATCGCCGGGCCAGAGCCGTGCGGCTATCGCCACACGGTCATTTGCTACTGGAGACCGGCCGGCGAGTGGTTTGGTGGATACGCACGCACCGAGATCGAGGTTTCACGCCCAGATCTGGTCGAAGCGGTTGGTCGTTTCGTCCGCGGCGAGGGCTTGGTTGCCGATGCTGCGAGCCGCCCGACCACCGATTTGTTGCTGTGCACGCACGGCTCGCGCGACCGATGTTGCGCGAAACTCGGCGGCAGTCTGTACTCGCAACTCGGTGAGCGCCTCTCCGGGCGGGCGCGGTTGTGGCGCACCAGTCACACCGGCGGCCATCGCTTTGCTCCGACCGGCATCACATTTCCCGACGGAATGGTTTGGGCTGGTCTCGACATCGAGGTGGCGGAGGGAATCCTCGACCGCAGTATGCCGGCCGAACGGGCCGCCCGGCATACGCGCGGCTGCGCCGGAATCAATGGCGCCCTTCAGCAAGCCGCGGACGCCGAAGGTTTTGCGCGCAACGGTTGGCAGTGGTTGGGCCGCGAGCGACGCGTCGAAGTGCGCGCCGACGATGGACAGCGCGCCGCCGTCGACGTGTTCTGCCGGTCGGACGACGCGTGTGAAACGCTTTCGGTGTTCATCGAACGCGGTCGTACCATTCCGGTGGCGCCGTGTGGCGCCCCGATCGAGGCGGCGACCAAGACGACGACCGAATTGATCATCAGTCGCGGCGCATGATGACCGCGCGCTCTGGCGGCAAGCGGAAGACTGCTGCGCAATGAAGGTCGTCGATCTCGAGTGCGTCGTCGCCGAGGGATTGTCGCACGACCCAGCGATTCTCAAGCGAGTGCTGCTGCGCAGTGGAGAGGTGCCGCACCTGACGCAGTTGGCGCAAGCGACCTTCGCGCCCGGCCAGATGGCGCCCAGCCACGCCCACTCCGACATGTGGGAGATTTTCTGGTGCACCGCCGGCGAAGGTTCGCTGCGGGTCGCCGAGCGTGACATTCCGCTGTGCGCCGGCCGCTGTGTCGTCGTCGAACCCGGCGAGCACCACGAGCTCCGCAACAGCGGTACGACCCCACTGCTGGTGATCGTCGCCGGTTTGTTGATGGATGGGTAGTTCGAATCGATCGCCCACGTCGGCGTTCCCACGCTGCGAGAGAGCCTGCGACTAACAGATCACGCCATCGTTGCTGCGCACGATTTGCCGACACCCGTACCGCATCGAAGCACGGATTCGCGCGATCAGGTTCCACCAACGACAAGACCCGACGACGCAGCTGCGCCATCGGGTCTGAATCGGACACGGCATTTTCGCCGCGCATGTCCCGGCTTATGTCGGGACTATTTTTTTGTAGCTGCTTCTTGCAGCTTTTTAGAAAGCACCCGCCGCGTCAACTACCCGCTACGGGCGCTGGTGCTGGTCCGGTGGCGTTTCCATGCGATGTTCCTCGCTCCGTGGCAGCGTACTCGATTCGCCGCCTCTGATGTAGGTCAAGTCTCCTCCCGAGCGGCGATGTTGTCAACGAATTTTTTGGCAGGGCGCGCCAATTGAACGCGCCATCGGCGGGCTCGGTGAGGCTTCGCTGCGCGTCGTTACCCGAAAGTAGTGTCGTATGCTATACAAATATCCCTGAGTTGTGGGAACGGCGATCGCGCTGGCGCGTTCACCCGCGCAACTGACGAGGTGAAGGAGGAGTTACACGATGACGACGATGGTGGCGAAATTGGCCGGCAAGAGAATGGTTCCGTCGATGCTTCTTTGCGTCCTCGCCCTGGCGATGGCCCCATGCACTTCGCGTGCCGGCGAGGTTGCCACGGTGACGGCGACACCCGC
>JBGTMF010000243.1:0-10618 GCA_041743795.1 Thermodesulfobacteriota bacterium | reverse complement strand
CGGCAGCGGCTCGCTGCGCGCCGGCGGCCGCGGCCGCGCCCGCAGCTCGACCGGGTCGAGTTCCCAAAGCACTCCATCGTAGGTGTGCTGCCGGTACTCGTAGTTGTCAAAATAGGAAATCGACTTCGAGATCCCGCCGGGAATCAGGCGATCGCCGGGCGTGCGGTACGGCGTACCTGGCTCGATTGTCGCCAGGTGGAAGTCGTAGCGCGAACTCAGTGGACCCGCCGTGCGGCGATCACCCCGCGCCTCGGTCGTTCGCACCGCGATCAGACTGCCGTCGGACAACGGCACTGGGTTGCGAAACAGCCCCGGGTGCCCGGCGGGAGTCGTCTGCCCTTCGGGCACCGGCGAAGCGGAGATCGGATCGCTGACGTAATCGATCTCCATGTCGTCGGCGTTGACACCCTCGCCGCCGTCGAGGCCGACGATCTGCCCGGCCGCGTGCGTCTGAAACTCCGGCGCAAAGGTGGCGAAGAAATAACCGGGCCGCGTCGGATCCTCGGCCAGGTGGAAGATACGGTCGGCGGTCCGGCGGCCGGCCGGCGGGATGAACTCTGGCAGGCCGTCCCGTGAAGAGTCGAAATAGCGCGACAACTCATGGCGGCCGACGTGATTGAGAGTCTCGTGACCGGTTCCATCCTCGAAGATCTGCCATGGCAGGAAGATGTTGATGCGGTGGCCGTGCAACGGACTTCCCGCTACGCGAATCCGCGGCTCCGGGAATATCTCGGCCGCGTCGCCGGTGCTCTCGCCGCTGTCTTCCGACACATAGTTGAAGGCACCGTACGACGCACCCGGATAGTTCTGTTGGTCGCGCTGCAGGTGATCCCAACGGGTGGCGATGACGCGGCCGTCGCTGGCGACGATCGGCGTAAATACTCCCGATACGGCATGATCGAGCAAGCGCAAATCGCCGCCATCAGCCGCCATCGACCACAGGCCTGTGTTGGTCGGCGCCGACTCGTACTCGTCCAGCTGCGGATACAGCGCGCGGTTGCCATTGCGCGGGCGATCGCTGGTGAAGAGAACGCGGTCGTCGCGGCCATACAGCGGCGAGACGTTGTTGAAATCGGCAGGCTGCGGCAATTGGGTGATCGAGGCAGTCGCGCCGCGCGCGAGACCAGTCACTTCGTATATCTGCCAGTACACCGGAGTCAGCACGTTTCGCGTCGTGCCACCGACGACCATCGAGAACAATGCCTTCTCCCCGGACCAGTGGACGCTCGGTTCGCGCACCGCGATCTCCGCCCCCGGGGTCGTTCCATAACCGGCTTCGGCGGTGAGATTGCGCAGTGTCCCGTCCGCGTAGCGCAAATAGAGGTCGCCGCCGCGCGGCGCGGCGCCGGTGTGTCCGCGGTGATTGCCGAACGTGGCGTTGACCGTGGTGAAGTCGCTGCCAAACGGAGGTTGGGTGACGAAGAGGATGTCTTGCGCCATCGCAGGTCCGCCCGCCAGCGCCAGCGACAACATCACCACTATGGCAACGACAGCCAGGCCCCTACCGCAACGACCACCGCCGGCGTTCGACCGTCGCGCAACACTCATAGGCCGAACAATAGCAAAATCTACACCAGCGAGCAGCCGTGACTGCAGTCCTCCCGAGCACGACGGCGCCACCGCTCGCAGCGTCACCAATCGGCGATTGCGCGCATGTCGCCGGCGGATTCAGGTCGCGCGGACGCGTTCCACAACTCCGAAAAGTAAAGCGGCGCCGAGATGAGATCGCGGCGGCGTGGAACCATTGCGGCCGCCGATCGACGCTTGCGCCCGGTTCTGTCCGCCGCGCCCGCCGGCCCGGTTTTGCGTCGCCGCCATATCGAGGTATCATGCAGCCGTGGTCACCGGCCCGCGGCCCCGGGCTCCAGGGCGCGCTACGTTGCATTGACAAGAGGTGAGACGATGCAGGCTTACACGCTCCCGAAACTTCCCTACAAGATCTCGGCATTGGAGCCGCATTACTCGGCGCAATTGCTCGAGTTGCACCACGGCAAGCACCACGCCGCCTATGTCACCGGGGCCAATGCGACGCTCGAGAAACTCGCCTCAGCGCGCAAGAACGACGACTTCGAGGCGATCAACCAATTGCAGAAGAACCTCGCCTTTCACGTTTCCGGACATGTCCTACACTCGCTCTTCTGGCTCAATATGACACCGCAAGGCGGCAAGAAGCCGCCGAAACCGCTCGCCGCGGCCATCGCAGAGTCGTTTGGCTCGATCGACGCAATGAAGCGCCAGCTGACCCAAGCGGCACTCAACGTGCAGGGCTCCGGCTGGGGCACGATGGCTTGGGAACCGCTCGGCCAACGCTTGGTGGTCGAGCAGGTTTACGACCACCAAGGCAACATCGGCAACGGCACCGTACCGATCTTGGTTCTCGATATGTGGGAGCACGCCTACTATCTCCAGTACAAGAACGTCAAAGCCAGCTGGGTCAAAGCGTTCTGGAAGATCGTCAACTGGGACGACGTTGCGCAGCGTTTCGACAAAGTGCGCAGTCTAGATCTCGGCCTTTAGCAGCCCGCGCCTGTCAGCCTCGCACTTACCTCGGGGCGCCAACGCCACCACGAAAGGAGCACGATCATGATCAAACGACTCGGCTTCATCGTCATCCTCGTCGCCGTTGTACTGCAAGTGCGGATCGCCACCGCCGACAACGCGGCGCTCGTCCGATCTTCCGACGCCGATGCGACGGTCGGCATAAAAGATGTGACGGTCGGCAGCACTTCGGTGTCCGGCACGATCATCAACAAGTCGTCGAACTCCCTGCGAGAGGTGCATCTGGTTCTGCGGCAGGAGTTCCGCTGGAAAGACGAAATGAACCCCGGCGAAGCCAGCCCCGGTCGCGTGCGCGCCTACACTTACGACGGACCGCTGGCGCCGAATTCCAGCACAGAATTCAAGTTCGATTTCGATCCATTGCCGGAACGCAGCGACGGTCACTTCGCCAACAGCATCGAAGTCACCGGCTTCACGACCGTCGAACCCTGATACCTCCCGGTCGCCGCAGTAGACGCCCTCGGCATTGCCCGAGCGGCGATACAATGAAGCAAACCGAAGGTACGTCCCGCTTGCCTTTACACTCTCAGGTCGGCTCGCAGCCGGGTGGCCGGATCCTTCCGCTTGAAAGGATTACACGCCAGCAAGGCGAGTCGTCGGAACTCCCGGCCAGATAACGCAAAACAAGCGCTATCACCAACGTGGCACAATTGTCGCTACACTTGGGCTCCATCGTTCACACCTCGCGGTGGCGAATTGTCACTGCGACGGGAAAGGAGATCAGACCATGCAAGTTTCTGAAATCATGACAACGGATCTGCAGGTAAGCAGGCCGGAAGACACCCTGAGTTCCGCGGCCAAGATCATGCGCGAACTCGATTGCGGTGCCGTTCCCGTCGTCGACGGCAGAAAAGAGTTGGTCGGAATTCTTACCGACCGCGACATTTGCCTATGTGCTGCGGAGCGCGACGAAGCGTTGACGGCGTTGCAAGTATCCGACGCGGTCACATGGAAGCCCATCACCTGTCTCCCCGAGGAAACGATCGAGAGCGCCAAATTCAAACTCGCTCAACACCAGATCCGCCGCCTGCCGGTAATCGACAGCGCGGGAAATTTAGTGGGAATCCTATCGGTCGGTGATATCGCCCGAGCGCGGGCAAACAGTCACTACACGCCAACGCAAGAGGATCAGCTGAGTGTCGCGGCGACGTTTGCGGCGATTTCGCGTCCCACGCCGGCAAGCCAAACGCATCCCTGAACGCAATAGCGCAATCGCCAACGCGGCGATTTCGCTTTGCCTCGGAGTTCAATCCTGTCCGCGCAACTCCAAACAGGACTCGGCCGGGGCTGCCGTGGGCGGTCGCGACTCCTCGAGGGCTCGCTGTAGCTCCTTCACCATTACCGGTTTGCTCACGTAGTCGTCCATTCCCGCGGCCATACATGCTTCGCGGTCCTCGGCCAACGCTCCTGCTGTCATGGCGACGATGCGTGGCCGTCGCTCGCCGAACTCGCGTATAATGGTGCGCGACGCTTCGATACCGTCCATCTCGGGCATCTGAACGTCCATGAAAACGACGTCGTAGCTGAGGCTCCGCACCGCTTCGACCGCTTCGAGGCCGTTGCCGGCGACGTCGATGCGGTAGCCCATGCGTTCGAACATTCGCACGGCAACCATCTGGTTCACCGCGTTGTCCTCCGCGAGAAGGATCCGCAGCGGCAGACGCCGTGCCAGATCATGGTCGATGACGTTGCCAGACGGCGAGTCGCTGCGCTTGCGGCTCACCCCGGCGAACAGATCGCTGAGAACCTCGCGCAGAGCGGAGAACTTCAGAGGCTTCAGCAACGTCGCCGCTGGCCGTTCGATTGAAGGTGTCTCGTCGCGCTTGCCCAGGGCGGACAACAGAATGACCGGCACGGCGGCGGCCTCGCCACCGCGCCGAGCGAGCGCCGCCGGCAGGGGTTCGATGGGGTTCTGCCCGTCGATGACGACTGCGTCGAACGCAGCCCCTTCGATCAGAATGCGCTCGGCGCTGGCGCCGTCGCAAGGCGTCTCGACTGCCACCCCCCAAGCCTCCAACTGCGACCGCAGAATGGCGCGGGCGCTGGCGTTGCCGACGATAGCGAGGACGCGGCGCCCGGCAAATGACGGCTCCTTCGATGTGGCGGTCTTAGCCGCAGCGCCTATCACCGTGAAGTGAAAGGTCGAGCCGCGGCGGGACTCACTGTCAACCCAGATCCGACCGCCCATCAGATCGGTGAGCCGCTTGCTGATGGCCAAGCCGAGCCCGCTGCCGCCGTATACTCGCGTAGTCGAACTGTCGACCTGGCTGAACGGCAGGAACAGACGGTCGATTCGATCGGCGGCGATACCGACACCGGTATCGCGCACCGAGAAATGCAGCTGCCACCGGCCGGACGGCTGGCCCTGGCTGTTTCCATCCGTCACCGGGTGCGCGGCGACAGAGATCACGATCTCGCCCCTGTCGGTAAACTTCACGGCGTTGGCCAGGAGGTTGACGAGGATCTGCCTCACCCGAGTGACGTCGCCCAGAATCTCTTCGGGCACATCGGGATCGATCTGGTACAGGATCTCGAGATCCTTTTGCGCAGCTCGCGGCGCGACGAGATCGATCGCCTCCTCGATGCAGGGGCGCACGCCGAACGGATGCTGCTCGAGCTGGAGATGCCCCGACTCGATCTTGGAGAAGTCGAGGATGTCGTTGATCACGCCGAGTAGGGCGTCGCCACTGCGGCGAATCGTCTCGGCGAACTCGCTTTGCTCCGAATTCAGTCGGGTGTCGAGGAGCAGACCGGTCATGCCTATTACAGCGTTCATCGGCGTGCGGATCTCGTGGCTCATAGTTGCCAGGAACGCGCTCTTTGCTCGAGTCGCAGCCTCGGCTGCTTCTTTCGCCTTCTCGAGCTCGGCGGTGCGCTCTTCGACGCGGTTCTCCAGCTCGTCACGGGCGCCTCGCAAAGCGGCGTCTCGCCGCTGGATCTGTGCCAGCATATCGTTGAAAGCGTCAATGAGAACGCTGATCTCAACCGCGCTGTGCTGACCGACGCGCACCGCGTAGTCCTTGTCCGACGAAACGCGTTGCGCCGCCTTCGCAAGTTCTTCGATTGGCGCTGAAATCAGCCGTTGCAGACGCGACGCGACGAGGAAGGCGAAAAGACATGACGCGAGCAGAATCATCGCCACCGTGCCTGAGTAGCTGAGGAGGTGAGTGTACACTTCCGAAAGGTCAGCCTGCAGGTAAACGCTGCCGATACGCCTGCCGTCGAGGAGGACTGGCATCGAGAGGTGCAGTTGGTCGCCGACGAAGCGCCGCTCGACAGCGCCGGCGATCGGCCATTCGGCTACACCCGTGCCAGGCTGCTCGTAGGCGGCAACTACTTGCCCATCGGAGTCGTAGATGCGCGCCGCGGTGATACTGGGCTCGAATCGAAGCGCTCGCAACGCCTCCGCGGCGGCGTCACTATCGTTGAATGCAAGCGCGGCGGTGCTGGTCGCTCCGATGATCTCTGCCTGAATGGCTAGCCGTTCCGGTCGCTCGCGCCAGAAGTTGAGTAGCTGAGCGCCGGCGAAGGCAAATCCCGCCATCAACAGCGCGATGGCGCTGGTGGCGACGACAATGATGATCGCGGTGCGCTGGATGGTGTGGCGTGGCGGAATGATCACGTCACCTCCGTCCCCCGGCCACCGGTCCGTCGACAATCTCGGCCAGCCGAAGCAGCTTGGAGCTGATCGCCAGACCGGCATGTCGCGCGGCCGCCATGTTGATACGAAAGCGCAGCTTGTTTTCCGACTTGTATAAGCCGATCACGCCGCCGCGGACGACGAACCCCTCGACGTCCGAGACGGTCAGCACGTGCCGGTCGGCGAGGGCGGCGAGGATCGCATCGACCTCGGCGGCGGCGTCCTCGCCGACGAAAACCATGTGACTCGCTCCGACGTCTGCCACGTCGGCGATCGCACGGACCTCGACGCGGCGACCGGCCACGGTCTTGTCCGCAACCGTGCGGGCGACCTCGTCGACGAAATCGTCGTCGCGAAGAACCGCGATGATCAACGAACCCGCAGCCGCCCCTGCCTCCGCCGGCCATTCAACGAAATGAGCGAAGTTGTAGAGAAAGGCCGCCTTGACGCGGTTCTCCGGCAATTTGTCGGAGATGGCGGCGGCAAACCCGGTGCAGCAAACGCCTACGGTGACGGCCAAGCCGAGATAACGGCGAAACGAACCATTTCGCCGTCGCGGCGCGCCGATGAACTCACTCAGTAGCGCCATGTCAGCTTTCCGTAGATACTGCGCTGGACCGCACCCGCGGCGGTGCCGGTTATACTGCTGCCGAACTCGCGGTGGCTGCCGTCAGTTACGTTCTGCCCGACCACGGCGAGTTCGAGCCGGTCGGTCGCGTGCCAACCCAACCGGAGGTCGAGGCGGACGTAGTCCGAGATATCGAACGCAGGCAGGTCGTCGACGTAATACACGGAGGTGTCGAACTCCAGGCTCCAGGGCAGCTCCAGATAGGAACGAGCGTTGACCTGGTGGCTCGCGCTCTCGCCGGTGCTGGAGAATGGTACGGCGTTTACCGCGCCGGCGTCGATGTCGAGGTCGAGCCACGTATAGCCGCCGGCGAGGCGCCAGCGATCGACGGGACGCCATTCGGCGGCGATCTCGACACCGTAGGCGCTGGCGCTGCCGATATTGGAGGTCAAAACCGGCACCACAAACTGAGCCGGATCAAAACTCTCGTCGACGAAAGGTTCGCCGAAGGGCAGCGACGCGAGATCTTCGTAATCGTTGTAGAAGATCGCCAAATCGAAGCTGAGGCGGTGTGCCGGGCGAACCCGGTATCCAGCCTCGTAAGCGAGCACGTCCTCGGCTTTGAAATTGTCGTTCCCTTGGCCGCGCAAAAAGGCTGAGAACTCATCCACCGTGACGAACGACGTGAGGACGGCGTCGCGCTCCGCTCGCGACGGCGTGCGCACGGCGCGCGAGACGGCGCCCCAGAGGACATGATCGGGGTGAGGCTTCCACTGCAAGCGGCCGCTCGGCTGCACCTCAATGCCGGTGAAATCGTTGTGCTCGATCTTCGTCCCGATGGTGAGTCGCAGCTCATCCGTCAACGCGATCTGGTCCTGCAGAAATCCGCTGAATAACTGAAAGTTGCGCGATAACGGCTGGAATCGGGCACCGAAAGAATCGCGCATATCGTCGCTGGTCAGGCGATAGCCCAGCCCCCAGGTAAAGTTTTGCCGGGAGCCGACGCCGAACTGGTGCTGCATGTCGATGTCGAAGGTGTCGCGATCCTCGCGCAGCACAAAGGAGTCGCGCGCAGTGCGATCGTAGTACACTTGGACCGACGCCGAGGCGGACTGCGAAATGTGGCGGTGCCAGCTGCCGAGGAGGTTGCCGCCGGAGACGCGCACCGATTCGAGGAGCATATCGCGAAACGGTTCGATCGGTAGGGCGACATCGTTGTTCGAGCCGACGTCCCCCTGATAGATATCGCCTTGCACCTTGACGAAGTCGTTCTCGGTCGGCGTCCAGTCGGCGCGAAAGCCTCCCCGCAGCATGTCCCACTGATCGTGCGGGTCACGGCCGGCCACGTCGCCGAGCCCGTCGCGGTCGAAGTATTTGACGTAGCCGCGATAGTGCAGAGTCTCACCCACCGCACCACCCCAGCGAGCGCCGCCGAAGCCGCGATCCACGTTGCCGCCACCGCCCATAATCAAAGCCCCTTGGGTGTCGGCGGCGTTCTTGGTGATGATGTTGATGACGCCATTGACGGCATTGGCGCCCCACAGCGTTCCGCCGGGACCGCGAATGACTTCGATGCGCTCAATGTCCTCGAGCAGGACGTCCTGAACGTCCCAGAAGACGCCGGAAAAAAGCGGCGTATAGACACTGCGCCCATCGATGAGAACGAGTAGCTTGTTGGCGAACGTACCGTTGAACCCGCGCGCCGATACCGCCCAGGTACTCGACGTCGCCTGCGCCACCTGCAGGCCCGGCACCATGCGGAGCACGTCGGGAATCTGCGTCGCGCCGGAGCGTCGAATGTCCTCGGCGGTGATGACGAAGACGGCGGCCGCGGCCTCGAACCACGGCTCTTCCGAGCGTGAGACCGACGTGATCTCGATGTCCATGATCTCTTCGAGGCTCAACAGCGTGAGATCTTCAACGTCGTTGCTGAGCGCCGCTGCCGGTAGAGCGAGAAGCAACCCGGCGACGAGAATCGACCGTGATATCCGTGAAAGAGCGTTCTCGCCAAGGTATCGATACATGGACCTTTCCCCAGCGCTACAAGCCGCGAGTAACACCCACAGACCGGACAGAGAATAACCCAACTAGGCCGTTGGGTCTAATGATGATTTCGCCGGCCGGGCGAGGTGCGGAACCGCCTGGTACAACGATCCTCGGCAATTGGGGCGGCAGGATCCCGACTTTTTCTCGAGAAACCGGGGCGGAGAGCTGGGGCTGACCCTCTCGATCCTCAATCCGGCGTGCTCTGGTGTCGGCTTCTCTTCTCATGCACGATTGGCTGCATGAACGCGCCCACGCCCTCGCTGCTCAATGCTCCGGGAACCCTCGCCTCGGATACCCTCCGACAATGGGTCGTCGACATGGTCGGCCTCTGCATGCCCGCCGAGGTGTATTGGTGCGATGGCTCCGACGAGGAGTACGCCCGATTGACGCAACAACAGGTGGCGGCGGGCACCTTTACCCGACTGAATCAGGAACTCCGCCCGGGTAGCTTTCTCGCCCGATCGGATGCCAGCGACGTCGCTCGCGTCGAAGACCGGACCTTCATCTGTAGCCGCACCAAGAAGGACGCCGGACCAACCAACAACTGGATGGATCCGAGCGCCATGAAGGCGATCCTCAACGATCTCTTCTCCGGCTGCATGAAGGGCCGCACCATGTACGTGATTCCCTTCAGTATGGGGCCGATCGGCTCGCCGATCGCACAGATTGGTGTCGAGATCACCGACTCCGCCTACGTCGCGGTGAACATGCGGATCATGACCCGGATGGGAAGCGCCGTAATCGACGCGCTCGGCCGCGACGGGACCTTTGTGCCGTGCATGCACAGCGTCGGCGCCCCGCTCGAGCCCGGCGATACTGATGTACCGTGGCCGTGCAACCCGGAAGTGAAATACATCGTTCACTTCCCCGAGGAGCGCTCGATCTGGTCATACGGCAGCGGCTACGGCGGCAATGCTCTTCTCGGCAAGAAGTGCCTTGCGCTGCGCATCGCCTCCACCATGGGCCGCGACGAGGGCTGGCTGGCCGAGCACATGCTGATCATGGGCGTCACCGATCCGGCCGGCGAAACCACCTACCTCTGCGCTGCTTTTCCCAGTGCCTGTGGCAAGACCAACTTCGCCATGCTCAACCCGCCGAAGATCTTTGCCGACAAGGGCTGGACGGTCTCTACCGTGGGCGACGACATCGCCTGGATCAAGCCCGCCGATGACGGCAAGGTTTACGCGATCAATCCGGAGGCCGGTTATTTCGGCGTCGCCCCCGGAACGTCGAGCTCGACCAATCCCAGCGCCATGGAGTCGGTGAGAGCCAACACCATTTTTACCAATGTCGCGCTGACCGACGACGGCGACGTGTGGTGGGAAGGGCTCGACGGCGACCCGCCCGCCCACGCCATCGACTGGAAGGGCGAAGACTGGACACCCGACTGCGGCCGCAAGGCCGCCCACCCCAACTCCCGCTTCACGGCGCCGGCCGCTCAGAACCCGGTGATCGACAAACGGTGGGATGACCCTGCCGGAGTTCCCATCAGCGCCTTCATTTTTGGCGGCCGGCGCTCCGGCACCATGCCGCTGGTGCACCAGTCCTTCAACTGGGCGCACGGTGTATACCTCGCCGCTACAATGGGCTCTGAGACTACCGCGGCGGCGTTCGGCGAACAGGGCGTAGTACGGCGCGATCCATTCGCTATGCTGCCGTTTGCCGGCTACCACATGGCCGACTACTTCAACCACTGGCTGTCGTTCGGTCGCACCATCCACAACCCGCCACGCATTTTCGGTGTCAACTGGTTTCGCCGCGATGCCGAAGGCAACTTCGTCTGGCCCGGGTTCGGCGAGAACATG
>JBGTMF010000242.1:0-5500 GCA_041743795.1 Thermodesulfobacteriota bacterium | reverse complement strand
GGCCTGCTGACGATCGGTCCGTTCCTCGCGTTTCAGTACCGGCACCTCGAACGGGCGACGATGTACACCAATCAGATCTCGGTGCTCGGCAGCGACAAGCCGCGGCGCGAACGCGCCGAGATCATCTTGCAGCAGAACCTGCCGCAGTATTTCGGCAAGCAATTTCTCTTCGAGCGGGGAGATCCGGTCGTGCGCCACGGCGTGCGGGAGCAAGGTGTCCTCTATACGGCGATGGTTCCTTGGATGGCGTTCGGCGCCGCGGTAGCTGTTCTCCGCCGCGACCGCGTCTCCAAACTGCTGTTCCTCTGGCTCCTCGTCTACCCGATCGGTGCCGCGATGGCCCTGGAGACGCCGAGCGCATCGCGCTCGATCCTCGGCACCGTGATTTTCGCGCTGTTCGCCGGTATCGGCGTCGACAGCGCTGTCGCAATGCTGCAGCGGCTACCGCGCGTGTGGCTGCGCCTGCCGCCGATTCTCGCAGTGCTCGGCTTGGCGACCTGGCAGATGGCGCCGCAGGTAAAGACCTATCTGCACCGCTACTTCGTCGAATACCCGACCTATTCGGCGGTCGGCATCGACGGCTTCCAGTATGGGTACCGCGATCTCTTCCGTCTCATCGAGGAGCGGCGCAAGCCGAACGACCGCGTCGTGCTTTCGACGACGGTGGTCAACAACCCCTATCTCTTCGGCTTGTTCTACGGCGACGTCGATCAACCGGTGAGCCGCAGCGAATGGGGCAGCGCCCAACTCGACATAGAGTGGACGCGGCCGGCGCAGTTCGACGAGTGGTATCGCCCCGGCGAAGCAACACTGCTCGGCGCGCTCCCCATCGACCTTTTCCTCTTCGAGTCGTGGGACGAGCGTATCGACATCCACGCCCCCGGCGATCAGCTCGCGTTCACGCTGTTCCGCAATCCGGTACCCAAACGAATGATCGATACCTGGGACATCATCGGTCCCTTCGACAATCCCGACAATCGCCTCCGCTACCAGGCTCTCGTCGACCCAGCCACGCACCAACCGCTGCATCCGGTGCTCGGTTCGATCCAAGACTGGCGGCGCTTCCGGGCGCGCTACGGCCGGGTCGACATGAACCACCGGCTGGCACGCCGCGTAACAGAGGGGGGCCGCAACATCGAGTTCGCCGCCGCGGCGCTGCGCACCGTCCTGGTGTCACCGGATGAGCGCGAGGCCGTGCTGGAAGTCTACGGTTCCGGCGACGAGTTGATCGCCTGGTTGAACGGCGTCCCCAGCGGTGTCGGCAATCAGTTGCTCAACGAACTGCGCCCGGCTTTCTTTCCATTGAAGCTACGCGCCGGCCGCAACGAGCTGCTCCTGCAAGCCAACGAAACAGTCGGCGACTGGTGGTTCATGGCCCGCGTAACGACCCCCAATGGAAATGCGGCCCCGGAGATCCGTGCCGAGTACTACGAAATTCCAGGGGCGACGATGCGCTGAGCGCGTGTACGCCCGCGGCGACTCGGACGCCTGCGACGCGTGGTTGACCGATTCACTGCAAGGCTTCCTCCGGCACCGTCGTATACGCCGTCGCCAACTGGTCCGTGATGTCCTTGGTCGTTACCGGGCGGCGTTCGCCCTGAACGGGAGCCTTGCCGCCGCGTTGGCTTTTTGGCTGCGTGTCGACGTCGGGCGAATCGGAGCGCAGGGCCGCCGCGCTGCACTTGTCCTTCGCCCGGTGGGCGAACGGATCGGCCGAGAAGAAGCGGATGGCGTTCTCGTGGGAAATCTTGTTGATGTCTTCGTCGGGAACGCCGTCGAACTGCGCGAACAGCGCTTCCGGCGAACGCGGCCAGGTAGTGTCGGAGTGCGGGTAGTCGCACTCCCAGGTGATGGTGTCGATGCCGACCGCGTGGCGGTTCACGACGCCGATCGGATCGTCGATGAAGCACGAGATGATGTTGCGGCGCCATACGTCGCTCGGTTGCATGCCGCCGAAGTCCTGGAACGTCCACGCTTTGTGGTGCTCGTGCACGTAATCGGCGCGCTCGAGAAAATACGGGATCCAACCGATGCCGCCCTCCGAGAGGGCGATGCGGATGGTCGGGAACTGCTTGAGCACCCGCGACCACAACAGATCGGCGGCGCAGTTGACGATCGACATCGGCGTCGTCGTGATCATGACGTCGACCGGTGCATCCATCGAGGTGAATTTCATCCCCGTCCCCGAACCGATGTGGATGCAGATGACCGTACCAGTGTCGGTGCACGCCTTCCAGAACGGATCCCATGCTTCGCTGTGCACGGAGGGCAGGCCGTAGTCCTCGGGTTTCTCGGTGAAGGACACCGCGTGACAGCCCTTCTTGGCGACGCGGTGAACCTCCTCCGCCGCCGCCTTCGGATCCCACAACGCCGGTAGTGCCAGAGGAATGAAGCGCCCCGGGTAGCTGCCGCACCACTCGTCGATGTGCCAATCGTTGTACGCCTGCAGCATGACACGGGCCAGTTCCTTGTCCTGCTGCCGCGCGAACAGTCCGCCGCACAAGCCGGGGAAGGAGGGGAAGCACAGCGACATGAGGACACCGTTGGCGTTCATGTCGCGCACCCGCTCGTCGATGTCGAAGCAGCCCGGCCGCATCTGCTCGTACGCCGTCGGCTCCATGCCGTACTCCTCCGGCAGACGGCCGACGACGGCGTTGAGGCCGATGTTTATCACCTGCTCGCCGTTGAAGATCCAGACGTCGCTGCCGTCCTTCTTGCGCACGACGCGCGGCGCTTTCGCCTTCCACTGGGCGGGAACGTGCTGGTCGAACGCCGTCCTCGGCTCGACGACGTGGTCGTCTACACTGACGAGAATCAAATCATCGGCTTTCATCGCTGCTCCTCACTCGAAGAAAAAGTCACCACGGAGACACGCAGTACAGAGAGAATGAACCTTGAAAGGATGTCGGGCGCCACCCGATTCTCTGTGTCCTCAGCGCCTCCGTGGAGAAAAAGCTCACGTGCCGCTAACCGTCACGGTGTCCGTGTCGCGACCAGAGCGCAGCAGCGTTCCCGGATGTTCCCCGGTCAGCTCGGTTCCGCGCACGATCTCCCGTCCGTTGACGAGGACGTGTTCGATCCCAGTCGCCGCCGCGTACAGTCGCGCCGCACCGCCCGGCAGGTCGGCGCGGGTGTGGATGGGGCCGACACCGATCTCGTCCGCATCAAACACGACGACGTCGGCGAATGCCCCGGGCCGCAACACGCCTCGGTCGCGGATGCCATAAAGCTCGGCCGGCGCCTGCGTCAGTTGTTGTATGGCGGTTTCCAATCGCATCAGTTTGCGGTCGCGCACTGCCGGCCCCAGCAGGGCGGTACCGCAGGCGAAGGTGTCGATCATGTCGAGATGGGCGCCGGCATCCGAGGCACCGATGATCGTGCGCGGGTCGTGCCAACTGTCGGCGCGCATCTTCCAACTCTCGGCGTCGTCGCCGAATGTCTGCGTCAAGAACGACGTGCGCAGTTCCTCCGACACGGCGAGATCGAGCATGGCGTCGAGCGGCGTCACGCCCTGCGCCGCCGCGATCTCGCCAATCGTCCGCCCCTGGTGGATGGAGTTCTGCGGCAGGAAGGTCTCGGCGACAGTCAGGTTCTGCCACTTGGCAAGAAACGAAAAGAGCCCCGCCCCCTCGGACCGCGCGCCCGCGTCGAGGCGCCTGCGGGTCGCAGGATCGCTGAAGGCGCGGATGCGATCGGCCAGCGGCAGGCCGAACATCTCGGCCCAGCCGGGCAACGTGTCGAAGAGGAATCCCGTGCGCAGGTTGACGCGCATGGTCATCACCTGCGGCAGGGTCAGGGCGACGATACGCGCACCGCGCGCCGCCGCCTCGTCGGACACCGCCAACTGCTCTTCGGCGATCTGCGGAATCATCGAGTTGCAGATGAGCACATTCCAGTTCAGTGGCCGATTGGCCTCCAGAGACATGCGAATCATCAGTTCGCGATGCGATTCACCGAAAGTCCCGATGCCCGGCAGCAGTTCGATCGTCGTCCCGGGATAATCGCGCACGACCCGCGCCAGGGCGAGCAGCTCACCGTGCGTCGCATAGCGCGACGGCACCGGGTTGCCGGCGCCGTCGTTGTGGGTCGGCGAGAGAGACGACGAGAAACCGAGGCCACCGGCCGCCAACGATTCGCCGAGCAACTTCGCCATCGCCTCGATCTGTCGCGGCGTGGCCTCCTTGCCGACCGCGTCGTCGCCCATGACGACGCGGCGCAGGGCGCAATGGCCGACGAGGAAACCGGCGTTGATCGCCAGCACGCCGTCGATCTGGTCGAGGTATTCGCCGAACGAGCGCCAGTTCCACGGCACACCCTGCGCGAGAGACTCGAGCGGCATCCCCTCGACGCGCGCCAACATGCGCATCAGGTAATCACCGGCCTCCGGTACCAGAGGAGCGATGGTGAAGCCGCAGTTGCCGCCAATGACGGTAGTGACGCCGTGCACCGACGAAGGCGTCAGCGCCGGATCCCAGAACACCTGCGCGTCGTAGTGTGTGTGGATGTCGATGAAGCCGGGGCAAACGACCTTGCCGCGCGCGTCGATCTCCTGCCGCGCGTCCTCCGCGACCTCACCCACCGCCGCGACTCTTCCGTCACGGATGCCGACGTCGGCAGAGCGCGCCGCGGTTCCGGTTCCATCGACGACCATGCCGCCGGTGATCCTGCAGTCGAGCATTTCTCCCTCACACGTGGTCCGTCCAAAAACATTGGACCAGCGCCGCGGTCCCGGTCAACCGCAGCGTTGACCAATCAGGTGCGAGAAGAATTCGCTCTATCCGCGAACGTCGACCTCGCACTCATCGCGTTCGACGTGGCGCGCAGCCAGGGCCAAGAGGACGAATGCTCCAGCATTGGCGAGCAGCGCGAGCGCCATCGCCGCCCTCAGATCGCCGATCGCGACACTCAACCGACCGATCGTGTAGGGGCCGAGCGCCAAGCCGACGAAGGTCAGGACCAGAAGATACGCCGCCGAGGCGATCGCACGCATACGCGCAGGCACCAGATCCTGGACGGTGCTGGCGCCCGGCCCCAGCCACAAGCTGGTCACCATGCCGACGGGAAACGCCAGCACGAAGGCGAGCGCAGTGCTGTCGGTGTATAACAGCCATAGGCCGGGAAGCACGGGCAGCGCCGCGGTACACATGCCGACGTAGAGGCGGCCGCGGCCACTGCGCTGCCGCCAGCGGTCGGCCCAGACACCGCCCAAGTTCACCCCCAGCCAGCCGGAGAGCGCTGACGAGCCGCCCAGAATGAGCCCCGCCCATGCCTCGCTGACGCCGTGCAAACGCAAGAAGAAGGGGACTATCCAGAAGCCAATTCCGTAGCCTGTGAATGCGAGCAGTGCGAAGCCGAGGCCGGCGTAGCGCAGGGTCGGCGTGAACAGGATGGCGCGAAACGCCGCCGGATCGCGTACCGCCAACGCCTGCGCCCACGATACCGCTGCGTAGAGGCCGACGCCGAGGGCGATCCACTGCGCCGGGGTCCCCAGCCAGGCGAT